>JAYUSD010000222.1:0-6019 GCA_043755865.1 Variovorax sp. | reverse complement strand
CGCTTCGACAGAGCAGCTGCGCGAGATTCGCGAAACGGGCCAATCCGTGCTGGAGATGGCCGGTCGAATCAACCAAGTGTCTGGCCAAGCGCAAGAATCTGCTCAGGTGGCGCGTCAATCGCTGTCAGCCGCTGAATCCGGCTTGCAAGCTGTGCAAAACGCCATCGGCGGTATGAATTCCATCCGTGATCAGATTCAAGACACCTCCAAGCGGATCAAACGATTGGGTGAATCTTCACAAGAGATTGGCGAGATCACGGAGCTGATTTCTGACATTACCGAGCAGACGAACGTGCTGGCTTTGAACGCAGCGATTCAAGCAGCATCCGCTGGTGAAGCCGGGCGAGGCTTCTCAGTGGTGGCTGAGGAGGTGCAGCGATTGGCTGAGCGTTCCGCAGAAGCTACAAAGCAGATTTCAGCATTGGTGAAAGCCATTCAGACCGACACGCAAGATGCCGTGGCTGCTATGGAGCGCTCCACGCAGGGTGTGGTGGAAGGGGCCAAGCTGTCTGACAATGCAGGTACAGCGCTGGTGCAGATTGACTCTGTGTCACGCCGCCTCGCAGAGCTGATTGAAGATATTTCTAAATCAGCGTCTCGCGAAGCCGATTCGGCTAACGTAGTGGCTGGAAATATTCAGCACATTTTTGCGGTGACTGAGCAAACCGGTGAAGGTACACGCTCCACGGTGCAGCAGGTGCGAGACCTCTCCCGCGTGGCTGAAGAATTGCGTCAATCTGTATCGCGATTCAAGATTGGCTGATGCACCTCCAGTTTGGATGGCGCTTTGCCAGCCGAGCACGGTAGCTTAAATCAACAGGATGACTTGAACCATGGCCATAAGCACCAAGACGCCCGTTGGCGCTAACAATGACATCGGTGTCAATGATCTGGGCCCCTTGGCCTGGGTGCTCGACGAATTACGCAAATCACTTGACTCTGCTACTAAAGCTTTGCGCCGTTATGTGCGCGATGCTGAGTTGGCCAAGGGCTCTGATCTGAATGCAGCAGATGCCAGCCAGCTGCGCATTGCCCGTCAACAATTGCATCAATCGGTAGGCGCGCTAGAAATGGTGGGCTTTGCTGCGCCAGCTTCTATGCTGCGCGGCATGGAGGGCGCGGTGCAAAAGTTTGTCACCAAGCCCGAGCTTTGCACCGATCCAGCAGCAGCAAAAGTCGAGCGTGCCAGCTATGCTCTGCTGGGGTATCTTGAAGCTTTATTGATTGGCAAGTCGCCCTCGGCAGTGGAGTTGTTTAGCCAGTATGCGGAAGTGCAAGAGCTCGCAGGCGCGAGCCGCGTGCATCCTGCCGATTTATGGGCTGTGCCTTGGCAATGGCGCGAAGTGCACGACTCAGGCGCTGTGCCGCTCGAATTAGAGCCTTCTTTCAGCGCCCGGTTTAACAAAGCTGCTCTCATGGTAGTGAAAGCCGCCGATACGGGGGCTTGCGCTGAATTGGCGCAGCTCAGTGCGGGCTTGGCCAACCAAACCGCTATGCCCGTTGAGACGAACTTCCGCACGTTTTGGCGGATTGCTGCTGGCACATTGGAAGCTGTCGCGACCGGCTCGATCACGCCGGATTTGCATGTGAAGCGCACAGTCTCTCGGCTGTTGATTCAGCTGGCCACGCATGCTAAGGGCGACTTGAATGTGCCAGATCGGTTGGCGCAAGATTTGCTGTTTTTCTGTGCTCAGGCGTCGCCCAAAGGCATGACGCCGCTCTTGGGCGAAGTGCGCATGGTTTTTGGCCTAGCGCACCATGTGCCGGTTGACTACAGCAAGAGCTTCTACGGACAGTTTGATCCCACGCTTTTGGTACAAGCGCGCAAGCGCATCGGCCAGCTCAAGGAGTCGTGGTCTTCATTTACAGCCGGCGAGCTTTCCAAAGCCAAACCAGTGCAAGACCAAATGTCTTTGCTGGTCGACTCGATTACCAAACTGTTGCCCAATACGGGCGGCAGCCTCTCCAGCGCGTTTAACGAAGTGGTCGACAGCACCGCTCGCCAGCAACGGCCGCCCGAAGCCGCGCTGGGCATGGAAGTAGCCACCGCGATCCTGTATCTCGAAGCAAGCTTTGAAGATTTTGACCCGGATGACAAGCAGCAAGCCAGCCGCATGGGCCATTTGGCGCAGCGCGTGCAAATGGCTCGCGGCGGCGCAGACAGTCAACCGCTGGAATCGTGGATGGAAGAGCTGTACCGGCGCGTGAGCGACCGCCAGACCATGGGCTCGGTGGTGGGCGAGCTTAAGCTGACTTTAAGCGAGCTAGAAAAAATGTTGGATGCGTATTTCCGCGATCCGCAAGACAAAGTATTGCTTAGCAACGTGCCTGGCAAACTCACGCAAATGCGTGGAGTGCTCACTGTGCTTGGCTTGGATCAAGCCGCTCACGCCGTCACGCGCATGCGCGACAGCATCGAGCAAATTCTCGTGACAGAAGTGGATGTGGATCAAGCGAAGGCCACAGGTACATTCGAGCGTCTAGGCAACAACCTTGGCGCTTTGGGCTTTTTGATTGATATGCTCAGCTATCAGCCCGTATTGGCCAAGAAGCTGTTCGTATATGACGACATCGAGGGCGAGCTCAAGCCTCTGATGGGGCGCACTCTCGCCGCAGAGCCCGATCTGCCTTCAGTTGCGTCCGCACCCAGTTTCAATCCCGATGCCACGATGCCGATGGCCGCTGTAGTCGCTGGAGCGGCAGGTGCACTAGCGCACTCGGCTGCACCATCGGTTGCCCCATCCGCGCCTGTGATCGTAGATGCTGGCGAGGTTGATCCTGAGTTGCTTGAAATCTTCTTGGAAGAAGCCCGCGAAGTGGCTGGCAATGGTTTGGCAGCCACCCAAGCTTTGGTGGTTGAGCCCAACAACATCGGCGAGATGACGACCCTGCGCCGCGCTTTCCATACGCTCAAAGGCAGTTCACGCATGGTGGGCCTGAATGTTTTTGGTGAAGCTGCTTGGTCGATGGAGCAAGTGATGAATTCTTGGCTGGCAGACCAAAAGCCAGCCACGATGCAGCTTTGCGAATTGTCCACACAAGCTTTGCGCGCGCATCAAATTTGGATTGAAGAAATCGCCACCGGTGGCGGCAAGCATCGCACAGCAGCGCCATTTCGCAGCAGCGCTGATGCATTGCGTATGAACGGTCAATTCGTGCCGATTCAGCTTGAAACCGTTGCAGATGTTTTAGATGTTGCGCCCGTATCGGAAATGCTCGTGGTGGAGGTGCCGCCAGCTGTAGTGGCTACCACAGCGCCGGTCGTTGAGCCCTTTGTAGCTGCTGGTCTTGGTGCTGACATGCTGGCCATGGATCTCGCGATGCCTGATCTCAATGTGCCTCAACTGCTTGAAGCTACGCCGCAAGCTTTGCCAGAGTTGCTCTTGCCTGATTGGGATGCACCCGAGCCATTGATCACGGCGCAAGTCGTCGATGTGCCAGCGCAAGACTTTGCGCCGCATTTGGGCGATCTTGACAATGCCTTCGCAATACCTTCCATCCCTGCCATGCTCGAACCCGAGCCCATGATCACGATTGCCACGCCGGTGCAACTGGTAGAAGCTGCGCCTGCGCTCGCGTTTGACGCTACCCCAATCGCTGAGCCGCAAGCGGTGGCTGCGCCAGAAGTGCTGCTCGCTGATTTAGATTTGGATTTCGAATTCGATATGGTTGCGCCCGCATCCGCAGATGCCGCAAACGCCGACACGGCATCTGCCACGCACCTCACCGCTGATCAAGGCTCAAATGTTGATTGGTCGGCTGCAGCACCTGAGGCTGAGCCCATCTCTGCCAACGAACAAGAAGCTCTGATCACCGCAGAAGAACTTGCGGCCTTCGAGCAAGCTATGATGGCGATGGATGAGCCCGCTACTGCTGATCAGTCAGCCGTTGATCTGTCTACCGATGATGTGGCTTTCATGGAAGTGGCAGCCATAGATGCATTCGTCCCCGCTTCGCAAGATGATTTTGCGATCAGCGAGATTGACCTAGAAGCCCTGCAAAAACTTGCGGTGCCCGCAGCAGCCGTGCCAGTCAATGTGCCAACCTATGCTGCCACGGCAATGGCCACGACGCTTCAAACGATGCCGCAAGCATTGTCTGAGCCGGCCGGTCGCAGCGATTTCACAAGCGCGGCCACTGTGCCCGCCATGCTGTCGCCCAACACCATGCCAAGCACGCTCGGAGATTTGGGAATTGATCTCGGCTCAGGCCAAGGATCCGCTGCATCAGCATCATCCCAGCTAGGCGGCTGGGGCGCTGGGCTTGCCGGCATGGCGGCTGGCGTCGCAGGAGTCGCTGTAGCTAGCTCAACGCAAAACAGCAAAGCGGCCTCGAGGGCTCCTGCTTCCACGCCCAATATGGGCGGTTATGCGGCCGAAGAGCAGTTCAAAGCGGTTGGCCCGTTGCGAATTAATTTGCCGTTGTACAACGTTTATTTGAATGAGGCCGATGAATGGTCTCGCCGCTTGGCCAATGGCTTGGCCGAATGGGCGATGGAGCCGCATGCCAAAGTGCCCAACGACGCGGTCGCATTTGCGCATTCGCTAGCAGGCAGCTCGGCTACAGTGGGATTTTCGGCGCTGTCTGGGTTGGCACGCTCTTTAGAAAACACGCTCCTTCACCTGCAACGCATTGAAGACGATGGTGATTACGATCCCCATGTGCATGCGAGCGTGCTTGTGGGCGCAGCGGAAGACATTCGGCATTTGTTGCATCAGTTTGCAGCGGGTATTTTAAAAAACAGCTCAGCGCAAATTGAAGCGGATTTGGCGCATTGCATGCAAGCGCCCTTTCCATCTGCGTACCAAACGATCACAGCCAATGATTCGCTCAATGCTGTATTTTTAGATGAAAAAGAGCCGTTAGCCGGCATAAAGATTGCGCCGAATGCTACAGAAATAATAGCAATTGACGCGCCTGTCGATTCTGTTTTTGATGCACCCCATGTGGTCTTGGCATCAGCTGCTAAGCCGGAGCCTGTTGTTAGCTGGGCGAATGCAGATGTGTTTGCACCCTCAACAACTTACCCAGCGGATACTGCGGCTGTGCCCGAGGTGATTGCAATTGAAGAGGCTGCGAAAGCTGCACCTACCGCCTTACCTGAGAGCGTGATGGAGGTTTCTGCTGTTGCGCCTATTGCAGCGGTGGCCGCTTTGATGGCTGCTCCCGTGGTGGCTGCGAGCTTGAGCGCAGCGCCAGTGCTGGCTGCGAGCTTGAGCGCAGTGCCAGTGCTGGCTGCAAGCTTGAGCGCAGCGCCAGTACTGGCTGTGCGCAGCCGCCAGATTGGTCAAGACGAGCTTGACGATGAGATTGATGTGCAAGACGCGCTCGATCCTGATTTGTTTGAGATCTTTGAAGAAGAGGCGCTAGAGATTTTCCCGGCCACGGCCTCAGCACTGCGTCAATGGACATCTCGCCCCGGCAATATGAGCGCTCGCGGCGAAGTGCTACGCGGTTTGCACACCTTAAAGGGCAGCGCCCGCTTGGCCGGCGCTATGCGCTTGGGCGAGCTGGCTCACCGCATGGAATCAAGCGTGGAAAATGTGCCGCACGAAGGCGCAGCATCTGCCGATATCGAACCTTTGATGGGGCAG
Organism: Variovorax sp.; assembly: GCA_043755865.1. Lineage (GTDB taxonomy): Bacteria > Pseudomonadota > Gammaproteobacteria > Burkholderiales > Burkholderiaceae_C > JANMDU01. The sequence goes on along the minus strand of JAYUSD010000222.1, from coordinate 425 downwards.
CTCGATGGCATGCAGCACAACTTTGATGTGTTGCGCAATCCGGCTTTGGCCAACGAACCCACGCCGGCTGCAGCAGTTTCGACAAGCGCTGCAGTCACTGCACAAAACAAAGCGCCGGGTTGGGCGGCATCTGCCGTGACGCAGCTTCGCCCTGTAACGGGTCTTGGTGCAGCAGCGACCGGCATGGTGGCTCCCGCTGCCTTGCGCGCCGCACCTGGCCAAACGGTGCGCGTGCGTGCCCAGCTGCTCGATCGCTTGATGAACCAAGCTGGCGAGGTGATGATCACCCGCGCTCGCCTTGAGGCCGAGCTCTCGCAATTGCGCGGCTCACTCACTGACTTGGGCGGCAACTTAGACAAGCTGCGCAGCCAATTGCGTGAGCTTGATGTGCAGGCTGAATCGCAGATGCAAACCCGTTTGCAGCA
>JAYUSD010000221.1:0-35721 GCA_043755865.1 Variovorax sp. | reverse complement strand
TGTTGGCAATAGCTACCAATCGCGAGCGAAGATGCTCGGAGTTGCAAACAGGCCGCGAGGGTTGGGGTTGCTGCGGCTGCCGATTTTCGCAGCACAGGCTAAACAAACGCGCAGCGTTTTGGTTCTCTATCTTGCGACAAGTGTCGCAAATCCCGAGCAGGGTACATGAGGCAGACGCAGCAGCCCCAACTGTCGTAGCCGCTAGATCCAAAAAGAAGCTTTTCAAACACTACAAATTCTATAGCACTATACGCAATAAATACGCCGGCTAAAAGCACAAACCGCTTGAAAACTAAAGCAAAAGCATAACGCACAAACGATGCGGATCGACGGCGACAGCACGTGCAGTCCCGCCATACTGATGTGCGATTTCTAAACCTCGCTGCGAGAAACAACCCTGCACAGTCTAGATGCTTAGTTCACAAACTCACCACGCTTGTTAAGCATCATGATGTCTGCAAATTCCGAGCCTGCGCGACTGGCTTCTGAGAATCTGACCCGATAACCACCTAAGTCGGCATTGATCGTGGTCAAGCGTTTGTAGATATCAGCACTCGCAACATTTGCTGGCAAAGATTGAATGGCGAGCAGCAGCGTGCGTGTAGCGATATAGCTTTCTAATCCGCGAAGAGAGGGCTCTTTGCCAATCTGCTTGATGGCTGATAAGTAGCTGGCCACTACAGCAAGATGGCTTTGCTTCAAAGTTGGCGTGACACGCGTGATCACTACGCCGGCCCCAGCATCCCCGACATCCTTGATAAACGCTGAACTGGCCACCACCGACAAGGCGTAAATAGAGCCGGTGTAGCCAGCTCTGCGTGCTTCTTTGATAAAAAGTGCTGAGGGTTTTGCCACAGCGATCAAAACAATGGCTGTGGGCGAAGCGGCAATCAACTCTTTAACAGCAGAGCCCAAATCCGTGGAGTTGCGTTCAATTTCAACCGTCGCAACGGGTTTGAGATTGCGCTCGTTCATTTTTGCAAACAAGCCCTTCGACACAGATTGTCCAAATGTGTCTTTGGTGACCAGCACACCAATGCGCTGCGAACCAATCGTACCCAGCACATTGATCATCTTGTCAGTTTCTGCACGATAGCTTGCGCGGGTTACAAATAGGCTGCGGTTTTCTGGTGCAAACAATTCAGACGCCCCCGTCGAGGGCCCGACGAGCGCCACATTTTTTGACACCAAATACGGCGCCACAACCAATGAATTTTCAGTGCCTGATTGCGTCAAAAGAGCCACGACACCTTCGCCTTCAACGAGGCTTTTAGCGTTTTCAAGCGAGCGCTGCGCTACGAATCCGTCATCCAACGCAATCAATGTGAGCTGTGCCTTTGGCTTAGAGCGGTTGTAGGCCGCAATGGCCGCTTCTGCCCCAGCTTTGATGTCTGCGCCGACAGGCGCTTGCGCACCCGTGAGCGGAACACTCATTCCTATTTTTAGCACTCTATCTTGCGCACTTGCGTGCACAAACACAGAAAATGAGCACAACAAGCCTATGACGCGGATCCAACGCGAAGCACGGCGCATGCATTGGTTGTTAAACATCTTGTGGAAATGCATCGAGTTCATGGGACACCTTTTGTTTAGGCTGCTGTTGGCAAGCCTCATACAGCAGCTCTGCGATATGCACTGCTTTTCGTTTTACACCCTGAGAAATTTGTTCGCGGCAACTGAAGCCATTGGTCACAACATAGGTGGATGCTGGCTGTTTGCGTATCGCAGGAAACAGCACTTGCTCACCAATCGCCATCGACATCGCGGCATGATCTTTGTGAAAGCCGAATGAGCCCGCCATACCGCAACACCCGCTGTCCAGTTGCTGCCAATCAACGCCCAAGCGGTCTAGCAGTACTTGGTCTCCAGCCACGCCAAACAATGATTTTTGATGGCAGTGCGTGTGAACCAAAACGTGCGCCTGCATCTTGGGCGGCTCGTAATTTTGCTGCGCTAAGAAATCTCCAAACATGAAGGTGTAACGTGCCAGCTCTTTGGCACGCGCATCATTTGGAAACAGCTTGAGCATTTCATCTTTGAAGACTGATAAGCAACCTGGCTCTAAACCCACTAGAGCAATCGGCGCATCATCGGCCACAAATTCAGGCCACAAGGTATCTAAAACTTTTACCAGCTTAGCGCGTGCGCTATCTAGCAAGCCAAAATCATACAGAGGGCGTCCGCAGCAGAGTGCTTTCTTTGGAAGTACCACATGAAAACCTGCATGCTCTAACACTTTCCAAGCTGCAACGGCAACTTCGGGTTGAAAATTCTCGGAAAACGTATCCACCCACAGCATCACTTTGGCACGCTTTGGAGCTACAGAACGACTCAAGCGCAGCGAACGGAAATTTTTTGCTGCCAGCCTGGGCAGATGCCGCTCTAAGCTGACCCCAGTGAGCAGCCGAGAAACCGTCGACAAGCCCTTGGTTTGCGTCAACAGATTAGCCAGCCAAGGCAGTTTGGCAGCCCAAGGTGCCCAATCCCCTATGCGCCCCATGCTCAGAGCCTGCACAGGCCGACGATGCGTCTCGTAGTAATGCGATAAGAATTCTGCCTTGTATGAGGCCATATCCGTATGCGTGGGGCATTCGCTGCGGCAGCCTTTGCAAGCAAGGCAGGTATCGAGCGCCTCTTTCACTTCTTTGCTGTTCCAGCCATCTTTGATGACCTCACCTTGAAGCATTTCCCAAAATAAACGCGCCCTGCCACGGGTAGAAAAGCGCTCCTCTTTTGTAGCGCGGTAGCTGGGGCACATCGTGCCGCCCTGCTCTGAGCGACATTTGCCCATGCCGACACAACGCTCGACTGCGCGTTGCAAACCATGGCCTTCTGGGCTGTTGAAACTCAGCTTAGTGGTTAGCTTGACGACTTTGTATTGCGGCCCAAGCCGCAAATCGGCATCCATGCGATTGACTTGGCCCTGCGCACTGATTAGTTTGCCGGGGTTGAGCTTGTCGAGCGGATCCCAGATGCGTTTGAATTCACGCATCGCTTGCATCAACTCTTCGCCGTACATGATGGGCAAAAACTCTGCCTTGGCTTGGCCATCTCCATGTTCTCCAGACAGCGAGCCGCCAAAAGCCACGACCAACTCTGCCGCCTCTCGCGTGAAGCTGCGCCATTTGGCAATGCCTTCTGCCGAACGCAAATCAAACGTGATTCGCGCATGCACACAACCATCTCCAAAATGGCCAAACAAATTGGTGCGATAGCCGTTTTTATCAACCAAGGCTTGAAAGGCACGCAGATAATCGCCCAGCCGATGCGGATCAACTGCTGCATCTTCCCAGCCGACTTGCGGGTCTGACACTGCAGCATCAATAGACAACTGGGTTGCAGAGGCGCCGATTTCTCGGATCGACCAAACCTTCTTTTGTGATGACTCATCGGCGATGAGCTCACATGAGGGAATAGGGCGCAGCTCGCTTGGGTTGGGGCGAGCCGCAAAATAATCCGTCATGCGCTGCGCTTGTGCTATCGCGTCTTGAGCGCTGTCGCCGCCAAACTCTATGACCACCCACGCATTGCCGCGTGGCAGCATGGCAATCTCACTCGCGCACAAATTGCGTGCCTGCAATCCTCGCACTAGATTCCAATCCAAGCCTTCAATAGCAATGGGTTTGAAAGGCTCGTATTCCGGCACGGCATCGGCTGCCAAATAAATATCAGGGAAGCCCAAGATCAGCATCACGCGATGTGCGGGGCTGTGAACCAATCGGAGCTTGGCTTGCAAAGTCACCGCGCAAGTGCCCTCTGTGCCGACCAAGGCCCTTGCCACATTGAAACCGTTCTCGTGCAAAAGCTGATCGAGATTGATGCCCGAGACGCGGCGCTTGATCGTGGGGAATTTTTGGCGGATTAAATCGGCGTATTGATCTCGCAAAACGCGCAGAGCGCTGTAGATTTCAGCTTGCCTCCCGCCAGCAGCTACTATTGACTCCAACTCTTGATCGCTGGTGGGGCCAACCCAAAAGCGCGCCCCATCGTAGGTCAACACCTCCAAGGCCTCCACATTTTCCAGCGTCTTGCCGGCCATCACTGAGTGCGGGCCGCATGAGTTGTTGGCAATCATGCCGCCCAACGTGCAACGTGTGCGTGTAGAAGGGTCAGGCGCAAACGTCAAGCCCAGCGGCTGCGCTGCATTGAGCAATGTGCTGCACACCAAGCCGGGCTCTAAGGTAGCTGTGCGCTTTGCAGCATCTAGCGCAATGATCTTGTTGCAATGCTTTGATAAATCCAACACCACCGCTACGTTAACCGCTTGGCCGCATTGCGACGTGCCGCCGCCGCGCATCAAAATAGGCGCATTAAATTGCCTACAAATCGCCACGGCTTGGATAGCTTCATCGATGCTTTTGGGCACGACAACGCCAATCGGTATTTGGCGGTAATTGGAGGCATCGCTGGCATAGACCGCTTGATGGCCTGCATCAAACCGCACGCTGCTCCCTAGGGCTGCACGCAGACTTGCTTCTAACTCAGTGTGGGAAGTTTTCATCATCAATGGCCGTGCTTCCGAGATCAGTCGTCGAAGTTAATTTTTCTTGCTGCGATCAGGCGCTTCATCGCTTCTAGCTCTTGCTTCATTTGCATGGTGTATTCCGCAGATGAGTTACCAAGTGGGCTTGCTCCCGCACTTTCTAGCCGAGCGCGCACATCAGGATTGGCCATCACTTTTTTCATCGCTTCGCTGAGCTTTAGTAGTTGAGGCGCAGGCAACTTGGCGGGGGCAACAATGCCGTACCAAGCTTGCTCAGTGAAACCCTTCAAACCCAGCTCCTCCATCGTGGGTAGATTGGGGTAAGCAGGCAATCGCTTCGGAGAGATCACGCCCATCACACGCAATTTGCCGGCATCAATAAACGGCTTGGAAGAGCTGATTTGATCCACCAAGATAGGCACTTGCCCGGCAATCACATCGTTGATCGCAGGGCCTGATCCACGATAAGGGACATGAATCAGATTCGTACCTGATAAAGACTGAAACGATTCGCCAAGCAAATGGTTGATGGATGCTTTGCCGGAAGAGGCAAATGCATATTTACCCGGATTGGCCTTGACCAAAGCGATGAATTCTTTGCCGTCTTTCGCAGGGAAATTTGCACTCACCGCAATGATATTCGGCGTCGTTGCGATATTTGTAATCGCTACAAAATCAGCTTGGCTGTAGTTAAGCTTGGGATTACTGGCTGGGATGATGATCATCGTGCTGACCGTGGCCATGCCAATCGTGTAGCCATCTGCTGGCGCGCGCGCTAGCTCTGCACTGCCCACTGCGCCGCCAGCGCCTGCTTTGTTATCTACGATGACGGGCTGACCTAATGCTTGCGACAAGGGCTCTGCAATGATGCGCGCCACGATATCTGTTGTGCCGGCGGCGGTGAAGGGCACGATCAACCGGATAGGTTTGTCTGGATAAGACTGCGCAACCGCTGTGTTCGCCATCGTCAACATGACTGCACTTACGCCGATGAGTTTTGTTATGAGTTGTTTCACATGCATCTCCTGAATGAAAGATAAAGTGTACGAAGCCTGTTTGCTCTGGCAAAATGGATATTTGTACGTTTATGCATTCATAAATAGAATGAATCCAAGAAAATTGACGCCCTCCATGTCGCTTTTGCTGTCGTTTGAAGCATCGGCGCGGCATGTGAGCTTTACTCGCGCTGCACATGAATTAGCGCTCACCCAAAGCGCAGTCAGCCGGCAAGTGATGGCGCTAGAAGAGCTGCTTGAAGTCGAGTTGTTTCAGCGCACAGGCCGCACCATTGTGCTTACCGATGTGGGCGGCATGTATTTAAAAGAGCTGAGCGGCGCTTTAGGAAAAATTCGTCAAGCAACTCTTCAAGCCATCGCTTATCGCAGCGGCGGTGGCGCGATTCATTTGGCTGTGTTGCCGACATTTGGCTCAAAGTGGTTGCTTCCTCGCTTGCAGACTTTCTATGCTGAGTTTCCAGGCGTTCAAATCCACATTCACTCACGAATTGGCGTGTTTGATATGAATTTAGCGGGCATGGATGCTGTGATCACGACCAGCTCTGATGGGACGTGGCAAGGCTTGTCTGGACACAAACTGATCAGCGAAGAACTGATCCCCATAGTTGATCCGCGCACGCTACAAAAGTACACGGATAGTCACTCGGACGGATTTGATTTTGCAGATCACTTGGCATTGCAGGTGGCTACTCGCCCGAATGTTTGGCGCGAGTGGTTTGTCGCGCATGATCTAAAGATTGCATCCATCAAGCAGGGCCCTACTTTCGAGCTGACATCGCATCTTATTCAGGCCGTTTCTGCGGGCATCGGCATCGGTTTGGTACCGCAATGTTTGGTTGAAGATGAGCTACGTTCGGGCAGTCTAGTGAGATTACCCGGCGAGTCTTTGGAGAGTGGCCTAAGTTATTACTTGTTTGTTGCACCTCATAAAACGCACTCTGCACCGATTGTGAGCTTGTGCCAATGGATCGTAAATTTGGACTCGAAGTACATAGTTGGAGAAAAAAATCTCCATAGCCATCAATAGGCCACGAGTTTGCGGCGTTGTGATCTGGGTATCTCCCGCAGTGAAGTAAAGGGGGAGGCACGCGCGCAGCGCCAGCCGGAGGACATTCACGCAGGGGGATGCCCAAAGCGCAACGCCGCAAATTCGCAGCCGCTCCGTCCAAGAAGAAGCTTTCTGAACACTACAAATTCAATAGCACACTACGCAGTAAATACGCCGGCTAACAGCCTAAAAAGTTTAAAAATCAAAGCAAAATCTCAACCCGCAGCCCATGTGGATCAATCGCGACAGCGCGAGCAACTCCACCATGCCGATGCGCTATTTCTTGCACGATGGCCAGACCTAGACCCGCTCCGCCGGGCGCATTGCTGGCGCGGTGGAAGCGTTCAAAGACGCGTGTTAATTCTTCAGGTGGCAAGCCCGGGCCGTTGTCTTCGACTTCGAGGCAGACCTGCGCGCCCGAACGACGAGCTCGCAAAGTAATCGTTGCGCCTCGCCCTGCGTAGCGCACAGCGTTGTCGACCAGATTGGAAAGGGCTTCGCGCAGCAGCAAGGCATTGCCTTGGATCATCAAAGCGGCGTATGCTGCGCCGGATGCGTCTGCGGCATCGCATTCAAAACCGAAATCCACACCGGCAGCAATCGCAGCGGGCGCAGCATCTTGGGCGATGCTTCGTGCAAGTTGCACAGCGTCTAGGCTTTGCATCGGCACATCCGCCTCGCTGCGCGCGAGCTGCAGCAGCTGATGCACCAAATGCCCAGAGCGCTGAACCCCGGCGCTCACCTTTTGCAGGCGCTCTTGCAAGGCTTGCGGATCGCGCTCGGTGAGGGCGAGATCAAGCTGCGTTTGCAAACCCGCCAGCGGCGTACGCAGTTGATGAGCCGCATCGTTCACAAAACGCTTTTCTTGGCTCACGCTGCGCTGCACAGCTGCAAGCAACTGATTGACTGCGCCGGCCAGCGAATGCACTTCCTGCGGGGCTTGCTGCAATGCGATGGGCGAAAACGGCGCGGCTGCGCGACCATCGGCATTCGATTGTGCTTGCAGCTTGGCTTGCAATCGCGCCAGTGGCTGCAAGCCGCGCACGATGCCGGCATACACCAATGCGCCGACAACCAGGCCCAACAGAAGCAATGGCACGATCATGTCGACGATCAACTCACGCGCCACGCGCTCACGCACCGCGAGGCTTTTAGCCACTTGCACGCGCAGACGCTGTGGGCTGCTGGCTTCGCCGAATTGCAACTCAATCGTGGCAATACGCAAAGGCCGCGCCTGCGGTGCCGTGCTCGCCGCCGCGTTTGTGACACCACCCGCACCCGCACCCGTACCCGCACCCGCACCCGCACCCGCACCCGCACCCGCACCCGCACCCGTACCCGTACCCGTACCCGAACCAACATCCCAACCTACCGCGTCGCTGTCCACCATCGCTTGATACAGCTGCGCATCGGTGCTTTGCTGCAAGCGCGCGAGCACTGCGGGTGGCGGAGAGGGCAGCTTGGCGTTGCCCAAGACGAACTGCCCAGGTGGGCTAGAGACCATGTAGCTCACTTTATCTTCAGGGTCTTCCTCAATGATGGCCTGGGCAGCTTTGGGAAAATCAATCAAGAGCCCCGAGCCCACGGGCTTGACCTGCCGCGCCAGCGAGCGCACCGATTGCGTGAGCGATTGATCGATGCCTTTTTCCGCATAGGAGAGCGCAATGCGGTAAGCCAAAGAGCCGCCCACAAGCCAGAGCAACAGTTGCGGCAGCAGCAACCACAGCAAGAGCTGGCGCTTGAGCGAAAGCTGGGGGGAGTGTGGCGTTGTAAACAGGGACACTTTATAAGCCGAATTGGCCTCTAGCCGGCATTAAATAAGCGCAGTATGCTATGAAAATAATAGTATTTGGTATGCAGTGTTTATCTGATGCATTTACGCGCTGTCCAGCAAATAGCCCAACCCGCGCACATTGCGAATCGTCAACTTGGAGCCCTCTAGCTTTTTGCGCAGGCGGTGAATGTAGACCTCGAGCGCGTTGTTGTCAGGCTCTGCGCTCTGAGCTGAGCTGCTTTGAATAGTCATGCCAGCGCTTGGCGCGTCGTCATGCTGCCATCGCGCCAGCACATCTTCGCGCCCCACCACGCGGCCACGGTAGGTCACCAGCAGTGTGAGAAGTGACCATTCGCGTTGGGTGAGCTCAATCTCGCTTTCGCCAGTAGGCATACTCAGCCAAGCACGCGGCTGGCTCGCATGCACACGCAAGCCCTCGGTGGCGCGTGAGCCATCGAAGGCCGGAAGCTGAGAGCGGCGCAGCATCGCAGCAAGCCGAGCAGCCAGCTCTGCAAAATTAAACGGTTTGGTGAGGTAATCGTCAGCACCCGCATTCAAGCCCGCAATCCGATCTTCCACGCCGTCTCTCGCTGTGAGAATGAGCACTGGCAGCGCGGCATGGTGCTGGCGAATATGCTGCAGCACACTCATGCCATCGACCAGCGGCAACCCCAAATCCAAGATCACGCCATCAAACCGTGCCGTATCCACGACATGCACCGCCACCGCACCATTGCTGGCCACGGTGATCGTATGCCCCATCTGCGTGAGCTGCGCAGACAAGCCATCGCGCAATAAATCGTCGTCTTCAACGAGGAGGAGGTGGGGCATGTACCGAAGTATAGATTCAGTGCAGCACATGCTTGGTTAAAACGTACCCGGATAACTCCCGCCATCGATCAGAATATTTTGGCCATTGATGTAGCCTGCATGCGCGCTGCAGAGGAAGGCGCAGGTTTTGCCGAATTCTTCTGCGTTGCCTAAGCGCTTGCCGGGAAGGGCTGCGATGCGAGCAGCGCGCACTTCATCTAGCGTTTTGCCGCTTTTGGCAGCTACGGCTGCGAAGTTGCCTTTCAAGCGATCGGTGTCGAATATGCCGGGCAGCAAGTTGTTGATCGTCACGCCTTGGGCTGCCAGACCCGAGCGTGCAATGCCAGCGACAAATCCGGTGAGTCCGCTTCTTGCGCCGTTGGACAGGCCGAGAATATCAATCGGCGCTTTCACGGCGCTGCTGGTGATGTTGACAATGCGGCCAAAGCCTCGCGCAGCCATGCCATCGACCGTGGCTTTGATCAGCTCAATTGGGGTGAGCATGTTGGCATCCAGCGCGGCCAGCCATGCATCGCGATCCCACGTGCGGAAATCGCCCGTCGGCGGGCCGCCCGCGTTGGTGATGACGATGTCGAAATCTGTTCGCAACGCAAAGATGGCGGCGCGGCCGTGCGCTGTGGTGATGTCTGCGGCGACAGTGACAATTTCAGCTTTTTTTAAGCTGTTTTGGCTATTGGCCGGCATAGAAGCTGCGCAGACGGCTCTTAATTTAATAGCAGATGCTTCGAGCGCCTCGCGCCCACGCGCCACCATCACCACATTCACGCCCTCTGCGGCCAGCGCCGCTGCGCAGCCGTAGCCCAAGCCTTTGCTCGCGCCGCCTACCAAGGCCCAACGACCTGCAATGCCCATGTCCATGATGATGTCCTTGTGTTGTGCAAACGCTTGCGAAAAGAGATGATGTGCAAGCTTTGTTTTTACAGCGATGGTTGATATTTTGCCATATCTCTGTTTTAATTGATCATTAGAGAATCATAGTTTCTAGGGTGAGACATTTGTATGCCTGTTCAACCACTTTCTTTGCATCAGCGTCGTGTGCTCATCACGGGAGCCGCGCGTGGCTTGGGCGAAGCTTTTGCGCGCGCCTGCGTGCAAGCGGGCGCGAAGGTGGTGATTGCCGATGTGGAGACTGAGCGCGGCGCAGCCTTAGCAGCCGAGCTGGGAAGCTCTGCGCATTTTGTGATGATGGATGTGGCCAGCCGTGCATCAGTTAACGAAGGCATGGCCAGCGCTGTTGCGTGGCTTGGCTCTCTGGATGGCCTGATCAACAACGCTGCAATCACAAATTCTGGCGGCCGGGTGATGAGCGAGATCGACGATGAGATGTTTGACCGCGTGATGCAGGTCAACATCAAAGGCGTGTGGCTGGTCACCCATGCGGCGCATCCGCATCTGAAAGCCGCCGCAGCATCAGCTAACAAACAAGGCAGTGCGGCCAGTGTGCTCAACATCGCCTCCGACACAGCGCTTTGGGGCGCGCCGCGCTTGCTCGCTTACGTAGCCAGCAAGGGCGCGGTGATCAGCATGACGCGCAGCATGGCGCGCGAGTTGGGCCCAGACGGCATCACCGTGAATGCGATTGCGCCGGGCTTGGTGGTGGGCGAATCCACGCAGTATGTGCCGCGCGCTCGGCATGATCAATACTTGGCTGGCCGCGCGATTCAAAGAGAGCAAACGCCGCAAGATTGCGTGGATGCCGCGTTGTTTTTGCTCAGCGGCGGCGCGAGCTTCGTGACGGGGCAGGTGCTTGCCGTGAACGGCGGCTATGTGATGAACTGATGTGACTGCGCGGCGAAGTCATCCAATAAATCGACGGATTAAAAAGAAAACACATGCAAGCAAACAGTCAAACAATGTCTCCTGCGGCCAATGACGCAGAGTTTAACGCGCGCGGCCTCCTAGATGCCGCCACGCCGCCCGAGGCGCAAATCCAACAAGGCATGCTGCCCGCGCCGGGCCAAACATTTGAGCAATGGCTCGAATCGCGCACCGCGCGCTTCGCCACACGCCGGTATGACTGGGATGCGCTTAAATTCCAAGCCGACTTTGACCCAAAATATCGCCGCGCGCAGATGCGTTACGTGGGCACGGGCGGCACCGGCGTGGCAGGCGATGCCAACACCGTGCCCGCCGGGCATTTCACCTTTTCGACCATGGTGATCCCCGCCAAGCATGAAGGCCCAAGTCATATCCATTACGACGTGGAAGAAATCTTTTTCCTGCTGCGCGGCACGCTCAAAGTGGTGTGCGAAAAGCGAGATGCGAGCGGCGCTGTGACGGATCGGTGGGAAACGGTGTTGAAAGAACGCGATCTGATCAGCGTGCCGCCAGGCGTGTACCGCGAAGAGATCAACATCGGCGATGAAGATGCGCTGATGTGCGTGATGCTGGGCAGCCCGGCGCCGATCCGCCCGGTGTATCCGCCCGGCTCGCCCTTGTCGCAGTTAAAGAGATAAATCATGACACTGCTTGAGCGCCTGCAAGCCATGCCCACGCAGGGTGTAGCACTGCCGTTCCAAGGCTTCGTGCGTTATCGAGAATTAAATGGGGTCAGATCACATTTAATTTCTCCAGATAAGTCGATTAAATGTGATCTGACCCCATTTATTCATTTAATTTCTCCAGATAAGTCGATTAAATGTGATCTGACCCCATTTATTTTGCTGCACGGCATTGGCTCCGGCTCAGGCAGTTGGCTGCATCAGCTCACAGACACGCGCTTGGGCCACGTGCTCGCTTGGGATGCGCCAGGCTATGCCGACAGCACACCGCTCAAGATGAACGAGCCTGCAGCATCGGATTACGCGCAGTTGCTTTGGGCGTGGCTGGATGCGTTGCACATCAGACAAGTGCATTTGGTGGGGCATTCGTTGGGTTGCATCATGGCTGCAAGTGCGGCACGCTTACAGCCAAAGCGCATCAGTTCACTCACCTTACTCGCACCTGCGCAAGGCTATGGCGCAGCGCCGCTCCAAGTGCGGGAGAAAAAACGCGATGAGCGCTTGCAAGCCATGGCGCAACTCGGCCTCCAAAAAATGGCTGAGCAGCGCGCACCGCGATTGCTCTCGCCAGATGCCACTGCCGATGATATTGAGCTGGCCACCACCATGATGAGCCACTTAAACGAAGGCGGCTACGCGCAGGCCACGCGCATGCTCAGCAATGCCGATATCCGCGCTGATTTACACGCTTTTCGCAGCGCAAGCGCAGCGCCCATTCATGTGGCCTGCGGTGATCACGATGTGATCACGCCGCCACAAGCGTGCCGCGATCTGGCCGCCACTCTACAAGCGCCTTACACCGATTTGCCCGGCGCTGGCCATTTGTGCGCCATACAAGCGCCTAGCGCTGTTTCCCAACTTCTTCACACTGCAATAGGGCGTTGACATGGATGATGATATGAACGAGCCCACTGGCGACAGCGCATCGCGCTACACCGTGCCGGCGCTCGCGCGTGGCTTGGAAATACTGAGCTATTTCACGCATGAGCGGCGCATCCTGTCTGGCGCGCAGTTGGCCAAGATGGCCGGCCTGCCCAGAGCCAGCGTGTTTCGTATGTTGCAAACCTTGGAGCAAGCCGGCTACTTAGATCGCGTGGGCGAGCCGGGCACGCATCCCAGTTATCGTTTAGGTGTTGCCGTACTTCGCCTGGGCTTTGAATTCCTCTCTTCGATGGAGCTCACCGAGCAAGGCCGGCCTGTGATTGAATCGCTCTCCGATGCTTGCGGGCATTCTTCGCACATTGTGGTGCGCGATGGCCGGGATGTGGTGATCGTGGCCAAAGCGCTGGGCCGGCATGCCACCTTTCACGCGATTCAAGTGGGCGCGCGCCTGCCTGCCCACGCGACCGTGTTGGGCCGCGTGCTGCTGGCGGGTGTCACTTTGAGCGAGCTCGAGCACCTGTATGCGCATCACACCATGAAAGCCTACACGCAGCACACGCCCGTGACGCCCAAAGCATTGAAAGCGGCTGTCGACGAAGCGGCTCTTGAGGGCATCGCTGTGAGCCAAGGCGGCTTTGAATCAGGCATTTCCACGATTGCTGCGCCAGTGTTCAACAGTGACAAGCAAGTCTGCGCCGCAGTCAGCGTCACGGTCTTGTCGTCGCGCATTCCAGAAGATAAGTTGCCTTTGCTTTTGATACAAGTCAGAGAGGCCGCGCACATGCTCACCTGGCGTTTGCAGCACAGCTCGGGTTACCGCACATGAGCAGTTTGGCGACACACGCTGGCATCAATACCGGCGAAATCGTGGCGCGCTTTTTGGCCGCGCAAGGCGTGCGCCTGGCCTTTGGTGTGATCTCGATTCACAACATGCCCATGCTTGATGCATTCCATCGCCTCGGGGCCATCCGCTTCGTGCCCGCGCGCGGCGAAGCGGGCGCGGCCAACATGGCAGACGCAGCAGCTCGCGTGAGCGGCACACTTGGCGTGGTCGTCAGTAGCACCGGCACCGGTTCGGGCAACGCAGCGGGCGCGTTGGTCGAAGCCATGACAGCGGGCACGCCGCTCTTGCACCTGACTGGGCAGATTGATTCGCAGTGGATTGATAAAAACTGGGGCTTCATTCACGAGCATCCAGATCAGCTTGGCATGCTGCGTGCGGTGGGAAAAGGCGCGTTTCGCATTACTTCGCCAAGCCAGGCGTGGGACGTGCTCACGCGCGCGGCGCAGCTTGCATTGTCCGTCCCATGCGGCCCAGTCAGTGTAGAGATTGCGATTGATGTGCAGCAGGCATTTTTAGAGTCAAAAGAGCTGCTAGCCGCCGTATTATCTGCGCACAGTGCTCCTGTAATCATAGCGTCTAAGTTGCCTGATGCAACGCCAATTCATCGACTCGCTAGCACGTTACGAAGCAGTCAGCGGCCTCTGCTGTGGCTGGGCGGCGGCGCGCGCGGCGCCGCCAAGGCGGTGCAGCGCTTGGTGGAATTGGGATTTGGCGTGGTTACTTCAGTGCAAGGTCGGGGCGTGATCGCGGAAGACCATGTGGCAACGCTTGGCGCATTCAATTTGCAACGCGCCAGCGCCGCTCTGTATGCGCGGTGTGACGCGATGCTCATCGTGGGCTCGCGCCTTCGCAGCAACGAGACGATGAAGTACCAGCTCGCGCTGCCTAACAAGCGCTATCGGATTGATGCCAATGCGCAGGTGCAATCGCAAGCGTATGAATGCGAGCAATTTATCGAAGCAGACAGCGCCTTGGCATTAGACGCTCTCGCGGATGCGCTACAAGGCTGGCAAGCTGAGAGCGGTTGGCATAGAGAAATTGCTACAGCAAAGCAAGCGGCGCAGGCCCAAGTTGACGCGTCTTTGGGCAGCTATGTTGAACTGAAAAATGCCGTCAACCGCGTGGTGGCAGATCAGCTGCATGGCAACAGCATTTGGGTGCGCGACATCACACTGTCCAACACCATGTGGGGCAACCGCAGCACTGTGCTGCGCCATCCGCGCGCGGGTGTGCATGCGCTGGGTGGCGGCATTGGGCAGGGTTTGCAGATGGGCATCGGTGCGGCGCTATCTGCTGAGGTTTATAAGGAGAAGCAACCGTCTAATCCTCATATAGCCGGCATAGAATATGCGCAGTCTGCTATGAAAACCATAGTGCTTGCGGGCGACGGCGGCTTCATGCTCAATGTGGGCGAGCTCGCGTGCGCAGCGCAAGAGCGCGCTGATCTGCTGGTGATTTTGATGAACGATGGTGGCTACGGCGTGATCAAAAACATCCAAGATGCAGATTACGGAGCGCGCCATTGCTATGTGGATTTGCACACACCCGATTTCTCCATGCTCTGCGCCAGCATGGGCGTCAAGCATCTCAAAAGCACGCAGCCCGAGCAAATTGAAGCGCAGCTCAGGGCTGCATTGCACACACCCGGCCCCACCGTGTTGGAAGTGGACATGACCGCATGGGGGCCATTCAACGAAAAGTTTGCCGGGCCGCAGAGGAAGCTATGAGCGAACGGTCACATGCAGAAGCTATGAGCCAACGGTCAAATACACAAGCTGTGAGCGATGCAAAAATGCTCCACGTTTGCTTGATTGGCTACGGCGCGATTGGCCGCGCTATTTTGCAGCGCATGGCGGATCACAGCCTCTTGCATCAACGCATCAAGATCAGCCATGTGGTGGTGCGCGCCGCGCGTGTGCACCAAGTGCAAGCCGAGTTGCCTGCGGGCATGCAAGCCACAAGCGAGGTGCCCCATGTCGCAACAGGAGATACGCAGCTCGTGCTCGAATGTGCAGGCCACAGCGCGTTGCACGAGCACGTGTTGCCTGCGCTTAAGCGCGGCATCGATTGCGCTGTGCTCTCGGTAGGTGCGCTGTCAGAAGTCGGTTTGCCAGAAGCCTTGGCGCAAGCTGCAAACGAGGGTGGCGCGCAATTGCATCTGCTGCCCGGCGCCATTGGCGGCATAGACGCGATTGCAGCCGCCAAGCAAGCGGGCTTGACGCAAGTGCGCTACACAGGCCGCAAGCCACCCTTGGCTTGGCGCGGCACGCCCGCAGAAAAAGGTTTTGATTTGCAAGCCTTGGCGCTCACCCGCCAAAGCGCAGTCATCTTTGAAGCGTCTGCGCGAGAAGCGGCCGCCGCATACCCCAAAAATGCGAATGTTGCCGCCACGATTTCTCTCGCAGGCCTTGGGCTTGACGCGACGCAGGTGCGGCTGATCGCCGATGGCACGCAAACAGAAAACGTGCATGAGATTGAAATCGACGGTGCGTTCGGCAGCATGAAGCTGGAGATGCGAAACAAGCCCTTGCCCAGCAACCCCAAAACCTCCATGCTCACGGTGTTGTCTGCGCTGCGGTTTTTAGACAGCCGTGTGGCGGATGTAGTGATCTAAGATGAAAAATACGAATACCCAACAGCCGGACGCAAAAGACGCGAAAGTTACGCGAAAAAAATACCAAAAAGAAAATGCAATAGCTACTGGGTCTTTTTCGCGTCTTTCGCGTAACTTTGGCTGTTCTTTTCGCGTCCGGCTGTTTGGTATTTCTTTCCTGCGGACAGCATCATGACCATCAAGCACCTGAAAACTAACTTCGCCGGGCAATGGCGCGATGCCAGTGGCTTGGTTTACAGCACGGAATATCCTGCAACTGGTGAAACAGTTGCTCAGCTTCATGCTGGCACAGCACAAGATGTTGATGATGCCGTGCGCTATGCGGAAGCAGCTCGACACAAGCCCGATTGGGCCAAGCTCATGCCGCATCAGCGCGCAGCCATCCTGCACAAAATGGCCGCAATCATCCGCGATCAGAGTGAAGAACTTGCCACGCTGCAGCGCTTGGACAATGGCAAGCCAGTCAAAGAATGCCACGCCTTGGTTGCCAGCGCCGCCGGCACATTCCAATACTTCGCAGCAGTGTGCGAAACGTTTGAGAGCCCTGTCACGCCCCAGCGCGGTGATTTCCTCACGATGAGCCTGCATCAGAGCCTCGGGGTGGTGGGCGCGATCACGCCTTGGAATTCGCCGATTGCAAGTGAGGCGCAAAAGATTGCGCCGGCGCTCGCTGCTGGTTGCGCGATGGTGATCAAGCCGGCTGAGATCACGCCGCGCATGGCCATTGAATTGGCGCGCATCGGTGAGCAGGCCGGTCTGCCACCCGGCATCTTGAGCGTGGTGCCCGGCAAGGGATCTGTGGTGGGCGATGCATTGGTCAAGCATCCGCTCATCAAGCGCATTGCGTTTACTGGCGGCACGAATGTGGGCTTGGGTATCGCTGAACTCGCCGCGAAAAAGCTCATGCCGGTTTCGTTAGAACTCGGCGGCAAATCGCCCACCATCGTATGCCCCGATGCAGACTTAGATCACGCTGTGGCAGGCGTGATCTACGGCATGTTCAGCTCCAGCGGCGAGAGCTGCGTGGCCGGCTCTCGCGCCTTTGTGCACGTGAGTGTGTACGAAGAATTCAAGCGGCGCTTGGTCGAACAAACGCGCCAACTCAAAGTTGCCGATCCGGCGCTGGCATCCACCCACATGGGCCCGCTGATTTCCAAGAGTCACCGTGAAAACGTAGAGCGCTATGTGGCGCTTGGATTGGAAGAAGGCGGCAAATTACTCTGCGGCGGCAAGCGACCAACCAGCCCATCCCACGACAAAGGCTACTACTACGAGCCAACGATTTTTGAAGGCCTGCCCAACACCAGCCGCACCGCAAGAAAAGAAATCTTCGGTCCTGTGCTGTGCCTGCTGCCTTGGGAGAATGAAGATGATTTGGTGCGCCAAGCCAACGACAACGACTATGGCTTGGCCTGCGGCATCTGGAGCGAAGATTTCAAAACCGCGCTGCGCTTAGGCGCAGCGATCACTGCGGGTACCGTCTGGGTCAACACCTACAAACTGTTTTCCATCAGCACGCCATTCACCGGCTACAAAATGAGTGGCCTCGGGCGCGAGAAGGGTGCTGCGTCGATCATGGAATACATGATGCAAAAGAGTTTTTACTGGGGCACGAATGCGCAGCCCCTGCCTTGGAGCAAAGCATGAGCGAAGCCAGCACGCACAAGACAAACAATGACCTACCGCACCATGCTGAGACCGGCATCGTCGGCATCGATGCCATCGTCTACAGCAGCACCGGGGAGGCAGACAACTGGCAAGCGGCGCAAAAGTTTTTCAACGATTGGGGCTTGAAACAGCTTGCCGCAAATGAACAAGAGCAAACTTACGAGACGCTCTCCGGCGCACAAGTGATCGTGCGCCAGCCCGATGATGCGCGATTGGCCCCCCCGATGGAAGCGGGTGCTACGTTGCGCGAGGTGGTGTGGGGCATGGAGAGCACTTCTTCCCTTGATTTATTGCTTAAATCAGCAGCTAGCCGGGGTATTCATTGCGTGGGTAGCTATGAAAATAATAGCGAGCAACAAGAATTCTCTGTCTTGGATCCGCATGGTCTGCAACACACATTCCGGGTGAGCCAGCAGCGCAGCGTATCTGTACACGGCGCGCCCAGCAATCCGTATGGCGCAGAGCAACGCATCAATTGCCCATCGCCGATTTATGAGCGCGCCACGCCGGTGGAGATTGGGCATGTCGTGCTGTTTACGGATTGTTTGGAAGAAGCCACTGCGTTTTATAAGGCGCTTGGCTTCGTGATGAGCGACAGCTATCCGGGTCGTGGCGCATTCTTGCGCTGCAGCGCCACGGGCGGGCATCACGATATTTTTTTGCTGCAACTTCCCCCCGGCGCAGATGGAAAGTCTAAGCGGGGCTTGAATCACATTGCTTTTACGGTGCGCGATATCCATGAGGTCTTTGGCGGCGGTCTAGCCATGAGCCGAGCTCTCTGGAAGACGCAGCTCGGCCCCGGCCGCCATCCCATCTCCAGCGCCTATTTTTGGTATTTTGAATGCCCCGTGGGCGGCTTGATCGAATACAACGCAGATGAAGATCACTTGACGGCCGCATGGCAGCCCAGAGAGTTCACACCCGGCCCGACGGTGTTTGCAGAATGGGCCATTGACGGCGGCATTGATGGCCACACACGCAGGCAGCCGCAAGTGCAAGCGAGTGGCCAATTTTTAAGTGAAAAACGCCCTTAGCCGGCAAGAAATATGCGCAAGCAGCTATTAAATCAGGAGCAGTGATGAAAATTGATTCTCTCTATGTACAGCCGCATCAAGCTCGCAAGCGCGAGCCCAGCCAATACGACATCCTGCTCGGCGACGCGATGGAGCGCGCCTTCGGCCAAGGCCATTGGGAGCTTGATGCGCTGGTCAGCTCTTTAAATCATAGTGGGCCGCTGGCAGCCAATGGACAAATGTGGACAGCAGAGAGTTTTTCTGCTGAGCTCAAACGTTTATCGGCGGCTTGAAAGATGAAACACAAAACATCCGGACGCGAAAGACGCGAAGGTTACGCGAAAAGCGCGAAAGAAAACCAAGAAAATGAAATCAAATTTTGGTATTTCTTTTTCGCGTCTTTCGCGTAACCTTCGCGTCCGGAAACTTATTCTTACCTTGCCAGCAACTCATTCGGAGCAAGCCATGACTGAAACTCTTGTTAAACCTACGCCCAAACCCGCCCCCACCAAAGCCGACATCAGCTCCGCCTTAGAGAAAGGCCTGAGAAATCTTTGGTATCCGATCTGCCCGAGTGATTGGATCACCGACAAGCCGCGCGCGCTCAGAAGGCTGGGCTACAAAATCGCTGTGTGGCGCGATAGCCAAGGCGCGGTGCACGCGCTGGAAGACCATTGCCCGCATCGCGGTGCGCCCCTTTCCATGGGCGTGAATTTAGGTGATCGCTTGGCTTGCCCGTATCACGGCATTGAAGTGCGTTGTGATGGCATGGTGACCAAAGTGCCTGCCAGCCCGGGCTGCCCGCTGGAGAATTCTCGCGCTACGCTGGCCTTCCACGTGAAAGAACATGCAGGCGCAGTGTGGCTGTACAACAGTGCTGTCAACATCGACGAAGCGCCGCCGCTCGATTTACCGCCAGAGATCACTGATGACGCCACTTGGAGCAACTTCCTCTGTTACGTGGAGTGGGCCGGAGATTACCGCTACGTGATCGACAACGTGATGGATCCGATGCATGGCAGCTTCCTCCACAAAATGAGCCACAGCATGAGCGAGGGTGATATCTCAGCGAAATTCAAGCTACGCACCACACCGCAAGGCTTCGTGTTTGAAAAAGATGGCCAGCGCGATGTGAATTTTGATTGGACGGAATGGCAGGACACCGGCGTGCATTGGATGCGTTTAGAAATTCCGTATCCCAAAACTGGCGGGCCCGGCGGCAGCTTTTCCATCATCGGTGCATTCGCGCCCATCATTGTGCCCGGGCAGCCCGCAGCAACTGCAGTGTTTTTCTGGCGCTGCCGCAAAGTGCAAGGCTGGCAGCGCGATGCATGGCGCTTTCTTTATCGCAATCGCTTAGAGATGCGCCATTGGAATGTATTGGAGCAAGATCGCGTGATGTTAGAGGCCATGGAGCCCGATGCGAATTTGCGTGAGAAGCAATACGAGCACGATCTGGGCTTGCAGCGCCTGCGCCAGCATATGCAGCGACTGGCCATGAAGCAATTGCAAAGCATCTAACATTGCCTGTTGAGCTGCGGAATTGTTACAAAGTTACGTTTTGAAACTGATGTATTCACACGACATGTCAGCTCAGTGTAACTACTGAAAATAGCCTCATTTCGCTGCTAGTTCGGTGCATCTAGTTAGTTCTTGCTTGCGTTCCCGGTTGCAGTGCAGCAAACTCACAGCATGTGGAAGAAAAAAGATTTCAGTCAGTCCGAGCAAGACAAAGGCCGCAGCAGTTTTTTCAGCAGCGGTTTTTACGGCAGCAGCGAAGACGACAGCGAAAGCCCCAACAGCAATTTCCGGCCCAGCACGCCGGGCGTGCTTGCGCCGTCGGAGCGCGTAGGCGGCGTGCGCCCGCAAAAGGTCAACGACAGCGTGGTGCGGTTGGCCAGCAGCATCCAATCGTCCCAGCAATTCGATGCAATTCGCCTCACGCTCAAGCTCAGTGATTGGGTGATCTTGGCAGAGCACCTACAGGCCTTTACGGTGGAGCAAGGCCAAGAAGTGATTCGCCAAGGTGCTACCGAGGTCACGGTCTATATCGTTGAATCAGGCACATTGGGCGTGCATCGCGAGGATGCCAACGGCAAGGTGGAGCTGGCAACCGTTGGCGCTGGTTCCATCGTGGGCGAGGGTGCATTTTTTGCACGTGTGCCGCGCAATGCCTCTGTGCAAGCCATGAGCAAATGCGTGTTGTGGGGGCTCTCGCCGATGCGCTATGCGGAGTTGGCGCACAAACATCCAAGCATTGCACTCAGCTTCGTGATGGCGCTGGGCAGCGTGGTCACGCGCCGGATGAGCAATGCGCCCAAGCGCGCAGCGGTGACCTGAGCTTGCTATTGTTTTAATAGCATTCTGCGCTTATTCTATGCCGGCAAAGTGCCTAAAACGCTTGAAAATACCGCGCAAATGGCTTGAATGCGTCCGCTCTTGGCGCACAGATTTTTTTAGCTGATACCCAGCATGAGGCGCAAATTCTGCACCGCCGCGCCGCTGGCGCCCTTGCCCAAGTTGTCATAGCGCGCAATCAATACCGCTTGGCCGAGCGCGTCGTTGCCATACACGGACAGCTCCAGCATGTTCGTGCCCACAAGTGCAGTCGGCTCCAGTTTGTTGGATTCACTCGCAGGCACGACCTTGACAAATTCGCAGCTAGCGTAGTGCGCCTTAAGTACATCTTCAAGTTGAGAGGCTTTGCTCACGCCGTTCATCAAATCATATTGCAGGCAAATATGATCAATCATGCCGCTGTGGAAATTGCCCACGGTGGGGATAAACATCGGGCGGCGCGTGAGCCCGCTGTATTTTTGTAGTTCGGCGACGTGCTTGTGCGCCAAATTAAGACCATATACCTCTAGCGCAGGTGCAGTTTTCGTGAGCTCATAGGCTTCAATCATTTGCCGCCCGCCACCGGAGTAGCCCGAGAAGCCTTGCATGACCACCGGGTAGTCAGCCGGCAACAAACCGGCATCCACCAACGGGCGCAATAGTGCGATGCCGCCGGTGGGATAGCAGCCGGGATTGGCCACGAATTGCGCGTTTTTCACGGCTGCGGCCTGATCGGCATCGAGCTCGGGAAAGCCATACACCCAGCCGGGCGCAACCCGGTGGGCGCTGGAGGCATCCACCATTTTCAAAGGCTTCATGCCTTTTGCGCTTCTTGCCGGCGCCAAATCTGCGCAGAGCGCTACAGATTCAATAGCAGACTGGTCGTGCAAACAAAGCACCACCAAATCGGCCTCATTAAACAACGCTTTTTTAGCTTCAATGTCTTTGCGCTTTTCTGGCGAAATCGAGAGCACTTGAATTTGCGGCAGCAGCGCCAAGCGCTCGCGGATTTGCAGCCCGGTGGTGCCTGCTTCGCCGTCGATGAATACTTTTGCCATGATTCGCGCTTTCAGAAATTATGTGAACTCACCGTAGATGTCAGTTTTGGTGCATTGCAGCATGATACAGTTACGCGCTGAAATCGCTTGGTAATTGCTGCTCTGCGTTGCTGACGATTTTGCATGAAATCAGTCCATCTCGTCACCGTTTGACGAGCCACAACGACACACAGCCGGAAATCCCACCCATGAAAATCCACGAGTACCAAGGCAAAGAAATTTTGCGTCAATTTGGCATTCCCGTGCCGCGCGGCATCGCAGCGTTTACAGTGCAAGAAGCCATTGAGGCCGCACAAAAACTCGGCGGCCCCGTGTGGGTGGTGAAAGCCCAAATTCACGCCGGTGGCCGTGGCAAAGGCGGCGGTGTGAAAGTGGCCAAGAGCATTGAAGATGTCAAACGTTTGGCCGGTGAGATCTTGGGCATGCAGCTCGTCACGCACCAAACCGGTCCGGTGGGCCAAAAAGTGCGCCGCCTCTATATCGAAGACGGCGCAGACATTAAACAAGAATATTATGTGAGCGCCGTGACAGACCGCGCCACGCAAAAAGTCGCTTTCATCGCATCGAGTGAAGGCGGCATGGACATTGAAGAAGTGGCGCACAACCGCCCCGAGAAAATCATCACGATTTTTGCCGATCCCGTGCTCGGCCTCACCGAGATCCAAGCCAAAGATTTGGCTGATCGCATAGGCATTCCCGCTGACAGCACGGCCCAAGCGGTTGACGTGTTTCAAAAGCTCTACAAGTGTTACATGGATACTGATGCATCGCTGGTGGAGATCAATCCTTTGAATCGCGACAGCAAAGGCAATATCATGGCCTTGGATGCGAAATTCAATTTCGATCCCAATGCGCTGTTTCGCCATCCCGACATCGTGGCTTACCGCGATCTGGATGAAGAAGATGCGGCTGAAGTCGAAGCGTCTAAATTTGATCTGGCCTACATTTCACTAGAGGGCAACATTGGCTGCTTGGTCAATGGCGCTGGTCTTGCCATGGCGACGATGGACACGATCAAGCTTTACGGCGGCGAGCCGGCCAACTTTTTGGATGTAGGCGGCGGCGCCACGCCTGAGAAAGTGACTGAAGCTTTCAAGATCATGCTGAAAAACCCGAAGGTTGAAGCGATCCTCGTCAACATTTTTGGCGGCATCATGAAATGCGACACGATTGCCACCGGCATCATCACCGCTTGCAAAGCCACCAATCTTTCTGTGCCACTGGTCGTGCGCATGAAAGGTACGAACGAGCTGCTGGGCAAACAGATGCTCAAGGATTCGGGCCTGCCCATCATCAGCGCCGATTCGATGGCCGAAGCCGCCGAAAAAGTCATGGCTGCCGTGAAATGACCCACCCCCGAAGCGCCTGCGGCGCCTCCCCCTCAAGGGGGCGCCACCAGCAGCCCGGCAAAGCCGGATCTGCGGTGTCCGCTTGGACTGCACGCATTAAATTAGCGTTTTGACAGGAATTCTTATGTCTATTTACATCAACAAAAACACGCGTGTTATTACCCAAGGCATCACTGGCAAAACTGGCCAGTTCCACACGGAGAAATGCCAAGAATACGCCAACGGCAAAAACTGTTTCGTCGCTGGCGTGAACCCGAAAAAAGCGGGCGAGTCGATTTTTGGCATTCCGATCTACGCTTCTGTGAAAGAAGCCGCGGGCCAGACCGGTGCCACAGTTTCCGTGATCTACGTGCCGCCCGCTGGCGCAGCCGCAGCGATCTGGGAGGCTGTCGAAGCTGATCTGGATTTGGCGATTTGCATCACCGAGGGCATTCCCGTCAAAGACATGCTTGAAGTGCGCAACCGCATGCGCGCCAAAGAAGCCGCTGGCGGCAAAAAGACTTTGTTGCTCGGCCCCAATTGCCCTGGCCTCATCACGCCCGAAGAAATCAAAATCGGCATCATGCCCGGCCACATTCATCGCAAAGGCAGGATTGGTGTCGTGTCGCGCTCCGGCACGCTCACGTATGAAGCCGTCGCGCAGCTCACAGAAATTGGCCTCGGTCAATCCAGCGCTGTCGGCATTGGTGGCGATCCCATCAACGGCTTGAAGCACATCGACGTGATGCAGGCCTTCAATGACGATCCAGACACCGATGCGGTGATCATGATTGGTGAGATCGGTGGCCCTGATGAGGCCGAAGCGGCTCGCTGGTGCAAAGCCAACATGAAAAAGCCCATCGTTGGCTTTATCGCCGGCGTCACCGCGCCTCCCGGCAAGCGCATGGGCCATGCCGGCGCGCTGATCTCCGGCGGTGCAGATACAGCCGATGCCAAGCTGGCGGTGATGGAAGAGTGCGGTTTCAAAATCACGCGTAATCCGTCGGAGATGGCGAAATTGCTTAAAGCGATGCTGTAAAGCGCTTCAAGTGAAGTCCAAACGGTTGCACCTTTGCGGGTTGCAGCCGTTTTTTTTTGGCGATCTGCACCGTTGGGAGTTTGTCAGCCACGTAAGCAGAAATACGCAAAAATTACCCTCTAGCAGCAAGTACACTGACAATGAACAATTTTTGAAGCATTTTGCGCACTTCGCCGGCATGATATCTGCGTGAAGCGCTATTAAATTTATAGCATTTGGAGAAGACATGGAAGAATTCATGACAGGCGCATTTTGGCTCGCCGTCGGCCAGATCATCATGATTGACATTTTGCTCGGTGGTGACAATGCCGTGGTCATCGCCTTGGCTTGCCGCAATTTGCCGCCTAAGCAACGCACGCAAGGCATCATTTACGGCACGATGGGCGCAATTGTGTTGCGCGTGGTCTTGATTGCCTTTGCACTTGCATTGCTAGCCATTCCCTATTTGAAAATCGTCGGCGCTGCCTTGCTGATCTACATTGGCATTCAGTTGCTCATGCCCGAGGATGAGGAGGCGCACAACATCAACCCCAGCGACAAGCTCTGGGGCGCAGTGAAAACCGTGATCGTGGCTGATTTGGTGATGAGCGT
The DNA here is from genome assembly GCA_043755865.1 of Variovorax sp. GTDB lineage: Bacteria > Pseudomonadota > Gammaproteobacteria > Burkholderiales > Burkholderiaceae_C > JANMDU01. The sequence goes on along the minus strand of JAYUSD010000221.1, from coordinate 10,694 downwards.
GGACAATGTGATCGCCATTGCCGGCGCTGCCCAAGGCGCAGGCCAGCAGCATCAAATGCCGCTGGTGATCTTCGGTCTACTGGTCAGCATTCCCATCATCGTCTGGGGCAGCCAAATTGTGCTTAAGCTCATGGAGCGTTTCCCGTTCATCATTACTTTGGGCGCTATGCTGCTGGGCTGGATTGCGGGCCAAATGGCTTACACCGACATTGCACTGGCTGGGATTCGCCCCGAAGGCAAAGTCTGGGAATATGCCTGCGCTGCTGCAGGGGCCGCGTTGGTATTTGTTGTGGGTCAGTTTTTGCAGCGTAGAGCGCAAAATTTGCCTAAATAAGCGTGGCGACAGCGCTTTTCGAGCTATGTGTCGCTGAAGTAGGCGGCGAACGCCTTCACACACCCATGGCGTTTATTTGCAACAAAATGCATTCACTGTGTGATTTTTTGCCTTGATTGTCGTTTTGGTGTCTGTTATCGTTGAAACTTCAGATGTGAAAATTTTCCATTGGGACAACAACTTAGCGCATTTTCCTGAAAAGTGACTTTGACTAGTGCGTGAATGAAGGTGAAAAGGGTAACTGTGGCGACATCCACACTCAATAAAAGAAACTTTTGGCGCGCCGACTGGTTTGTGGGCGTGCTGGTAGTGCTTGCCGTGTTGTCGCTGCATAAGTTCGGTGACCTGACCGGCACGCTTGAGCGCCGCTTCTACGATTACGCCAGCACCTCTACCAGCCGTCAGCCTTCCGACAAAATCGCCGTGATCGCCATTGATGACACAAGCATTGCCAATATTGGTCGCTGGCCGTGGAGCCGAGAAGTCCACGCTCAAATGACGGACATGCTGGCCGGATCCAAAGCCAAGGTTATTGCCAACACCACCTTCTTCTTTGAGCCGCAAACAGACCGTGGCCTGCAATACATCCGCAAAATCAAAGACAACTTGGGTGCGCCTGATCCGACCAACCCTCAGCCAGCCATTGAGCAAATCAGCAAAGTGATTGCTGAGGCAGAGCTCACTTTAGATTCCGATGCCAAATTGGCTGCCAGCATCACAAAAGCAGGCAATGTCATCTTGCCCTCTGTGTTTAAGATGGGCGAGCCTTTGGGCAATGCCGATAAGCCCCTGCCAGCGTTTGCATTGAAAAGCGCGATAGACGAGGGCCAAGGTTTCTCCATGCCGGCGCTCTCCGGCCAGCAGCCCATTGAATTGATCGGCAATGGCGCAGCAGCCGTTGGGCACTTAAACCTGCTGCTCGACAAGGACGACGGCGCGGTGCGTGAAGAACCACTCTTGGTTAACTACTATGGCAAAGCCGTGCCTTCCATGGCCTTGATGGTCGCTCTCAAAAGCCTAAATCTCAGCCCCACTGACATCAAGCTCAACTCAGGCGAATCGGTTCAAATTGGTAAGCTAAAGATCAAAACCGATGAGACCGCGGTCATGCGGCCACAGTTTTATAAAAGCAGTGCAGACAAGCGCGCTTTCCCAGTGGATTCTTTCTACGATGTCCTTTCTGGCAAAATTCCAGCGAGCAAATATGCCGACAAGATTGTGATCATCGGCGCTACAGCGGCTGGTGTGGGCAATATTTTCCCAACCCCGGCGGCAAAAGACATGAGCCCGGCTGAATCGATTGCGCACGTCACCTCCAGCATATTGAATGAGCATTTCATCGTGCAGCCGAGTTGGGGGTATTTGATTTCCTTCTTGGCGTTTTTAATCATCGCAGCGTATCTGATAGCAGTCCTACCGCGCCTGTCCGCTGGCATGGGCGCAGGCATCACTGCTGCGCTGTTTGTTTTGCTCCTCGGCTTGGAGTTTGGCTTGCTGTCCGGCGCCGCCACTTGGCTGCAATTGGTCTTGCCTGCTGTATTGCTGCTGATCGGCCATTTGGCTCTCACCACAAAGCGCTTCCTAGTCACCGAAGCAGGCAAAGTCAAATCAGACGAGGAATCAGCTGAGACCAATCGGATGATGGGCTTGGCACTTGCCGGGCAAGGGCGCTTGGATGAGGCGCTTGATCGCTATCGCCGCGTACCGGCCTCTGGCGCCTTGCTGGATAACTTGGGCAATCTTGCGCTGGATTTTGAGCGCAAGCGCCAGTTCAACAAGGCCCAAGCCGTGTACGAACACATGGCCACCCTTGACAAAGATCACAAGGGGCTGAAAGACAAACTCAATCGCGCCAAAAATTTGTCGGAAACCGTGATTTTGGGCGGCGGCGGCTCGCATCCGGGAGGCACGATGCTGCTTGATGGCGGCGGCGTGGAAAAGCCGATGTTGGGGCGTTACAGCGTGGAAAAAGAGTTGGGCAAGGGCGCCATGGGCGTGGTGTATCTAGGCAAGGATCCCAAGATTGGTCGCGTCGTGGCGATCAAGACCATGGCGCTGTCGCAAGAGTTTGATGGCGACGAACTGATTGATGCGCGCGAGCGCTTTTTCCGAGAAGCCGAAACCGCCGGCCGCTTGCAGCATCCCTATATCGTGACGATCTACGATGCGGGCGAGGAGCACGATCTCGCTTACATCGCCATGGAATTCCTCAAGGGCAAGGATTTGGTCGACTTCTGCAAAAATGCCAATTTGTTGCCGATGCAGCGCGTCGCCTCCATCGTGGAGCGGGTGGCAACAGCCCTCGCGTATGCCCACAAAAACAGCGTGGTTCACCGCGATATCAAGCCGGCCAACGTGATGTATGAGCACAGCTCAGACACCGTCAAAGTCACCGACTTTGGCATTGCCCGCATCACCGATTCCAGCAAAACCAAAACCGGCATGGTGCTGGGCACACCAAGCTTCATGAGCCCCGAGCAAATTGCCGGCAAAAAAGTGGATGGCCGCTCAGATTTGTATTCTTTGGGCGTGATGCTCTTCCAAATGCTGGCTGGTGTGTTGCCTTTCCGAGGCGATTCGATGGCTGAGCTCATGTACAAAATTGCCAACGAAGAAGCGCCCGATATTCGGATTGTTCGCGCCGAGATTCCTCAAAAATTGGCTGATGTGGTCGCCATGAGCCTATCAAAGCGGCCTGAGACGCGTTACCAAGATGGCGAGCAGTTTGCGGCAGATTTGCGAGCTGTGATGGGCGAGCTCAATGATGCGTCTTCTACTGGCACCATATCAAAACCGGCGGCAAGCGCACTAACAACGGGTGAAAAAACCCAAATCATGCAAACCGTTGCGCCGGCAGACCTAGCCACTCAAGTTTCGAGAACAGCGCCGCTTTTAGACGATACGCAAGTATTCACGCGCGACTATGCCCCCACCGAGCCAGCATCACTGGGCATCACCGGCGGCCACGCAGCCACGCAGAAATTTACACGCGGCGGCCCACCGCCTGCTGTCGCTGACGATCCCTTTGAGAAAACCATGGTCACTCGCCCGCCCGGGCCAAGTGGTCAATAGGTTGTCGTTAGTCGGTCAGAAAAGCACCCGAAAGCCGCTATAGTTCGCAATTACTCAATGATTTACCAGTTTTCCTCCCATACCGACCCCGGCTTATCTCGAGACAACAACGAGGATTCAGTGGTTTTCGACGCTCCGACGCAACTTGCCGTGCTGGCCGATGGCATGGGCGGCTACAACGCGGGCGAAGTCGCCAGTGGCATGGCCACAGCATTTATCAAATCAGAAATGAGCCGCTGGCTCTCGCAAGCCGGCAAGAATGCCAATGCCCGCGAGGTGCGCCGCGCGCTCGAGATTTGCGTCGATAATGCCAACCGCTCGATCTTCAATGCCGCCAATTCCAATCCGCAGTACACGGGCATGGGCACGACGCTGGTCGTGGGAGTTTTCCAAGAAGGCCGCATCATGATCGGCCACATTGGCGATTCGCGCTGCTATCGCCTGCGCGGCGAGGAATTTGTGCAAATCACCAAAGACCATTCTTTGCTGCAAGAGCAAATGGATGCGGGCCTGATCACGCCAGAGCAAGCGGCCACCTCACTGAATAAAAACTTGGTCACTCGCGCCCTGGGCGTTGAAGATGTGGTGATGCTTGAGACCAACGAACATCGCTGCGACGTGGGTGATCTTTACCTCATGTGCTCGGATGGCTTGTCAGATATGGTCTCTGATGAGGGCATCGCTGATATCATGCGGGTAGCAGAAGATTTGGATACAAAGGCCAAGGCCTTAATTGACGCGGCTAACGCCGGTGGCGGCAGAGACAACATCTCTGTGCTGCTGGTGCGGGCTTTGGATGGGCAAGGCAAGCGCGGTTTTATGTCGCGTCTGCTTGGCAAATAAATTTACTCAACAACAGGAGCCGACCATGCCGAAAATGATCGTGTCGATCGACGGTGTCGTCATCAAAGAAGTACAGCTGACGAAAGACCGCACCACATTGGGTCGCAGGCCTTACAACGACATCGTGATCGACAACCTTGCCGTCAGTGGCGAGCATGCAGTGATTCAGCTTGCGGGCAATGAAGTCAGCCTCGAAGATCTGAACAGCACCAATGGCACCTACATCAACGGCAAAGCCGTGAAAAAGCAGATGCTGGCCAACAATGACACCATTGAAATTGGCAAGTACAAAATCAAGTATGCCAACGAGCAAGAAGAAGCGGGCTTTGAGCGCACGATGGTGATCAAGGCCGGCGGAGCAGGTCTGGGTGCATCAGCGCCAGCCGCAGCCTACACGCCCACTGCGGCTCCAGCCTCCAACGCTGCCATCAAAGTGCTCTCGGGCGCAGCAGCAGGTCGTGAAGTGCCGCTCGTTAAGGTCGTGACCACCATCGGCAAGCCCGGTGTGGCGGTGGCAGCGATCACCAAGCGCCCGCACGGTTTTGTGGTGGCGCATGTAGAGGGCACCAGCAGGCCCACGCTGAATGGTTCGCCGATTGGCGCAGAGCCAGTAACATTGAAAGACGGCGATGTGCTGGAGTTAGCTGGCACACAAATGCAATTTGCATTGAACGCGACACCGGTTTAGTTCCACCTCGTTGCGCGCGCCTGTTGTCGCAGACACTTTATCCGTTAACGTCCATCGTTAAAGTTAGTCATTGATCCAATACAGCGGAGGCGGCATGCAGCTCTTGACCAGGCATTGGCCGCGCATCCTGGTCACGTTGATTCCGCTGCTGTTGGCGCTGCTGCATATTGCCAATGTGGTGCCAATCACCGTGCTTCAGCGGCTCGATGACATCATCTACGACACGCGCTTGCGCGCCACCATGCCCAAAACGCTGGATGATCGCATCGTCATTGTCGATATTGATGAAAAAAGCTTGGCCGAGGTCGGCCGCTGGCCTTGGGGCCGCAACAAAATGGCCACGCTCACCAATGAGCTCTATGACCGGCAAAAGGTGGCTATTTTGGGCTTTGACGTGGTGTTTGCCGAGCCCGATGACAGTTCGGGCTTAAAGCGCTTGCGCCAATTGGCCAGCAGTGAGCTCAAAGATCAACCGGGCTTTGGTGAGCGTTTAAACCAGATTGAAGCCAGCTTAGACTACGACAACTTGTTTGCGCGCTCACTGGACAAGCGCCCGGCGGTGCTGGGCTACTACATGACCAGTGATCGCGATGGCCGCACCAACGGGGTTTTGCCGCAGTCGGTCATGCAAAAAAATGCCCTGCAAGGCCGCCCCATCAAATTCACCAGTTGGTCAGGCTTTGGCTCCAATATTGAGCCGATTGCCAAAGCCGCTCCGATGGCTGGCTTCTTTAATTCCATCACCGATACCGATGGTGTCGTGCGGTCGATCCCGCTGATTGCTGAATACAAAGGGCAATACTACGAATCGCTGTCGATGGCGGTCTTTCGTGTGCTCACTGGGCTGCCGCAGGTTGAGCCGGGTTTTCCGCAGGAGCGCTTTCTCTCGCGCAACTACCAAGGCCTTGAGAGTATTTTGCTCAAGCAGGGCAGCAAGAGCTTGGCTGTGCCTGTGGATGATCGCGTGGCCGCACTCGTGCCGTACCGTGGGCCGGGCAATGTGGCGGGCGGCTCGTTTAAGTATCTGTCTGCATCCGATGTGCTTGCGCGCCGCGTGCCCGAAGGTGCGCTAAGCGGCAAGATTGTGTTGATTGGCACCACAGCGCCTGGCCTGCTTGATTTGCGCGTCACGCCCGTGGGCGAGACGTATCCCGGCGTTGAGGTGCATGCCAATGTGATCTCTGGTTTGCTTGATGGCCGTATCTTTGTCAAACCTGATTACGCCGTGGGCTATGAATTCATCGTGCTCGTGCTGGCGGGTTTGATTTTGGCTTTCACATTGCCGTTGCTATCAGCGCCCAAAGCGGTCGCGCTGAGCGTGGCTGTGATTGCAGGCCTGGTGGGCATGAATTTTTGGCTGTATTTGGGCGCAGGTTTGGTTTTGCCGCTGGCCGCTGCACTGGTGATGGCGCTGACTGCATTTGCGCTGAATATGAGCTATGGCTATTTTGTAGAGAGCAAATCCAAGCGCCAGATTGCCGACTTGTTTGGCACCTATGTACCGCCCGAGCTGGTCGATGAAATGGTCAAAGACCCCAACAGCTACAGCATGAAAGCTTCAAGCAAAGAACTTACCGTGATGTTTTGTGACATGCGCGGCTTCACCAAGCTGAGCGAGACGATGGATCCCACACAACTGCAAGGCTTGCTCAATGATGTGTTTAGTCGCTTGACGAATGTGATTCGCAACAACCGCGGCACGATTGACAAATACATGGGGGACTGTGTGATGGCCTTTTGGGGCGCGCCGGTGGATTCGCCTGAGCATGCGGCTTTGGCAGTAAAAACAGCGATGGAAATGGCCAACGAGGTGCGCAAGATCAATGAAGAATATCGCGCCAAGGGCACGCCCGAGATTGGCGTAGGCATCGGTTTAAACACCGGCATGATGTGCGTAGGCGACATGGGATCGAGCATTCGCAAGAGCTACACCGTGATTGGTGATGCTGTGAATTTGGGTTCGCGTTTGGAAGGACTGTCGAAAACCTATGGCGTAGACATCGTGGTGAGCGAATCCACCAAAAAACTAGCATCTGATTTTGCTTGGCAAGAGCTTGATAAGGTGCGCGTGAAGGGCAAAGAGCAAGCCGTGACGATTTTTTGGCCACTCGCGCCGTTAGATCGTTTGCCTAAGGAGCTGGCCGACGAAATCAAGCTTTGGAACGGCTTTCTTAAATGCTATCGCAGCCAAGATTGGGACCAATGCGATCTGCACATGCTCAATATCGAGCGCACGGTAGGCGGGAAAACAGATGTTAAAGCGATGACGGGTGGCAAAACCGCGAAAAAATACCTTTACCAACTCTACTCTGACCGTGTAGCCTCTATGCGAGAGCTGCCATTTGATCCAAGTTGGGATGGCGCAACGAATTTCGAGACGAAATAAATTAAGGGAGTTACGCCTCATGAAGATCAGGGTTTTGGGATGCTCAGGAGCCATCGCCAAAGATTGCCGCACCACCTCTTTCTTAATTGACGAGGATTTGCTGGTGGACGCAGGCACAGGCGTGGGCGATCTCACCTTGGCTGAGATGGCCGCGATCAACGATGTGCTAATCACGCATTCGCATTTGGATCACATCGCCAATTTGCCGCTGATGATTGATTCGGTTGCATCCTTTCGCACCCAAGCGCTACGCGTGCATGCGCTGCCTGAGACGATTGCCGCTCTTCAGCAGTATATTTTCAACAATCACATTTGGCCCGATTTCACCAAAATCCCTAGCGCCGAGAAACCGTTTTTGAGCTTTCATCCGCTGCAAAGCGGCGCGCGTCTGAAAATTGGCGACAAAATGGTGGAAGCTTTGCCTGCGGTTCACACCGTGCCAGCGGTAGGCTATGCGATCACTGCGGGGGCGGGCTGCTGGGTGTTCTCCGGTGATACCGAGCGCAACCCGGCTTTTTGGAAGCGCATCAATCAAATGAATGTGGCCATGCTCGTGATCGAGACGGCATTTTCCAACCGCGAAAAACAATTGGCGCACCTGAGTCTGCATCTCTCGCCGAATGTACTTGCAGAGGAGCTTGACCAGATCGACAAGACCAAGCATTTCCCAATTTACATCACGCACACCAAGCCCGCTGAGACGGAGCAGATCATGGAGGAAATCCAGCGCTTTGACCAAACCCAACCGTTTGGCCCGAACGTCACACACGATATCCGCTGGCTGCGCGCCGGTCAGGAGCTCATCATATGAATGCCGTCGCCCAGCCGCCTGCTGCACCGTCTGCCGCCGAGAAAGCTTTTTTCGACTCGCAGATGCTGCCGCCCGAAAAACGCGGCATGACCTTCGAAGTGCTGTTTTACCGGCAACTGCAAAAAGTCACAACGCGCATTCATGACACAGAAAACATCGACCAGCTGATGCTGGATGCCAGCGAAGACATTTGCAAGCTGCTCAATGCAGATCGCCTCACACTCTACGCTACTGCTGAAGACGGCACCGCGATCATCTCCAAGATCAAAACGGGCCTCAATGTGGCCAAAGATTTGAAACTGCCCATTGGCGTACAGAGCATTGCTGGCTATGTGGCCATGGCGCGCGAGCCGGTGAATATTTCTGATGTGTATGAAGACGAAGCTTTAAAACGCATTCATCCGTCTCTGGCATTTCTCAAAGAAGTGGACAAGCGCTCGGGCTACCGCACCAAGCAAATGCTGGTGATGCCGATTTTGGATGGCGAGATGCTGCATGGCGTGTTGCAAGTGATCAACAACAAGGGCGATGTGCCCTTTGGTGAGCTGGAGCTGGAAGGCGCAACCCAGCTTTGCAAAACGCTGGCGACTGCCATCCGCCAGCGCGCTGAAAAGGCCAACAAACTGGTCGATGATGCCGCGCGCAAGAAGGCCACAAAATACGATGGCCTCGTCAGTGAAGGTGTGTTGACCGCTGATCAGCTGATCAATTGTGTGGCTCAGGCACGAAGCCAAGCCAAATCTGTTGAGCATTTGCTGATGGCCGATTTTGGTATTCGGCCTGCGCAGATTGGCCCATCGCTTGCTAAATTCTTCCGTGTTGATTATGAGGCTTTCAAAAGCGGGCGCATTCGCTCGGAGATGCTCCATTCTCCGCTGAAGCTTGATTTTGTGCATTCGCAGGGATGGCTGCCGCTGGAAGAAACGCCTGAAGGCCTGGTGGTGATGTGCTTGGACCCAGAGGCTGTGCGCGGCTCGCGCATCGTGCAGCAGATTTTTCCGCGTGTCTCAAAAATCAAATATTGCGTCACCACACACACTGAGTTTGAAGAAACCATTGTGCAATTTTTCGGCGCAGGCGTAGAAGGCGGCTCGATTGATGAGCTGCTGGCTGATTTGAATGCACCGCTGGACGAAGATGCCGATGAATCGGCGCTTGAATCCGCAGCGGCAGACAACGAGTTGGTCAAATTCGTCAACAAAGTGATCATTGACGCATTCAATCAGCGAGTCTCCGACATTCACATTGAGCCTATGCCCGGCAAAGCCAAGACGGGCATTCGCTTTCGCATTGACGGCAGCTTGCAAACTTACATTGAAGTGCCCGCGAGCTTTCGCCAAGCCTTGGTGACGCGCTTGAAGATCATGTGCGATTTGGATATTTCCGAGAAACGCAAGCCGCAAGATGGCAAGATCAAATTCAAGAAATACGGGCCGCTTGATATCGAGCTGCGCGTGGCCACCATTCCATCGTCAGGCGGCGTAGAAGATGTGGTGATGCGGATTTTGGCCTCTGGCGAACCGATTCCCATGGATAAGCTGGGCCTGACGCCGCACAATCGTGAGCGTTTGGAGAAAACGGTATCTAAGCCTTACGGATTGTTCTATGTCTGCGGCCCCACCGGCTCAGGCAAAACGACAACGCTGCATTCGATACTGAAATTTCTCAACAAAGTTGACACCAAAATTTGGACGGCGGAAGACCCGGTCGAGATCACGCAAAAAGGCCTGCGCCAAGTGCAGGTGAATAAAAAAGCGGGCTTGGATTTCGCCACCATCATGCGCGCTTTTTTGCGAGCCGATCCAGACATCATCATGGTGGGCGAATCGCGCGACAAAGAGACGGTGAGCATGGGCGTGGAAGCTTCGCTCACAGGCCATTTGGTATTTTCTACGCTGCATACGAATAGCGCCCCAGAATCGATCATCCGCTTGCTGGATATGGGCATGGATCCGTTTAACTTTGCCGATGCCTTGCTGGGCATCCTCGCGCAGCGCTTGGCCAAGAAGCTGTGTGATTGCAAAGAGGCGTACACGCCGGATGCGAAAGAAGTCAAAGAATTCATCAAAGAATATTCTGAGGATTTGCAGCACACGGCAGCTTGGGTGGCTGATAAGGGCGGCGCGCAACAGGAGCTGTTGCAAACGTGGACAGACAACTATGGCCAAGATGGCAGCCTGCGCTTTTATCGGGCTGTGGGTTGTGATAAGTGCAACAAGTCAGGCTACAAAGGCCGCATTGGTTTGCATGAGTTGTTAGAGGCCAACGATACGGTGAAGAAGCTGATCCAAGAGCGCGCGCGCGTGGCCGATATCTTTGTAGCAGCGGTGGGCGGCGGGATGCGAACACTGAAGATGGACGGCATGGAAAAAGTGATGATGGGGCTGACCGATATCAAACAAGTGCGGATGGTGTGTATCAAGTAACTTTTTGAGCGTTTTTGGCATATAGCCGGCGTGTTTATTGCGCGGCGTGCTATTAAATTTGTAGTGATATTGGCGTTGCTGCGCTTTGTCTTGTTGGTGTGCTGAAGACTTTTCTCCGGATAGAGCGGCTGCGA
>JAYUSD010000220.1:0-15091 GCA_043755865.1 Variovorax sp. | reverse complement strand
CCCAGCACAGCGCATCTATCAATCAAGGAAAAAGCGGACAATCTATTTGCTACTAAACCGGACAAGTCTATTTACTGCTGACACGAAACTCGAATTTGCCAGTACATAGCTCCGTCTCGCCATCATTGACCTCCGACTCCACCAATTCTCCTTGAGTGGATTCAACACCGCAGATGTCACAACTTGCTGGAACGTTGTCTCCATCCTCGTTGCTACAGAATGAGCAGCGATAACCGGTGGATGATTCATCATTCTGCAGGAGAGTTGGGTTCGCGCAGTTCTCGCATTCCAGGCGCACGGGACGAGCATCAGGGTCACGGTGATCGATTGGGTTTTTTTCTTCAAAGGCCTCTGCTTCCATAAGCGTTGTGCGAAGCTTAAACTCGTACTCATCGGAGAGTAGCTTGAAGGCCCTCATCGTTGATTCCGGGATCGACGATGCAAGTTCGATGTCCGTGTGATTGCCAAGAAACTCTAAAACAGAACGAAACAGTCGGCCAATTGTTGTTCGAGCCTCGGACACCTGCATCTTAAATTTGTGATGTTCGATCTCGTTTCGTAGGTACTTTAGCCATTCGAGATCCTTCTTGAGTGCTGGTGAGACCGTACCAGTAGCTTCATTGTTTATGAAGTTGATTGCATCCCATAAAGTGATTGTCTTGTTCCTATCAACTTTCGCGGAGAACGGCTCCTTGTAGATCAGGAGTGGATGCTTGCTAGCAATGTGGTATTTAAAGATTAACTCAACGAAGTGCGCCATATGCAGCACCGCGAACTTATACGCCTTCGGTTCACCGCCATCACCCGCTTCAAACTTTGCCAATGCCTCAGCCAAACTATCTATTGCGTTTTCAAAAAGATCAAGTTCGTGGGTTGTCATATTTAAAGCCTAGCGCTATGTACGCCACAAAAGCTGCGGCGCAAAACATAATTTCGCTCCAAAAAAAATCAAACCGCTTCCAAGCGTTGCACCATGTCTGGAAACTGCGCGACCATGCGGATTAGCAGGGCGGCCTGAGCGTTGGGTTTGGCGCGGCCTTGTTCCCAGTTTTCTAGCGTGCGCGGATTGGTGCGCAGATAGCTGGCGAATACTGGGCGGGATAAGTGCAGTTGCTCTCGCACGCTGAGCACGTCTTGCGGGCTGAGATTTGGGACGGGTTTGCTTTGCACTTTGAAAGTACGCAGGGTGAGCTTGCCTTCGCGTTGTTTTGCTAGTGCATCAAAACCTTCTACCAGTTCAGCAAAGATATCGCGCTTGTTAGCGCGCTTGCTATGGAGTGTCTTGGTCATTTTGAAGTCCTGTCATCGGTAGTTTTTGGTAGTTGGCGAAGTTCAAGCTCTCGCTTGAGCATTTGCTTCAAGGCTTTTCTTTGATCGGCTGTGAGATCGTCTGCCTCATCTTTATCGAACACTGCAAAAAGCCAAAACTGATCGCCGCCAAGCCACCGGTAGTAAATTACTCGCAAGCCACCTCGTTTGCCTTTTCCTCGGCGCGGATCTGCTTGGCGAATCTTTCGCAAACCGCCCGTTTGCTCGATCATGTCGCCCGCTTCTGGGTTGGCCATCAACTCTTTCTGCAAAGCGCTGTAAGCATCGTCGTCGAGATAGTCTTTGCGGATTCGCTCGAATGGAGGGAGTTCAACGAAAGTGGCAAGCATGTCGCTTATTGTACGTTAGTTGCGTATCTTTTGATTGCCCCGTTCTTACAGCGGAAATCACGCTTATTCAGGCGGAGACCGCGAGGCGGTTGGATTGGGAAATTTTTTTGGAAGGCGCGTGGGGAGAGGGTTGGCTTGCGATAGCCTCTGTCGCGTGTGTTTTCAAAAAAAATGTCCGAGACGACTGCCTCGCGGTAGGCCGCTGGGGAGATGGTGGTGTGGGACGGTTACGTGCAAGCAGTGTTTGCAGATTGCAAGATCGTTGGCGCGCACCGCGAAGACTGAGAAATTAGGGTCAGAGCACAATTTCGGCTGGGCTTGAATTCGCGCCGGGTGGATCGTTTTCCTGAATTGTGATCTGACCCTAATTTCTCAGCCTTCGCTCCGAAAGTAATAGCACTCCGCGCAGGTTCTATGCCGGCGGAGTGCTTGAAAGGCTTCAAACTTTACGTAGCGTACACACTGTGTCATACCACCCTTGCATGCCGACCAAAGGCGCGGGTTGGATGGGGAGGATGGCGTTGATGTTGTAGCCGCTGCCTGTGCCACCTTTGCGGGGATCCCACCAGATGTCGTCTACCAAATCTTGGTCTTCCGTTTCGATTTTGTTATCCCACGCGGCGCTATTTCCTCTGCGGCCTTTGAGGGCTGTGGCGGCGCGGCCGTGGAAGAAGTTGCCTAGGGTGTTGGATACCGCCACCGTGCGCGGATGGATGCCTTCTGTGACGTAGGCTGTGATCTGCGCTGTGCCGAGCACTTGGCCTGCGCCTGCGTTCATGGCGTGGCCGTGGGGGCGGTAGGTGGTGATCTCGATCAAGTCGCCCGTCTTGATGCCGAGCTTGGCGGCTTGCTCGGTGTGAATCCACATGGGGTTGTGATGCACGATTTCGGTCAAGAATTTCTGGCTTTGCGTGCGGCCCTGCGTGTGGACATTCCATTTAAACGTGACAAGATGCAGCATTTCGGGCGTCATCTTGTCGTGCGATGGAATGGAGAAATAGGTGGGCATGCCTTTGCCGCCATCTTCCGTGAACTTGCGATCCTTGGCGGCTTGCTCAATGTCTTCGTGATAGACGGAGAATTTGCGCGAAGGCGTGGCGAAGCCTCGGCGGGCTTTGCCACCCGCCATGAGGCCGACGACGACATCTTTTCCCGCCGCATTTTTGCGCAGGATATTGCTGCCTTCAACGCGCGTGTCTTTCAGCTGGGCTTCTGGCATTTCCCAGTTGTAGAGATCGTAGTATTTCGGTTTGCTCATGTCTTGCCACACGCCGTGTTTGCGCATGTAGTCGAAGCCATCGTTAGCTGTGGCGCCGCTAAACTCTGCGCTGACTTCCGCTCGCTTGCCAAACGCGCCGCATCTCTGGCGCAGCCAATCTTCGTGATTTTTGAAGTTGAAATACTTGGCCGTCTCCGGGCTGATGCGCTTGCCGATTTCGATCAGCGAATCCACAAAGCTCACGCATTCTGCGGGCAGCTGCACCATGGGCTGGCGCAGCGTGACGTAATCGCGCAGCTCCATGTTGTTGCGCGTGTCGAAGCCCCAGCGCTCGGTATACGTCGCATCGGGCATGATCAGATCAGCGTAATGTGCTTGCTCGGAATAGACCACATCGGAGCAGACGTGAAAGGGAATGAGCTTCTCGTCTGACAACACTTCCACGGCCAAGCTGCGGCCTTCAGGCCAAGTCTGCGGCGTGGCCACGGTGTAGCTGAAATACACCTGAATCTTTCCTCGGCCTTCTTTGATGCCTTGATAGACGATTTGGCCGACTTTCATGCGCTGCCATTTGTTGGCTAGCGGCCATTCAGGCGGATCTTCGATCAAGCTCTTGGCTTTAGGCGCGGGCGGGATGGGCTGCGGCTGCGGGAAGACGCGCGGGGGCACGCGCGTGGGCTCTTCGCCATAGCAATAGCCGCCTTCTTTGCCAATGCTGCCGACGATGGCGTTGAGCAAAATTACGGCACGATCCGCGTTGAAGCCGTTGTAATGCGCGCCTGAGCCGCGATTGGTGAACGCGATGGAGCGGGGCGCTGCGGCGGCAAACTCTAAGCCAATGCGGCGGATGTCTTCAGCGGGGATGCCGCTGACTTTTTCTGCCCATTCAGGTGAGTAAGGCGCGATCCATTTTTTGAGTTCTTCTGCGCCGACGTTGCTCCAAGTATCGAGCCATGCGGCATCGTGTTTGCCAGCGGCCATGATGGCGTGGCCCATTGCGAGTGCGAGCGCGCCATCTGTGCCAGGAGTGGGGCAGAGCCATTCATCGGAGCGGCCTGCGGTGTTACTCAGGCGCACGTCAACAGTTACGAGCTTGGCGCCATTGTCGTAGCGGCCACGGATGATGCGCTTGGCGGCGTGGATTGCGCCTTGATGCGCTTCATAGAAATTCGCGCCGAAATTGAGGATGTATTTGGCGCGCTCGAAATCGCCAGATTCCCAATCTGTTTCGCCCAAACTTACGTAGTTCGCGGCGCGCTTGTTGGAGGAGCAAAGGGCGCGGTGGTTGAATAGCGATGGCGAACCAATCGCATTTAGAAAACGCGTCGTCTCTTCTGCGATTCGCGAGCGGCCGATCTGCAGGGCCACTTCTTCGGGTTTGCCTTCATCCATGGCTTTTTTGATGCGCGGGGCGATCATGCCGTAGGCTTCATCCCAGGTGATGCGCTGCCATTTGCCTTCGCCGCGCTTGCCCACGCGCTTCATGGGATACAAAATGCGATCGGCGTAGCTGTTGATGGTAGGGCCGGATTGGCCTTTGGCACACAAGCTTTTGCCGTTATTTGGGTCTTCTGGATTGCCACCGATTTTCACCAATTTGCCATCGATCACGTAGCCTTGGATGCCGCAGACTGTGGAGCAATTGAGGCAGACGCCTTTGGTGATCGTGGCTTTGCTGTAATCGTTTTTCTTGCGGCCTTTGCCGTTGGCATTGCGCACATCTTTGCGCTGGCCGTAGAGCTTGGGGGTGGTGCGGAAGATGTCTAGGATGCCGGCTTCGGCCGTGTCGGGCGCGAGCAGGATGGTTTGGCCTAGGGCGATGGTGGCCAGCGAGGTGGCGTTGTTTTGAAGGAAGTTGCGGCGTTTCATGCTTTGCTCCCTTTGTTTGCGTTGGCTTCACTCACGGTAGTGCTTTTCACCTTCATCGGCTGCTCAACTTTGGCCCACTGCACGCGCTTTTCTTTGGGGAAGCTGGGGGCGAGCTGAGTCCAGGTTTCGATCTCATACGAATACGGATCATGCACGCGGCCTTTGGGGATTTTGGCTTCCATCTCTACTGAATGGCCGAGGTATGCCACTGAGGGCTTGGTCTTTTCTTCGGGCTTGAGCACAGCCGTTTTGCTGCCGTGCTTGGCCATGAATTTTGAATACGCTGATGTGGGCTCATTCGCATCGCCGAAATGGAAGACCTCTGCAGGGCAAGTCTCGACGCAGGCGGGCTCCATGCCGGCATCGAGCCGATGCGAGCAGAAATCGCACTTGTCGGCCACATCGTTGTCGTCGCAGCCAATCGCGCCATACGGGCAGGCTGTCTCGCAAAAGCCGAGGTGTTCGCATTTGTCGGCGAGCACGCGCACGATGCCGTCTTTGCCCATTTCGATGGCGTTATTGGTGCAAGATTTCAGGCAAGGCGTGTCTTCGCATTGCATGCACAGGGTGGGCAGGAAGTTGCGTTTGACTTTGGGGAATTTACCGCTGTCGTGGTAATAGACTTTGGTGCGAAAACGGCCGAGCGGCACTTCGTTTTCAACTTTGCAGGCCACCGAGCAGGCGTGGCAGCCAATGCAGCGCTCTACATTTAAGGCCATCTTCCATCTTGGAGAGGCGGAGCGGGGGAGGGAGGGGTTGGAGAGGGGGGAGGGAGAAAAAGCGATGGACGAATTAGCAGTTGTCATGGCGGTCTCCAAACGTCGGTGCTGGGCTGCCGCCTGCGCCGCTGGTGAGCGGGCCTAAGATCGAGCTTCGCGATCTGCTTGCTGAGAATATTTGCATAGTTGTCTCCTGTGGAAAAAAAGCGCCCATCCGAGCGCTGCATGTGAAAATTTATAAGAAATCAGCCTCTAGCCGGCGTAAATACTGCGTGAAGCGCTACTAAATCAATAGTATCTACTTCTTGGCTGCTGCCACGGCTGCGGCGAGCTCAGAACCAGATTTGTAATGCGGGACGCGGAAGATGAGGCGTTTGCTGCGTTGCCAGAAACTGTTGGAGCCGCTGACTTCTTCGGCCCAATATTTATCCGCTAATTTCGTGTTGCCCGGCACGTCAATCAAAAATCCATCGCGCGAGCCTGCGCCGCCGAAGATGTAGAGCTTGCCGTCAATCATGCGCCAGCTATCGGCATCGCCGCCCCACGGTATGCCATAGACGATGCCATTGGCGCAGTAGCCGCCATATTGCGGCTGATACTTCTGCGGTTCTTTGTCGAATAAGGCTTTGTGGTCGGCGGAGGCGAATTGATAGGTGATGCCTTCATAGACGCTGCTGAACTGGGCTTGGCCCATAACATGTTTATTTTGTGTGAAATACGAAACGACATCATGGCCTTTGAGCATGACGCTTGATTTGCCATCGATGACGTGGGCATTCACTGGAGTGAGTTTACCGCCGGGGTTTTGCGCGGTGATCGCGGCGCAGCCTCCTAGGGCTAGCGCGGTGCTGAGGATCAAGGGAAGGGCGAGGCGTTTCATGTTTATGTCCAGATGAAGTTACGCCGATAGCTTACTTCTTCTTCGAATCTGCCACCATCTTCGCCAGCTCTTCCCCACCTTTATAGTGGGGTACTTTGAAGACGATGCGTTTGCTGCGCTGAATGAAGCTGTTGTTGCCTTTGATCTCTTCATCCCAATACTTTTGCGCAAGCTTCATATTGCCGGTCACATCGAGCTCGAAGGCTTCTTTGGAATCTTTGCCGCCGAAGATATACAGCTTGCCGCCTTCGATGCGCCATGTATCGGCATCGCCGCCCCACGGGATGCCGTAGACCACGCCATTGGCGCAATAGCCGCCAAACTGAGGAATGTATTTGGTGGGCTCTTTGTCGAAGAGGGCTTTGTTTTCGCTGCTTGCGAAATGGAACGTGACGTTCTCGTAAGTGCTGGCGAATTTTGCATCGCCTTGGGCATGTTTGCCTTGCGTAAAGTAAGAGACGACATCGTTGCCCTTGAGCATGACGCCGCTTTGTTCGCCGACAACATGCGCGTTGACGGGGCGCAGATTGCCGCTGGGGTTTTGCGCGTTGATGGCGGCGCAGCCACCGAGGATGAGTGCCATGGCGGCGGCAGAAGAGGCGAGAATGCGGCGAGTCAAAATGTTCATGAGATGTGATGCAGGGTTTAAGACAAGAGGTTAGGAAATATAGCGAGTTGAGGAGAGCGGTGGGAGTGAGGCGAGTTCCTCAATGAGCTCTGATGCATAAGGAATCGGCCAATGCAAGATGCCGCTGGCGCGTTGGCAGCGCTCTTGCAGATCATGCACATCGCGGCCACTCAAATGCAAAATACCGTAGCGGTAGCTGCCCAGCCATTTGAAATCTCGCGCGAGGCTGTGGCCGGCTTTGGGGAATTGCAGAAAGAGATGATCGGGCAATTGCGTTTGCAATTGCTTGCGCTGCGCGGCGCTGGGCATAGCGGGAATGCGTTGTGGCAGATGGCTGGCGCGCTCGTCAAATACGCGGTAAACGAAGCTTGAAGCTGCGCCTGCAGTACTGGCCGTGGGTTCGAGTCGGGGCAGCGCCCAAGGATCGCGGCCATGTGCCAATTCCAGCGCCATGGCGTGGAGATTGAGGCCATCGACTCTTCTGTAGAGATCAGAGAACTGCGAGGCCATGCGCGGGTTGAATTCGATCACCTTGAGCGTTTGCGTGGCAGTGTCGTAGAAAAATTCCATGTTGAACATGCCGTGCGTAAAACCAATGGCATTGAGGAATTTCTGTGCGACATCCAATGCTTGCGCTTGCGCAGCAGGTGGCAAGCGAGAAGGGTAGTCAAAACGCATGAAGGCTTGTGTGCCGGGATACATGATGCTATCCACCACGCCGAGCGGCTTGATATCCCCCGCAAAAGCCACGCCATCCAAGCTGTATTGCTGCCCACGCACGGGCTCTTCTAAAAGCATGCTGTGCGCTGTGCCCGCTTCGGGCAAGAGCCGCTCGCACACCTCTTCAAAAGGCCGCACCAAATGCTTGATCACCCATAGCTCATACGCGCCAAAGCGCGTGAACGATTGCAAATCTTCGCGGGAACGTACGATTTGAGCGAGCACGGAGAACGCGGCTTTCACCGGCTTGACGAAAGCTGGATATTGCAACCCAAGCGGCACATCTTCACCATACGCACAAGGCAGCCGAGTGAATCTCACATTGGCTTCGGGTGCGACTTGTTGCAAAATTTCCCGTGCATAAAGCTTGTGTTGACACGCAGCAACAGCTTTGGGGCACGTGCCTGGCCAACCCATTTTCTGAGCGAGTAGAGCGGCAGCCAAAGCGCCAAACTGCTCGTGCTGCGAGCTGACAGCGCTCCAGCCTTGTACCTTGGCTTGATTTGCAAGCTTGTTCACAAAGCGATCCATGCTGAAAAACGGCAGATTCGCGTTGCTTGGGAAGCTAAACAGATCGAAGCCGCGCGTGTCGAAGGCATGGCCCTGATTACTCATCGCCAGCGTGGCGGTGGCATCCCAGTCGTAATTGAAGAGCAGCAGAGTTTTGGTCATGGCAGGATAATGAGCGTAGCTTGATTGTCGTTCGCGTAGGAAAACTCTTACGCGACCAACCGTCTTAGTCTTACGCAGTCTGCGGCTTTTTAGATTCAAGGTGTAAGTTGCACGTCACCAATATAGCCCGTGCTGCTGCCGAGCGTATTGTCTGCATCTGCTCCGATAACAATAGCACTCAGCGCAGGTACTGCGCCGGCCTCATGCCCAAAAGCCTTCATAAAATCGGCATAGATGTTGCGCTCTTTGCTCTGCCAAGTTTTAAGCGGCGTCGTTTCGTTGGCCAAAACGATGAATCGCACGCGGGCTGTAAAAAGGCTGGCTTGCTCGTAGCCAATGGCTTCTTTGCCGCCCCACACATAGCAGAGCGTGGCGGTGGGGATTTTGTCTTTGGTGAAGAATTGAGCGAGTTTGAAGAGGCCGCGCTCGCCGCCGGGGATGTTGTCTGCCGGCATATCGAAACTGACACAGACTTTGAGGGCGCTGTCTTCCGTGGCTTTAGCGTGAATATCGGATTTGGCCAGCGGCTGATCTAAGCGCCAGCGCCATTTGAGCAATGAGCCCGGTTTGGCCATCTCGTTGAGCGGATGCACAACTGAGCCCCAAGATTTATCGGTTCGCACGCGAAGCGCCTGCTGGCCATCAATCTCGGAGATGTCAAATTGCGTGACAGGCTTGGCATAACGCTCCGGCAGCCCAACAATTTTCCAAGGCGCAGGCGGTAAGCCAGCGGCTGCTGCGCTAAATGATACCAATGGCGCAGCCGTTGTTGGCAGACCAAGCAGCGCGAGTACATACATTACCGACAATGGCCTCGCCATCTTTAGCTGCATATTCAAAGCTCCAGATTAACGACCCACGTCGTTCAAGCTCCAATCGTAATCGAGATGGCTGATCGAGACGCTTTTGGCTTTGATCTGGTTACGCGCTGTTTCATCAGTTGTGAGGAGATCAGCGTATTTGGCAAACACGTCCTCCACTTTACTAAAGCCTTTGTTGCCTTTTTCGAAATCTTCTTTGAACCATTTGAAGATATTGGAGGCTTGGATTTTTCCGCCTTCGTAGCGATTGCGCGTCTTGTCGCCTAAGAAGCGGCGCATGCCGTCTTCCAGCATGGCTTCCATCTTTGGCGCAGTGAAAGCTTCCGGGTAAAGCGCAGGGCAGCCGATGCTGGCGCAGTTCACGGCCACATGGATGCGAGGTTCGGCATACTTGGGGCGAAGCTGCTCATGCTCGATCCAATCGAGATGATGCTTGGCACCGAGCAAGGTGAAGAATTCATTTTTCCAAGGGCCGCGATTAAATGAACCGAGCTCTTTGATGGATTTGATATCTGGGTATTTGGTGAGGATGATCTCGACGGTGAAGGTGTTGTAGGCATTGACCAAGAAGGCCATTTGCTGCTCTTTGCTCCACGCATTGAACTGCGCTTGGCTCACTGCGGAAAAGCTCTCTAAGACTTTGCCCAGTTCAGCGCGATCCGCAGCAAAGCCTTTGTAATTGGCGCGGCTTTGCTTGTTATCGGGCAGCCAGCGCACATGCTTTTTGAGCAAAGCTTCCCATGCGGCGTAGTTGTGATCAAAAGTTTGGCCAAATACGGTGGTGGCCGGCATCAATACTGCGCTAAGCGCTATTGAAATGATAGTCCGGCGTTGCAAGTTTGTTTTCATAATCATCGTCATCCTCTTCTCCAATCGTGAAATTTCTTAAGCCAAGCGAGCACCTTGTGAGGCTGATGCGCGCGTTTCCATTCGCCAGCCGCATATTTGTTGGCCTCAGAAAGAGTGGGGTAGGTGTGGATTGTTCCCAAAATCTTATTCAATCCCAAGCCATGCTTCATGGCGAGCACGTATTCGGCGAGCAAATCGCCGGCGTGCACGCCTACGATGGTCACACCCAGAATCTTGTCTTTGCCGGGCACGGTGAGCACTTTGACGAAACCATGCGCCTCGCTATCGGCAATCGCGCGGTCGAGATCGTCAATGCCGTACTTGGTGACTTCATAGGCAATATTCGCCGCTTTCGCTTCAATCTCATTCAAGCCCACGCGAGCGACTTCAGGATCGATGAATGTGGCGGCAGGTACTATGGAGTAATCCACTTTGAATTTCTTAAACGTGCCAAAGAGCGCATTGACTGCTGCATACCAAGCCTGATGTGCCGCCATGTGGGTGAACTGATAGGGCCCGGCCACATCGCCTGCGGCAAATATGTTGGGATACAGCGTCTCTAAATATTCGTTGGTATCCACCGTGCGGCTGGTGGGCACGCCAATGTCTTCTAAGCCAAAGCCTTTGAGGCGAGCTACGCGCCCGACTGCGCAAATCATTTGATCGAACTCAATGCGTTTTTCTGCGCCTGCATGCTCCACGATCAAGGTCTTAACGCCAGCCGTCATTTCGCAGCGTAGCGCTTTGTGATTGCACAAAATATCCACGCCGTCTTTCGTAAGCGAATCCATCGCATGCTTTGAGACTTCTTCATCCTCGCGAATCAAAATGCGCGGCGCCATTTCCACTTGAGTCACCTTGCTGCCCAAGCGCGCAAACGCTTGCGCCAGCTCCGAGCCAATCGGCCCGCCGCCAAGCACGACCATCCGAGCTGGCACGGCATCAAGCTTTGCAAAGGTTTCCCACAGCGTATCGCTCGTCACGTACCCAACTTCTTCAATACCCGGCAGCGGCGGCACGATGGGGCGTGCTCCCGTGGCGATCACGATGCTGCGCGTGGTGAGCGTCTGCTTTGTGCCATCGTTCATGGCGATCTCGACCGTCCAAGGGTTGACGATCTTTGCGTAGCCAGCCAAGCATTCCACGCCGAGGCTCGTGTATCGCTCCATCGAATCATGCGGCTCAATGGCGGCAATGATGTCGTGGATGCGCTGCATCACGGCTTTGAAGCTGAAGGCTGGCTGCGCATCGGTCAATCCATAGTTGCTCGCATGCCGCATTTGATGCGCGAGCTTCGCCGATTTGATGATCGCCTTGCTCGGCACACAGCCATAGTTCAAGCAATCGCCACCCATTTTGTGATGCTCGATCAGCGTGACCTTGGCTTTCACTGCTGCGGCAATGTAGGCCGATACCAAGCCACCTGCGCCGCCGCCGATCACTATCAGATTACGGTCAAACGATGAAGGCTTCACGTGATTCCACTTCGCATACACCTTGCGCTTTTTGAGGCCTTCAATGATTTTTTTTGCAATGATCGGGAAGATGCCAAGCAAGACAAATGAGCCAAGCAAACCGGGCGAGAGAATGCCTTTGAGCGAATCTATTTTTGCGAGCTGCGTGCCTGCGTTCACAAAAACCGCCGTGCCTAGAAGCATGCCTAGCTGGCTCACCCAGAAAAAGGTCCACGTCTTCATCTTGGTCAAGCCCATCAGGAGGTTGATCACAAAGAATGGCACAAGTGGCACGAGGCGCAGAGTGAACAGATAGAAAGCGCCTTCTTTCTCCACGCCCTTGTTGATCTCGGCCATGCGCGAGCCAAATTTATTTTGCACTGATTCGCCCAAAGCAAAGCGAGCCGCGAGGAAGGCCAGAGTCGCCCCAATCGTGGAAGCGAAGGAGACGATGATCAAGCCTGTGACCAAGCCGAAAATCGCACCGCCAGCGAGTGTCATGATGGTGGCGCCGGGGAGCGACAATGCTGTGACGGCCACATAAATCGCAAAGAAGCCACCAATCACCTGCGCGGGCTTTTGCTTGTAAAGCTCGCCAAACTGCGCTTGGCTTTGCTTGATGAAATCCAGCGTAAAAAATCGCCCGAGATCGAAGGCAAAGAAGGCGATGATGGCCGCGACCAGCGCCAGAATCAGGATGAGTTTGCTTTTATTCATAGTTTTGCTTGTGGGGATTTACGCGGCGAAGCGTGTCTTGGATGCACCCAATGGTCGGTGCAAGGCGATGAATTCTTACTTTTGTGCAGTCTAGCAGTGCGAAGTGTTCGCACCAAGCTTCGTTTTCAAGTTCTTTTTTTGTGCTTTTTCAGCGTTTCTTCAGCGTCTGATATCCACCCACGATGCGGGTAAAAGTCGTGATCGTGCAAAGTGCGGCAAAAGCGTAGGCCAGTTGGGAAAAATATCGCGGCCAGATGCACATGGCGATAAAGATGATCAATGTTTCTGTGGCTTCAGCTAAGCCGCCGAGGAAGTAAAACGATTTTTCGGGATATTCCAGGCTCGTGATGCCGCGCTTCGCCGCAAGGGCAGCAAAGGCGAGGAAGCTGGATGTTGTGCCCACAAAAGCCATAAGCAACACGGCGGCGGGAAGCGCATTCGCCCTAGGCGCTGCAAATGCAAAGGCGAGCACGATGCCTGCGTAGAACAGAAAATCTAAAGCGATGTCGAGAAAACCACCTGCATCCGTGATCTGCGTTTGCCGCGCGACTGCACCATCCAACGCATCACACAATCTTGAGACCAATATGAGGATGGCCGCCGCCGAATAAGCGCGGAGCGCTATGCAAATAATAGCAACGATGCCAATGGCGAAAGCAATTAGAGTGATGTGATCGGCCTTGATGCCCGTGCGCACCAAGATCTGCGCAATTTTTTCAACGCCTGGTTTGATCAGGGCGGCGGCGTAGCGGTCAAGCATAAGTAATTTGAAAAAAGAATTTGCAGTTCATTTGAATGAGCCTACGCCTCAGCACTTCGTTCCCAATAAAGCCGATGCCACCTCTAAAACTTCTTCTAAAGCTTTTTTATTGGATGTGCTGGATGCCTTGAGAAGCAGATCATGCGCATAGCCGTTGGTCATGGCAAACAGCTGCCGCGCCGCTCTCGCACTGTCTGCACATTGAAAGAAGCCTTTTTCTCGACCTTGGCTTATCGCATCGGCCAGCAGTTTTTCCCAAGAACGCATGCATTCCAGATAGACATCAACAAGCTCTGGATCGCGCATAGCCTCCTGCCACGCACCCAGCCAAAGCGGCCAAGCCTCATCGCCGGCACTTGGCAAGCATGCTTTCAGAAATTCCCTTACAACGCGCTTTTGTGGAATTTTTGCAATTTCCAGCTTGGCGGTTTCTAGTTCTTGATGCGCAAAGCGCTCAAACGAAGCTCGGCGCAAACTCGCCCAATCCGGGAAGTAATAGTACAAGTGGCTGCGAGACAATCCCGTGGCATCGGCCACATCGCGAGTAGAAACTTGTGCAAAACCACGCTCTTTGATTAAAACGAGTGTGGCATCGAGGATGTGATCTTTAGACAAAGCGGTCATGGGTGAATTTTCGTTGGCAAATCATATCGGATGAAGGCGAGCGCTTGAATTTGAGCGAATGCTCAATTACAATTTGAGCATTCGCTCAAATTGTTTAAGAAAAAAGCAAATCCATGATTCAACCAACGCAGGTACAGACACTAGAGACACCCGCTCGCGAAGATTTTGCAGATGAATTGCGCGGCTTTGCGCTGCTGGGCATCGTGCTGGTGAACGCGCCTTTTTTGGGGATTTCGTGGCAGGGTTTTACGCAAGCATCCATCGCCAGCTGGTTTGATCAAGCGGCGGCCTTTGCCATCGTCGCTTTCGCGCAAGCGAAGTTTTATTTGTTGTTTGCTTTTTTGTTTGGCTACAGCTTGAATTTCATCTTGAAGGACGGCACACCAGAGCGGCAGGCACGCTATCTCAGGCGCCTGAGCGTGCTGGCTGTCTTCGGCGTAGTGCACGCGATCTTCTTTTTTGTCGGCGACATTTTGCTACTCTATGCCTTGATCGGGCTGAACATGCTTTGGCTGTGCAAGCGCTCAGATCAGTTTTTGCTGAAATTTGCTGTATTCGTTTTGGTGCTTTGGAGTTTGTTGCTGGGCTGCGTGGTCCTTTTGGCATGGCTTGATCCCTTGGGTATGGCGCAACCCGCTGCGCAAACTTCGCAGATTAACGCTATGTTTGCAGCGGGAAATTTTCTGCAAATCATCTCTAGCCGATGGAGCATTTGGCCCAAGATGCAAATCTTGATCTTCACGCTCAATGGCTTGTCAGTGTTGGCGATGTTTTGCTTGGGTTGGGTGGCGGGGCGGCGACATTTGCTTGCTGATCTGCAGAGCCATCGGCAGCTTTGGCTCAAAGGAAGCGCGATGGGATGGGCTGTGGGCTTGCCGATTGCCTTGGCGGCGGCTTGGCTTGCTGTGGGGCCGGGCGCGAGAGTAGATCTACCTGGATTGCGCGAGACCTTGGGAGTCGTGCTCGGCTTCTTAGGTGCGCCTTTGCTCACTTTGGGGTATGTCTCTTGGCTGGCTTTGCTTAAAAGCCGTTGGCCCCATGTGCTCGTGTGGTCTCGCCGCTCGGGGCGAATGTCGCTTACGGGGTACATCGGTGAGTCTGCGCTGCTTTCATTGTTTTTTTGCGGCTATGGACTGGGCTTTTTTGGGCAGCTTGGCGCTGCTCAGGTAGCAGGTGTCTCTATTGCGGTTTGGCTTGCGCTAGATATCTTCGCCAATCTTTGGCAACGTCAGTCTGGGCAAGGGCCGCTGGAGCGGTTGCTCAAAGTTTGGGTGAAGTGAAGTGACTTTGAATGGTGGAGACTTTATGCAACGAAAAATGTGCTTACTTGGGCGGATCACGCCTTGGGTATTGCTGGCAGGGTTGTGCACTCAGCCTGTGTTTGCTGAGAGCTTGGGCCACTGGTCTTTCCTTGACGACGGTACGGGTGTTGAGCTGCGTCCGTGCACGATTGGCGCCGCGGCTCAATGCGGCGTTATCACTCGCCTTCCCAAGTCGGCGG
>JAYUSD010000219.1:0-6047 GCA_043755865.1 Variovorax sp. | reverse complement strand
CGGTTTTGCACATCACCATCGGGCGAGACGATGATCACCAAAATGCGTTTCTCCGACAACCGCAAAAATTCAATATGTCGAAAAACCGATGTCTTGCGCGGCGCAATCACCACGCCCACAAATTGCGACAAAGACGACAGCAAATTCGCCGCGTTGCTGATAACGCGCTGCGGCTGATCGGCGGCGATGCTTTGCGTGGGAATGCTGCGCTGATCCACCGTGAGCATCGTGTCTACAAACAGCCGATAGCCGCGCGAGGTAGGAATGCGCCCAGCGCTGGTGTGCGGCGAGGCAATCAGGCCGAGCTCCTCAAGATCGCTCATCACGTTGCGAATCGTCGCTGCAGACAGATCTAGGCCACTCGCTTTAGACAGCGTGCGCGAGCCCACCGGCTGGCCATCGGCAATATAGCGCTCGATCAGCGCTTTGAGCAAAAGCTTGGCCCGGTCGTCCATCAGAAAAATAATGAGAATAATGACAGCAAAAATTCATTTTAATGTTTTAATTTAAAAATGGCATCAAGCGCCCCTCTATCCAACATCCCCAATTTTCGCCATGTGGCACTGATTGGCAAATACAACGCTGCCAGCATCAGCATGCGCGAAACGCTGCTTGATCTCTCGCACTTTTTGCATAGCCTTGGCTTGGATGTCTCGTTTGAGGCCGACAGCGCAAGCAATCTGGGCGCGAAAGACTTAAGCGGCCACGCGCTGCTCAGCTTGGAGCAGATCGGCCAACAATGTGATCTGGCGCTGGTGGTGGGCGGCGATGGCACGATGCTGGGCATGGGCCGCCAGCTCGCTCGCTATGGCATTCCCCTGATTGGCATCAACCACGGGCGGCTAGGCTTCATCACCGATATCGCGCTTGACGATTACAAAAACACCCTCGCGCCTATGCTGCGCGGCGAGTACGAACTGGAGCTGCGCGCGCTGATGCATGCGCAAGTCATGCGCGATGGCGCCTGCGTGTTTGATGCGCTTGCTTTGAACGACGTGGTGATCAACCGGGGCGCAGGCTCGGGCATGGTGGAGCTGCGCGTTGAAATCGATGGCCGCTTTGTGGCTAATCAGCGCGCAGACGGCTTGATCATCGCCTCACCCACGGGCTCCACGGCGTACGCCTTGTCTGCCGGCGGGCCGATCATGCATCCTGATTTAAAGGGCTGGGTGATGGTGCCGATTGCGCCGCATACATTGTCTAATCGACCACTCGCGCTTGCAGACTCTGCGCGAATAGCGATTGAATTGGTTGCAGGCAGAGAAGCGAGCGCAAATTTCGATATGCAAAATCTAGCCTCGCTGCTGATTGGCGACCGCATCATGGTGAGCCGATCTGAGCATGCAGCGAAGTTTTTGCATCCCAAGGGCTGGAGCTATTACGACACACTGCGACGCAAGCTGCACTGGAATGAGGGGACGGTCTGATGGGAATCGGAAGGCGCATCTAATGCTTAGAAGCATTCATCTTCGAGACTTCGTGATCGTGCGCGAGCTGCAGCTTGATTTGCATGCGGGCTTTTCTGTGCTCACAGGCGAGACGGGGGCAGGAAAATCTATTCTTGTCGATGCACTACAGCTCGCATTGGGCTCAAGGGCGGAGACCGGCGTGGTACGCGAAGGCGCAGCTAGGGCAGAGATTTCTGCGGAATTTGATGCTCCTGAGAGCTTGCAAGCTTGGCTCCACGATGCTGGATTTGAAGGTGGCGCAAGCTTGCTTATGCGCCGAAATATTGATGCGCAAGGCAAAAGCCGCGCTTGGATCAACGGCAGCGCGGCCACGCTCACGCAACTGCGCGAAGCAGCGGAGCATTTGGTAGACATTCATGGCCAGCATGCGTGGGCGCAGCTGGCCAAGCCGACTGAGGTGCGCCGCTTACTGGATGCCTATGGAAAAATAGATGATGCTGCGGTGATGCAAACACACGCGGCTTGGCGAGAAGCGACGAAGGCCTTGGCAGATGCGCAAGCCGCCCAAGCCACGCTAGAGACTGAGCGCGAGCGTATGGCTTGGCAGCTGGGCGAATTGCTTAAGCTCTCTCCGCAAGGCGGTGAGTGGGAAACCATCAACGCCGAGCACAGCTTGCAATCGAATGCACAGGATTTGCTGGCCGCTGCGCATGAAGCAACTGAACTGCTGAGCGGTGAAGAAGGCGCTAGTCAGCGCCTGTCTAAAGCCTTAGATCTGCTACAGAAAAGTGAGCATCTCGCGCAGGAATTTAGCCGGCTAGGCAGTGATTTAGCATCAAACTTAGCGCAAATTGACGATATCTCCCACAGCCTGCAAGCCTTCACGCGGCGCACCGCGCCCGATCCTGCGCGACTGGCCGAGCTTGATGAGCGCGTGAGAGTGTGGCTGCAACTGGCTCGCCGCCACCATCGCCCGCCTAGCGAGCTGCCCGCGCTGCTGGCGCAATGGCAGGTGCAGCTTAAAAATTTAGAAGCTGCCAGCGATTTGGCAGCGCTGCAATCGCACGTGGACAGCGCCTTCGCAAGCCTGCTCCTTCAGTGCAAAAATTTAAGCAAGCAGCGCAAAAAAGCTGCGCCTTTACTTGGCGCAGCGATTACTGCTGCCATGCAAGGCTTGGGCATGCACGGCGGGCGCTTTGAGGTGCAGCTCACCGCTTGTGAGCCAACGAGCTTCGGCTCTGAGGCGGTAGATTTTTTAGTGGCAGGCCACGCCGGCAGCACGCCGCGCCCGGTGGGTAAAGTGGCTTCCGGCGGCGAGCTCTCGCGGATCGCCTTGGCGATTGCCGTGACGACCAGCGAGCTGGGCAATGCCGGTACGCTGATTTTTGATGAAGTCGATTCCGGCATTGGCGGTGCAGTGGCCGAAACCGTTGGCCGCCTGATGAAACAATTGGGGATTGACCGGCAAGTATTGGCCGTCACGCATTTGCCGCAAGTCGCGGCGTGCGCTGATCAGCATTTGCTCGTGGCCAAAAAATTGGTGGGCAAGCTCACAGAGAGCTCTGTGCAGGCTATTGCAGGCGAGCAGCGCGTCACGGAAGTGGCCCGTATGCTGGGCGGCGAAAAGCTCTCCAGCACCACGCTCGCGCATGCCAAAGAAATGCTGCAAGGCGCGGCGCTATGACCCCGCTTATGCAAGAGGAAACCGATTTGGAAGTGATCCTGATCACCGGCATGTCGGGCTCAGGAAAATCCGTGGCATTGCATGCGCTGGAAGACGCGGGCTACTACTGCGTCGACAATTTGCCGCCAGAGCTTTTGGTGTCTTTCTTGGAGCTTGAGCAGCAGCATCATGTCAACCGCATTGCCATTGCCATTGATGTGCGCAGCGCAACTTCGTTGCCCATCGTGCCAAGGCAGCTCAAAGCATTGAGAGCGCAGGGTATGTCGGTGAAAACGATTTTCCTTGACGCCACCACAGAGACTTTGGTGCACCGATTTTCCGAAACGCGCCGCAGGCATCCGCTCTCCTCCAGCCAAGACAGTGACCAACGCCGGGCGTTGACGGATGCAATCGAGATGGAGCGCGAGCTGCTGTCTGAGCTGCGCGAAGACTCTCACGTGATTGATTCAAGCCTGATACGCAGCACGCAATTGCAGGGCTACATCAAACAGCTCATTACGGCACCCCGCACGCAGCTGACTTTGGTCTTTGAATCCTTTGGTTTTAAGCGCGGCATTCCGCTCGATGCGGATTATGTGTTCGATGTGCGCATGCTGCCCAATCCGCATTACGAGCCGCTGTTGCGGCCTTTAACCGGGCGCGACGCGCCGGTGATAGATTTCCTCAAAGCGCAGCCCGATGTGCTGGCCATGCGCAGCCAGATTCAAGAGTTCATCAGCTACTGGCTGCCGCGCCTCGCGCAAGATCACCGCAGCTACGTCACAGTAGCCATTGGCTGCACGGGTGGCCAGCATCGCTCCGTCTTTCTTGCTGAAGAGCTGGCCACACATTTTGCCGCCAGCCACACCACGCTGCGCCGCCACCGGGAGATGGATGGCGGCTTGTTCGCGCCAGCCAAGCATTAGCGCGGTTTTTCAGCATTTTTAAGAAAAATCAGCCGCTAGCCGGCATACAATATGCGCAGGCTGCTATTGTTTTGAGAGTGCTTGATGTGTGATCGCAGACAGCGTGGCGCGTGTGGTGATCACTTCGGGGCTGATGATGAGCTCAATCAAAGTACCTTGATTTTCTTTCAAGCGATGCAATGCCGCTAGCAATGCCGCTTCGAATTCGTCACTGTGCGTGATACGCACGCCATGGTAACTGTAGCCCTCGGCCAGTTTGACGAAATCTGCGCCAGCGATGCGCGAGCCGCTGATGCGCTGTGGATACTCGCGTTCTTGATGCATGCGGATCGTGCCATAAGTGCCGTTGTTTAAAACGAGCACGATGCTGGCTGCGCCATGCGCACTGGCGGTAGACAGCTCTTGCCCGGTCATAAGGAAATCGCCGTCACCAGCGATCGTAAATGCCACGCGGCCGGTGAGAATGTTTGCCGCCACGCCTGCGGGCACGCCCACACCCATGCTGCCGCTGGTGGGCGCAACTTGCGTTTTAAAGCCTTTGGCCAAGCCGTGGTACTGAAAATAGCGATGCATCCAGCTGGCGAAATTGCCTGCCCCATTAGTGAGCACGGCATCCATTGGCAGATATTTTTGCAGCAGCCTCACAATGCGCGGCATGTTGAGGCTGCCCACACGCTTGCTTTGGTCACCGTTGCCGCCTTCGTCATCAAAGGGCAAGCCCGGCAGGCTTTGCGGCGTGATCCATTGGCGATATTGGTCATTTGCCGGCATAGAATATGCCTCCCATGCTACTGAATTAGGAGCATCAAGCACTTCTAAGCTGCGCGCAGCGGCATTCATCGTGGCGCAGATCGCCAGGTCTGCTTGATAGACACGATTCAATTCTTCAGCGCTAGCGTGAATGTGAACGAGCTTTTGCTTTGGACACGGCGCATTCAACAGCGTGTAGCCGCCCGTTGTCATCTCGCCCAAGCGCGGCCCGATGGCAATCACCAGATCGCTGTCTTGAATTCTCTTGGCAAGAAGCGGATTGATACCGATGCCCACATCGCCAGCATAGAGCGGATGGTAATTGTCAAACGTGTCTTGGAAGCGAAAAGCGTTGCATACGGGCAGCTGCCAATTCTCGGCAAAACGCTGCAAGGCCTGCGCGGCCTGTACCGTCCAGCCGCCGCCACCCGCAATGACGATAGGCCGCTTGCTTTTCACAAGCATCTCACGCAGGCTACGCAACGCGCCCGGATCGCTCCAAGCTTGCACGGGCTCAACGCGTGACAACGGCTGAACGCTCACTTTTTCCACCAGCATGTCTTCCGGCAAGATCAGCACTACCGGGCCTGGCCGCCCGTTGATTGCGGTAGCAAAAGCTCGGGCGATGTATTCTGGGATGCGATTTGCATCGTCGATCCGCTCCACGCGCTTGGCTATCGGCTTGAAGAAGCCAAAGAAATCCATCTCCTGGAACGCTTCGCGATCACGCATATCGCTGCCCACATCGCCCACCAACAAAACCATCGGCGTGGAATCTTGGAATGCAGTGTGCAGCCCGATGGCAGCATTCGTGGCGCCCGGCCCGCGCGTGACAAGACACACGCCCGGCCTGCCCGTGAGCTTGCCCGCCGCTTCCGCCATAAACGCCGCACCCCCTTCGTGGCGACACGTGATGAATTTGATCTGCTCTGCGTGCTCAGCAAAGCCATCCAGCACAGCGAGAAAGCTCTCTCCCGGCACACCAAAAGCATGCGTGATGCCCTGCGCCATCAGGCATTCAACGAGAAGGTGGCCGGCGAGTTTTGTGGGAGTTTGCGCTGAATCGAGGATGGTCATGCAGCTATTTTGCAATGGAATTTGGTTTGCGCTCGAAGGAGGAAGACAAACTTCCGGGTCGCGAAAGACGCGAAAGTTACGCTAAAGGCGCGAAAAAATACCAAGAAAAATTCTAAAAACCCAGAGGGATCGAATCAGCACACGATCCAAGAGAGATTTTTGGTATTTTTTGCATTTTCTTTTTCGCGTCTTTCGCGTAACTTTTGCGTCTTTCGCGGCCGG
>JAYUSD010000218.1:0-6056 GCA_043755865.1 Variovorax sp. | reverse complement strand
CTGCGCTGCCTGTGATCAGCACACGACCTCCGGCTTCAGTGGCTTGGTTGTAATCGCTGTTAATCGTCAGACCCATTGCGCCGGAAGCGCCGGTGACTTCGATGTCTGCATTGTTATTAACGATTACATCGCGGTTTGCGCGCAACAAGGTGTTAGTAGCTTGCGTATCAGCACGGTTGATGAAGGTGGTGACAGTGATGTCAGATGCCACGTTGGTTGCCGCAACATTCGTGCTTCCACCTTTGTTGCCGGCATCAACACCCACATCAGCCAACAACACCATGTTGCCGCTGGCTGTGAGGCCAGTCGTGCCATCGGTCAAGCCTTTGTAGTCAGTCGCGTTCAGCGTTGTGCTGGCAGGCGCAGAGCTGACGGTGAAGCCGTTCATATCGCGGTAATGCACCGTGCCGTTGGTAGCACCGGTTGTGACATTGCCGACCAACACATCCACATCGTTGGTGATGAATTTGCTTGCGTCGAAGCCGCCTGCGGCAGCTTTGGTATTGGCGAGATAGAAATTCGCATTCGCGCCTGTGCCGATCAACTCCAATACGCTTGTAACGACGCGCTGATCTTGATCTACCACGCCATTGGCTTTGAGGGTGACCGTGCTGATATTGGAGCCGCCGGAAGTGCCGACGTTGGCAGAGCCCACGACTACCCCATTCACAGGCGTGGTGGTGACGAAACCGCCCACTGGATCGCATGATGTGCAAGACCATGTGGCCTGCGTGATGGTGAAGCCTGTGGCATCTTGGTAGGTTAAGCGGGCAACTGCGCCCGTCTCGCCTGTGACCAGAGCGCGGCCTGCTGTGATATTGGCTGCGAGCAGCGCAACATCATTGACGCCCTGATCCAAATCAAATTCGCCAGAGCCGGTCAGCACGAGGCCGTTAGCTGCAGTAATCGTGGCGCTCAGGCGCTCATTCACACCCGCAGCAGATTCCATAGAGATGTTGAAGCTGTTGAGCCTTGTGCTGTTGTTGGCTGTGCTTGCAAGGCCATTGCCCAGCTCAATGCCGCCTGTGCCAATTGCTCGCATGGCGAGAAGGCCAGATGCAGCGGTGTTAGCCTGAACCAAATTCACGCCGCCTGCGATCAAAATGTCACGGCCTAAGCCGGCGGTTGTGTCGCCATCATTACCAACGAGACAAATATTGCCGCCCGTTGAAGTGATTCGGTTTGTGCCTTCGTGAAGGTATATGCCATGTGCGCCCGCTGCGCCGCCCACACCCGTCATGAAGATATTGCCTGTGGCAGATGCGATGCTCTGCGTGCGGTTAGCTGCCGTGGCGGTATTGCCAAACATTTCCACACCATGGCTCGTGCTGCTGTTGCCGCCTTGACCCGTGACGTTGATATAGCCTGTGCTAGCGCTGTTGATCGTGATGATGCCAGCAGCATCGGCCAAATCGGCAATGATCACGCCGCTGCTGCCCGTGCCCGAGCCGCCTACACCCGTGACCTTGATATTTGCTGCGCCAGTGGATTCCACCAAGCCGGATATTGCGCCTGTATTGTCTGAGAGCTGCACACCGAAGTTGGTGTTGCCAGTTGAGCCTGTAGAGCCTTGGCCAGAAATCGTGATGTCACCTGCAACAGATGTGACCGAAACGCCAAAGAGTGCCACGCCGTGGTTGAAGTCGCCTGCACCAGCAGATTTGGCCGTACCAGAAATGTTGATCACTGCCGTGGTCTGGTTGGCTGTGGAGCGGATACGCACGCCACCATCCATCCGCACACCGATATTGTCGCCGCCGGAGCCAACGCCGCCATCACCTGTGATGAACACGGAGCCTAGATTCGTTGTTTCGATAATGGCTTTGGCTTGCGTAACGAACACACCGCGGTTAAAAGCGCCAATCGCACCACCTACGCCGATGATATCTAAGCCACCTGTTGCGTTTGCATTGCTGGTGCTAATCGTTGCGCCCGAGCCAGTCCCGTTGACATGCACGCCATTGTTGGCATCACCATCCGCGCCGCCCGTGCCTTTGATGATCAAACGACCGTCGGCAGATGTGTTGGTGACTTTGCTTGCTTGCGTTGCTTGGCCGCTGATTTGCACGCCATCGCTATCAGTACCATCACCGCCTAAGCCTGTGATCAAGAGCACCGTTGCGCCAGCCGCATTCGCTGCGCCTGCTACAGAAACAGTAGCACCTACATTAGATAAATCGCCGGTGAGGCCGCCGATTCGTACACCATCGTTGTTGCCTCCGCCGTCTAAGCCTTTGCCGCCGACGCCGATGATCTGAGCGACTGTAGTTTTAGCGCCTGCTGTGTTGTTGAAAGCGATCGAGGCTTGATTCGTAAACGCCACGCCATGGTTGCCCGAATTTGCCTGTGTAGGATCGCCGCCGCCTAAGCCAGTGATCGTGGAATCGCGGTGTGCAAAGGTCAGCGCTGCTGAGTCTGTGACGTACACACCGATATTGTTGCTCGTGCCATCCGTGCTGCCCGTGCCGGTGATGGTGGTTTTGCCGGCAAATGTGCCGCTGGTGCCAGCACCCACAAACAACACGCCATGCGATAGCTCATCAATGCCGGCGCCTGCGCCAGAGATATTGAGCTGATTGGCTGAATTGGTGGTGGAGATGGCTGCGCCGCTGGAGATATCCACACCGACGTTTTGGCCATCGCCCGCTGCGCCGATGCCGGAAATATTGCTTACGACAGTGCTGATGCCAGAAATTTGAATGGTGGAGCCCGCGCCGTCCATCTGCACGCCATCGCTGCCCTTGGTGGCGGAAGTACCGCCGCCTTTGCCGGTGATTTGAATATTGCCAGCCGTGGTGATCACATCTGCGCCGCCTTGGATCAATACGCCATCGTTTTCTGTGCCGCTGCCTGCTGCGCCTGTGCCAATCAAGGTTAGCGTGCCGTTGGCCGTGGTCACGCTTGTGTTGGTGCCTGCGATGCGCACACCATCGTTGCCGCCTACCAGCGAAGCACCGCCCGTTGCCAAGCCGGTGATGCTCACATTGCCTGCGGTATTTGTAGATGCATTCGACACCACAGCATTGCCGCTGATCTGCACGCCATCGTTGTTGCTCGATGCATTGCCGCCGCGCGTGCCGACGATATTGATCGTGCCAGCGCCTGCTGCGCTCGTCACAGCCACTGTTGTGCCTGCGCCATCAATTTGCACGCCATCGTTGTCATTGCTTGTAGCTCCAGCCGCTGTGCTGCCACCGGCTTGGCCAGTGATGCCGATCTTGCCGCTGGCTGTCGTCACGTCTGCGCCGCCACTCACCAGCACGCCGATGTTTTGGCCGGTCGAGGCTGCATTGCCTGAACCTGTGATGGTGATAGTAGAAGCGACTGTGTTGACTTGGCCTGTGGCAGAACTCACTAAAACGCCATGCGAACCTGTCGCAGATGCAGTTTGGCCACCAGAGCCTGTGACCGTGATGTTGCCGCCGCCATTGGCTGTTGCATTGGCGCTGCTGACAGTTCCAGCAATTCGCACACCGGCCGAATCATTTCCTGCGCCGCCAAAGCCAGTGAGATTAACTTCGCCATCGCCTAGCGCTGTGATATTCGCACTGGTCTGGCGCACCACGCCTGTTGTAGTGACTTCAATACCGTTGTTGTTGTTGCCGCCCGTCGTCGTGCCCGTGCCGCGAATATTGATATCGCCCGTGCTAGTTGACTCAACCACACCTGCAGCGCCACGGCCAAGGTAAACGCCCGTGCCGTTGCTTTCGCCAAAGTTGCTGCCGCCGGCTGCTGCGCCCACGCCAGTGATATTGATATTGCCGCCGCCAGTGCTGCTGACTGTAGCGTCATTGTTCAAACCAATAACCACACCGGAGGCACTTACACCTGCCCCACCAAGGCCCGTGATCTGCAAATTCGCGCCCACCACATCGACGCGGCCATTGACGACAACACCGGTGTTGTAGTCCGCACCTGCGCCAGCGCCTCCACCTGTGCCGGTAATGCGCACTGCGCCAGACGTGCCTGTCGATTGCACCTTGCCGCCCACATAGACCCCGTAGTTATATTGAGAAGTGCCAGCAACAGATGTCCCACCCGCAATACCGGTCAGATCAATATTGCCCGTATCTGTGATGATGTTATTGCCAGATTCCAAACGAATGCCCATCGCTCCGCCCGCGCTGAGAACGCCACCGCGGCCCGTCATGGCGATAGCGCCAGAGCTTGATTGCACTTGACTTGTACCAGCGATTTGGATGCCTTCCGCACCCGTTGTTGAGGCATCGTCGCCGTTGCCGCGTATTGTGATTGCACCCGCGCTACTGCTGATAGATGCATTGTTAAAAAATACGCCTTCAACTACACCCGTCCGGCCGCGTGCCACACCAGCTGTAGTTGCTGGATCGCCACCCGCCAAGGTAATCGCTCCACCTTTGCTGTTGATGCTGGCTGTTGCGCCACCATTGCCTACGCGGATGCGGCCACCATTGGTGGCATCACGGTCGGAATAGAAGCTGACGTTTTGCGCGCTGCCAGTGGCAGACACGGACACACCGTTATCCACATTGATATCGCGGTTGGCTTCTAAACGAATACCGTCGTTGCCGCCTAATTGTGGCGTGATGTTGGTATTCGTGATGACTTTGTTGACGTTGATATCCGCATCAGGATTGCGATCTGTGTAAATCGTGATGTCGTCGCCGGCTGTAATGCCGACGGTCGCTGCCGGAGCTGCTGTTGTAGACGCGGCATTTCCTGTTAGCGTCACGGCTACATCGCCAATGATGAGAGAGCCTGTGGTGCTACCGATTACTTTGGCGATTGGAACGCCCAGTGAATCTATGCTTTGCGATGCGACGTTGCGATACGTTACCGCGCCACCTGTACTGGCAGCCAAGGTGTTGACGCTGTTGCCCACGGCAGGTGTGCTTGATGTCCCTTGGGTGTAGTTGGCTTGCAGAAGTGCATCGCCTGAGCCGTTGTAAGTGGGCAAATTCGAGAAGGCTTTGCCTGCGGGCGCAAGACCGAGATCGAAGCTGACTTTACTGCCGCCCACCAAGGCCAAGCCGCCGCTGGTGGCCACGCTGGCATAGCGCACGATGCCGGGCGAGCTGATATCCACAAAGCCGCCGAATACTGTGCCATCAGTGCGCTGCGAGACTGTGATCACGCTGCTTGATGTCGTAGGCGAGGCTTCTAGGCGAATGTTGCCTGAGAAGAGTGCGCCATTGCTGTTGCCTTCGCCAGCAGTGACTCCAGTTGTCCAGTCAAAGCCGCAGAAGCCGGGGGCATTGCCGATCGTCCAGCTCACGTTGCTGCCGTTGACAAAATGCGTGTCGCCAATGTCATAGCCGGTGATGCCAGCAATGGCTGCGCCTGAGGCGAATGCGATTTCTTGCACGTTGTTGAGTGCGTTATCCAAAATAATGTGGCGGCCAGCGCGGGCGCCTAGGCTGTTCATCGTGAGCGTGCCGGCAGTTGTTTGGCGGATATCTCGGCCGGCAGAAAGATTGGTGTTGCCTGTAAGGGCGGAGGCAATCCACAAATCAAAATTACTGAAGAATGTGATGCGGTCTGCGTCAAGTGCGCTGGCTGAATTGCCTGTGCCATTCGTGTTGGGCAGAGGAGCGCCTGCGCCACGGAAGTTGGCCGTGCTGTCCACGGTGATGGAATTGCCTACGCCGCTTGCTCCGATCAAGATATTGTGTTGCTGAGTTTGGAAAGTGCCAAGCGTGGAGATTTGGCTCGTCCAGAAATCGCCGCGATTAACGAAAGCAATATCGCCGCGTTGGCCGGCAGTGCCCGTTTGCGATGTGTCGCCGCTGGCGGCTGTTGCTTGCCCGGTCGTCACCAAGCGAATGCGGCCACTGTTGTTAAGTTGGGTTGTAGTTAGCGCTGTGCCAACTGTTGCGCCTGCGCCGATGGCCAAGCTGGTCTCAACCGGGGCGCAAGTCACCAAGCAATTGTCTGGCGAGCGGCCAATCATGCCCACCGCTTCAATATCAATCGCGATATTGCCCACACCGCCATCAATGCGCGTGGAGCGGACGTCGGTCATGCTGTTGAAATCGCTGCGTACGTTGACAGGTGTTGCAGATTTACTGTCGAATACG
>JAYUSD010000217.1:0-15121 GCA_043755865.1 Variovorax sp. | reverse complement strand
GGCGATGCTCGATGCTATCCATGCCGATGAAAGAGCGCTCGACCTCTTGCATCAAAGCAAATGCTTCGGGCGTGGGCACCAGCCGCCCACCTGCGCGCTGAAACAGCATTAAGCCCGCCTGCGCTTCCAAGCGCTTGAGCGACTGGCTCACAGCCGGTTGCGTGATGTGCAGGAGCTGCGCGGCTTTGTGCGTTGTGCCGGTGCGCATGAGCGCGCGGAAGGTTTCTATTTCTGTAAAACGCATGCGATAGAGGATATTCTCAAAATCTATCTTGATAAAATAATTTATCAAGATAGAAAATAAAAGTGTTGTGAATAATCATCAGTTGCTTACATTCTGATTTCCCCATCATTTATTCGGAGACATACATGAAACACATCAAAGCACTCTTCGCAACAGCCATCGCAGCCTGCGCTATCGCACCCGCATTCGCCCACGATTTCACTGAAGACATCGCCAAATACAATCAAACCGCCTCCACCAAAAAGCTCGACAGCAAAGAAGCCATTGCTGCGCGCGTGGCGCTGGAGCGCAGTCAAGGCATCATGGATCAAGCCGACATCAAAATGCTGCTGCGCATCCGCAGCTTGACCAACTCTGCGCTGCGCGATTTGGGCGAGCAGCCTGCCTTCCTGTCGAGCGAGCTCAAGCGCGTGGAGGCCGCCTTGGCTAATCCAAAAACAACTGATGCAGCAAAGCTTGCAAAAGCGCGCGCAACCTATCAAACTTTGATGGCTGAAAAACCAGCTTACGACATTCTCGAAAATGAAGGCGTCGACAGCATGAAGCAAGCACTCAAACTGATTGAGACGGCGCCGAATAAATAATGAGTGCTGTTCGCCAAGAAACGCCATTGCAAACCACGCCGACCCGGTTGACCTCGGGTTTGCGCTGTTTGCGTTGCAATGCTTTTTACAAGCCTGATCCTCGTCTTTTGTCTTGCCCCGCTTGCTTCGCTCAGGGCATCCACGTCAGCTTGCGTGCGGACTACGCGCACGCATCCGAAAAAGTTTTCCAGCCTTACGCGCAGCCTTTCAGCCTAGGAGAAGGCAACACGCCTTGCACTGAGTCCGCTCCTTTGGCGCAAACGGCCGGCGTGGCACAACTCTGGATCAAAGACGAATCGCGCAATCCCACCGGCTCGCATAAAGATCGCATGTCGGCGGTTGGCATCACGCAGGCACTGGAGCTCGGAGCGCACACTATCGTGCTTGCTTCATCGGGCAATGCGGCCATCTCCGCAGCGCGTTATGCACAAGCAGCGGGCTTGCGCTGCGAGGTGGCGGCGTATGACGGCTTGCCGAAAGCCTATGCCGATTTGCTCAACAAATACGGCGCAATTCGCCATTCATTTGCAGACAACGACAGCCGCTGGGCGTTCGTACGTGAGCGCGCTCAACTGCCGGGCTACTTAGCGTTAACAAACTACAGTTTGCCGGCTTTAGGCAGCGCGCCTTTGGCGATTGAAGGCTACAAACTGATTGCACAAGAGTGCTTTGATGATGGCGTGTTGCCCACAGATATCGTCGTGCCCACGGCGCGGGGCGATTTGGCTTGGGGCATCTTTGCGGGCTTTCGCGAATTGCACGAAGCCGGCTGCATCGAGCTGCTGCCGCGCATTTGGATCGTGGAGCCGTTTGCGCGTTTGTCCAAGGTGCTTGGTGGCTCAGATTTGCATGCGAATTATCCGAATCACACAGCTCAGTTTTCTACAGCAGGCGCGACCGTGACTTATCTGCAATACCAAGCAGCGACTGCTTCGGGCGGCGGCGCAGTCGTGGTGAGCGATGAAGTTGCTCTCGCTACAAGAGAAAAATTAATGGCCAGCGGCATCAGCACAGAGCTGTGCGCGGCCGCCGCCTTGTCAGCGATTGGCCAGCTGCGCCGCACAGATAAAATCGCAGCAAACAGCAAAGTACTGTGGCTGCTTACGGCCAATGCATCGCTTGATCCGAGCTACAAGCCCCACTCGCATTCTCAGTCTCATTCATGATTTTCAAGGAGTTTTTATGAATCGTTTTTCTTTGTCTCGCCGCACCGTGCTCACAGCAGCCGCAGCTTCTATCGCCTTGCCTCGCATGGCTTTTGCTGCATTCCCAGACAAGCCGCTCAAAATCATCGTGCCTTGGGCACCCGGCGGTAGCACTGATGCGATTGCTCGCGCTCTGGCGCAAAGCATGAGCGAAGGGTTGAAGCAAACCGTGTTGGTAGACAACCGGGCCGGGGCAGCTGGCCAAATCGGTACTGACTTTGCGGCGAAATCCGCGCCCGATGGCTACACACTCGCCATAGTGGAATTGCCGCATGCGATTGCACCTGCAGTGGTGGCCAAGCTGCCCTACGATTTGCTGCGTGATTTCTCGCCGATTACTTTGGTGGGCACATCGCCGCTGATTTTGTTTGCTAACGAAAAATTTCCGGATCTGAAATCTTTTATCAAAGCCTCGACTGCCAGCGCACCGACAGCGATTGCCCATAGCGGCTCAGGCACATCCAGCCATCTGGTGGGCGAGATGTTTTCTAAGCTCAGCAAAACCAAGTTCACGATGGTGCCT
The DNA here is from genome assembly GCA_043755865.1 of Variovorax sp. GTDB lineage: Bacteria > Pseudomonadota > Gammaproteobacteria > Burkholderiales > Burkholderiaceae_C > JANMDU01. Next base: position 12,565 of record JAYUSD010000217.1, on the reverse strand, counting down.
TATCGCGGTTCAGCGCCCGCGCTCACCGATGTGGCCGCTGGCACGGTGGCCGGGCATTTCGCCACGCTCGCTAGCGGCGCAGCGCTCATGTCGGCAGGCAAGATCAAGCCCTTGGCCGTGACGAGCCGCAAGCGCATGGAGACAGCAACTTTGCGCAACGTACCGACCATGGCTGAGCTGGGCTTCAAAGATTTTGAAGTCAATCAGTGGTGGGCACTCGTTGCGCCATCCACCACGTCGATTGACACGCTGGAGGCGATTCGTTCGCAAACGCTCAAGAGCTTGTCAGATCAAAAAGTGTTTGAGCGCTTGTCCACCCTCGGCATTGATCTCAAAGGTTCAACACGCGACGTCACCCGCGCCTTCATGCGCACTGAATCAACGCGCTGGCAAGCTGTAGCACGAGAAATTGGCTTGCAGCCGCAGTAACGTCATTAAGGCGCGTTTTATAAGCAATTTGAGCATCTAGCCGGCGTATTTACTGCGCAGAGTGCTATTGAATAAATAGCATGTCTGCCGCAAGCATGACCTGCATCATCTGCACCGCTTACAGAAAATAGCGCGTCGAAAGCGAAAACACTGCGCTCAGATTGGCGCAGCCAATTTAATCGTGCACATGCTGATGATGCAAATCCGGCGCATGAGGATGGCTGTGGCCCAGTGGTGCATGGGTATGTGCATGGCTGTGCTCGCCCATGGGCATGGGATCGTGGGCATGGGTGTGGTGGCCATCGTCGTGATTGTGGGCATGTTCGTGGATTTGCAATTCATGGCGGTGTTCATGGCCGTGGTCTTCAGACAGATGCAGCCACACGCCCAGCAGCATCAATGCGCCGCCCGCTAAAAATCCCCAACTCCCAGCGCGCTCGCCGAGTGCCAAGGCCGCGAGCGCGCCGATGAAGGGCGCAAAGGCGAATACCGAGCCCGTGCGCGCTGCGCCGAAGCTGCGCTGGGCAAGCAAATAAAGCCGCAAGCTTAGGCCATAGCCGGTGGCGCCTACTGCAAGCAAACCCAAGGCCGCCCAAGCTGAAGGCGAGGGCTCGCCGCGCAGCCACGCGATCATGCCCGTCGCGCAGCAGCCGAGCAAGGCCTTAATCGCCACCACTTGGCCTGGATCGCGATCGGCCACGCCGCGTGAGAGCGTGTTGTCAATGCCCCAAGCAGCCGTTGCTACGCCGACAGCGAGCAGCCCAAACAATTGCGTCGAGCCAGACAAGCCTTGCTCCAAAACCAGCACCATGCCGCCAGCTACCAAAAGCACGACAGCCGCCCACACCTTTTTGTCCATGCTTTCTTTGTACCAAACCCATGCAAGCACCGCCGTGAACACGGCCTCTAAAGCCAATAGCAATGAAGCGCTTGCGCCGCTGGTGCGCTGCAAACCCCAAGCCAGCGTTACTGGGCCAATCACCGCGCCGAAAGCGGCCATAGCCAGCAAACGCGGGCCGTCCGAGCGGCTCATTCGCGCCTCGCTCGCCCTGCCGCGCAATAGCAGCAGGCCCATCAGCGCAGCGCCTACATAGAGCAGGGCCGCTGTCGTGAATGCGCCCATTCCCACGCCCCAGCGTTGGATCAGCGGCGTGCTTAGGCCAAATAAAGTTGCGGCCAGCAATGCCAGTATCCCGCCGCGTAAAGCGGGCTTGCGGTGCATCCGCGCAAAACGCGCATCTTGCGCAGAGGGGCGAGAGGCTTTGCTCACTGGCCGGTATGGTTAGCCGCGATGAAGTTGCCGGGCGCTGTGAAGAACATATATAGCGCTTGCTTTTCTTTCTCGGGCGAGGTGGGGTTTTTGTAGCTGAGCTTCCACTCTTTGCCTTTTTTTCCGTCGATTTGCTCGATCTTGTCGTGCTTGATATCGCTCCACGAGCTGTGCAGCTTGCCAGCTTTTACAAGTGCGTTGCGGCGCGAATTTGCGCAATCAACGACAACAGTGTCTGTGGTGGCTTTGCTGCCATGGAAATGGCAGGCATTTCCTTTGTCTGCCCATACGCTGGTGCTGGCGACGCTCATCAAAAGTGCGGTGAATGTTGTCGCGAAAATAGGTTTGAGAGATCTCATGATGAATCCTTTAAAAAAAGAAAGTGAAATAAATAACGCATGTCGCGGGCAGTTGGCCGACACCGTGTTGCCTAGCGCTGCCCGCCGTTGCTCACGCAAGTGAAAAGTTATTTCAAAGTGTTGCGGCTGTCTTCCTCTGTTTTTTTGACGTCCATGTCTTCATGAATGTGCATGTGCTGCTTTTCGGAGAAGCGGAAATCATCCGGGTGGCTATCGTGCCAGTAGCCATGCATTTGCATCACCAGCAAGCCGCCGCCGATCCACAGCAAGAGCAGATTGGCTGCATAGCTCCATTTGGCAAACGAAGCGCGTTTGCGCCACAGTGCCAATACGCTTACCATGACTGCCAGCGCCGCGATCTGCCCCAGCTCCACCCCCACATTGAAGCTCAAAATACGCCCGAGCATCGGCAGCGCCTCATCGCCCAGTGGCAACTGCTGCAAGCGCGTTGACAAGCCAAAGCCATGCAGCAAACCAAAGCCAAACACCATCCACATGAGATTCGGTGATTCCATCTTCAGCACTTTCTGGAAGCCACCATTGTTGTCAAATGCTTTGTACATCACGCTGATGGCGATAATGGCGTCGATCAGATAATAATTCCAAGAAATCTTAAAGAAGGTGGCAAGCACCAAAGTGATGCAGTGTCCAATGGTGAACACCGTGACGAACTTCACCACATCGCGCAAATTGCTCAGAAAAAATACCATGCCAAATAAAAACAGCAAATGGTCGTAGCCTGTGAGCATGTGGGTAGCGCCCAAGCGCACGTAGTGCAAGTAGCCTCCGCTGAGCATGCGCTCTTTGTCGGCTTCAGAAATACCATGCGCCCAAGCCTCCAGTGGCAGGGCGAAAGCAAACAGCGCAATGCCAGCAGCAATGAGCACCCATCGGTATCGGGGGGAAGAAAAAAAAGAAAGATCATGCATGTGAAAGCCTAAAAAGAATACCAAACATCACCGCCATCAGCGCAAGCCGAGGCGGAATCCATCGATGAATTGGGAATCAGGCTTGGGGCGGGCGCAGAGCGGCGCGCAGCTCTGCGCTGTGCATCGCAGGCATCATGCAGGGATTCTGAGCGCAGTGGCCGCTGGCGAATGCTTTGGAATATTGCGACAAAAGTGCCATGCTGATGTTGAAATCATGGTGATGATGATCAGAGGAGATGTTGCCAGATGCTTCACTCGGTGCTGGCGAATTGCTCAGTTGCAGATCGTGGTCGTGACCATAGCCGCGATCATGACTGGCTTCATGATCCAGATGCATCAAAGCGGCATCGTGCCCATGCTGCGCCAAAACCGTATGCAAAGCTCTGTGCTGCAAATCTTCTAGCGTACTGGCCTGCGCAGGCCATGCCAGAGCCAAGAGCAGCTGAAGCGCAACGAGAATTTGGAGGGCTATGCGGAGAACCATGATTGGCATTGTATGTTGCGTGATTTTCTGAAAGTCACTGCTGTTTTGTTAATGCGTCCAACTCAACATAGCGCCCGCCATGAGCACCATGCCTACATCTTCAATGATCGTGACCGTGCTCATCGGCAGTTGAAACACGGTGCCTAGGCAGGCACAGCGAATTTTGGTTTTGTTTAACACAGCGCGGATCACGCCGATGGCAGAGAAGCCCATGACGATCAGCGTGACCCAATTTGTGAGCAGTGGCGAGAAGTTGGCAAGGTAAGCAAAACCCAAAGCCAATTCAATAAATGGATACATCAAGCCCCAGCCATGCCAGCGCGCGGCCAGCAGATCGTAGCCCGCATAGGCATCGGCAAAGGCTCGGATATCCAGCAGTTTGAAAAATGAAAACGTGAGAAAAAATCCCGCCATGAAATAGCGCATCGTCTCGTGCGCAGAGATGCTAGCCGCCATGCTCATGTCATGGCCTGCATGTTGGCCGAGTTGGATTAAGATGCTGCCTGCCAAGATGTAGGCAATGATTAAGAGCAGCGGACGATAGGTTTGCAGGAAGCTCGTCTGCTGATCTTCTACTATGCTTTTAATAGCGCTCTGCGCATATTTTATGCCGGCTACCGGCACTTTTTGCTCTAAAGATGGTGCGGCAAGCAAGGTGTAAGCTCCCGCAGCGCTCACGGCCGCTTGCAATTGCGCCAAATCGCTCCGTACATCCGTAAGCACAGCTTGCATCGGCGACAGCGTGACTTGCACCTGCGCCGCATGCGGCTGCAAAGCCTCGCTCACGCGGCGGATGCATGCACCGCAATGCAGGCCAGTGAGGGGATAAGTGATGGAGTTCATGATGCGCCTTGTAGCTCTTTGCGAGCAGATTTGAAAACTGAGAATGCAGAGCTGATTGCCAGCAGGCCCATGATGGCGGCAACGATCAAGTCGGGCCATGCAGTCGCTGTACCGAAGACGCCGAGCGCTGCGAGCATCACAGCGATGTTAGAGATCGCATCGTTGCGCGAGCACAGCCATACCGATTGCATATTGGCGTCACCGTTGCGGTAAGCGTAAAGCATCGCAGCCACGCCCACATTCACGCAGAGCGCCAAAAGGCCCACCGCGCCCATGGTGAACGCATCTGGCACTGCGCCGCTTTTTGCTGTGAGCGCGGCTTTGCCAATCACGAACAGCCCGAAAGCCAACATGCATGCCGCTTTCAAAAGCGCAGCCTTCGCGCGCACCGCGAGCGCCATGGAAAGCACGGCAAGCGAGACAGCATAGTTGGCCGCGTCGCCAAAAAAATCAATCGCATCTGCCAACAGCGAGACCGAGCCGCTGGCCAGCCCTGCACTGAGCTCTACTATGAACATGGCGAAATTAAGTGCCAGCGCAATCCAGAGAATCCTGCGGTAACGCGGATCAGTGGCTTGTGCTGTGGAGCAAGAATCAGAATGACAATGAGCAGACATGGCGTGAACGCATTTTGAGTGAGAATGCTGAAATTACAAACCTTCAAGTCACTCCAAGGTCAAGCGATGCCTCATATTCAACCCCAAAGCCATTCCGGTTATTTGATCGGTCAAGCCGCCAAGCTCAGCGGCGTGAGCAGCGCCAACATCCGCTTTTATGAGAAAGAAATGCTTGTTGCCCGGCACGGAATGGGCGCGGGTAGCTATCGAATGTATAGCGATGAGGATGTACATCAGCTGCGCTTTATCCGGCAGTTGCGCAGCTTGAATATGACGCTCAATGAGGTGCGCACGCTTCTCGGATTGGATTTGCGCAAGAAGCGCGATTGCCAAACCGCGCGAGACATGCTGGATGCCCATATCGGCCATGTGCGTGATCGCTTGAATGAACTCAAGGCGCTGGAGAAAAATCTGATCCATCTACGCAGCCGCTGCGATGGGCAAGATGAGCATTGCCACATTATCGAAGCGCTGCATGCGCAGGCAGATAGCGCAAAGCCATCAGAGCGTGCATCAAAACGTCATCAGTCGCTTTAGTAGGAAGGGTCGAACCTCCGGACTGAACTGGCGCTGTTGTTCAAGGGGCCGTTGATGCAGAGACGGATCCGTCAGACGAAATCAGCTCTTCATCAAGGGCGGCCAGCACGCGCTCGGGGCTCATCGCGGTTTGCATGCCGGCAGCGCTCGAATCGAGGCGATCTTCTACGTTGGGCAGGTCGCGGCGTAGCTCTTCCATCAAATCAATCAACTTCGCTGTTTTTTGCTCAATCAGCATCATCATCTTGAGATCAAGATGATTGCGTTGCTCGCTGAGTTTGGCGATACGGTTTTGTCTGATTAATACAAATGCTGTTGTCAACAGCGCGGCCAACCCGAGGATGCCTTGCAACCAAATGAAAGGCGGCTCATCGAATGGCAAACGGGCCAAGGCGAGCAAGCCGTAATTCGCACTGATCCATGTGACCACAAACACCACAATCACAAATACAAAAGCTGGCCTACCGACAAAGTTGCTCATCGCTTCTGCGTGCCGCTGTGAGGCGCTGCGCCTAAGTTCCTCGCGCGTATAGAAATCATGCACGGCCGCGATGTTTTGCCCAATTTGCCCGCTTTCCATGTTCTCACTGGCAGGTTGTACCGGTGACGCTGCTGGCGCTGTTGGTGCAGCGGTGGCGCGGGGTGCTGCGTTCATTTAGGTCGAGGCGGGGTGATGTCTTGGTCAGGTTGGAGCAACTGCCCCGCGCGATTCAGTCGCACTGCTTTGGCCACCGCGCGAGCCACGTTGCGCACTTCTTCTTGCACCGCTAAGTCGAGATCAAGTGCATCGTGGCTGGCGCTGTAATTTTCGTAGTAACCGATGTATCGGTCTAGCCGAGATGCTGCGCCGGCATCGATCAGCCCCATCCAGTCGAGCCAATCGGTGAGGTTGCGGCGATGCACCTCCACGCCAGCCACATCGCCATGGACGACCACACCATAAGCGCGGCCTGCGAGGTGTTTAGGGTAGCTCCAGCCTTTTTCTTCCATGGCTTTGGCCTCGGCGGCGCTTTTGCCATGCGTACTGGTGGGGTCAGGGTTGCCGCCATCGGCGCACACCAAGCGGTCAATCATCAGCTTCAATGGGCTGGGGCTTTGATACCAATACACCGGTGTGACGATGATCACCGCATGGGCAGCGGCCCAGCGCTCATAAATCTCGGCCATCCAATCGTTGGTTTGGTTCATGGCGTGATTGGGGTAGCAGCTGCATGGCCAATGGCACAGCGGCATAGCCGTGGATACGCAGCCCTTGCAAGGGTGAATGAAGCGCCCGTATTCGGAGGTAAGCAAACTCAAATCTAGAATGTCAGCTTGCATGCCCGCTTTTTGCACGATTTCGCTTGCCAATCCCATGAGCCGGAAGCTTTTGGAATTTTCTCCGGGGCAGCTGCCATCGTTGCGCGCCGAGCCGCAGATCAGCAAAACCCTAGAAGGCGACGTGGCGGATTGTTGCTGTTGCTGCGCCGCCTCGATGCTTTTTTTAGTGGCCAGCCATTCTGTGGACAGCGGGTACTCAGGGTCGGCATAGCCCACGCCGGCTTTTTGCGTTGCGGGCGCTTTGCGATTGGCAATGTAGCCATCCCAAGCAATTTCTTCCAGCTTAGAAATGGCGGCGTCTTCTGCGCGAAACGCAGGGTCTGCATAAGCTGCGCGAAAGCGAACACCAAACGCCTCGCGCGCCATCGCGGCAGGGATTTGGCCAGTGCGAATTGCAATTGCCTTTGCGCCGGTTGCGATGGCTGCGGCGTTGGCTGTGGTGTTCGCGGAGCTCATCCGCCTGATGTCCGATTTTTGCCGCCCGGGCCGGGCACATATTTGGCTCGAAGCGCTGCATTTAAACCCGGCGTCGCGTGCATATCAGTGTCTACCAATCCTGCATCAATATCGCGCTTGGCTTGGGCAACGATGGGGTCAGGTAGGGGGTCAGATACAGGCGTGGGGATCGGATTGGGTGCAGGGTCAGATATTGGCTCGGGGATGGGCCGAGATACGGGCTCAGGAATGGCATGAAACGCAGCTGCGGCATGCGTCTGGGTTTGTGTTTTTTGGTTGGGGTAGCAAAGTGTGGTCATGTGGCTTTCCATGTGAGGTGCATAGCGCGCCCCACTGGACAGTAATGTGCTGCATTAGCCCGGCTGGGTCTGTGCGCTGGCGCACATGCGCGCCGTGGCCGGCCAGCCTTTTACCGGATCGTTTTGCCCAAGCGCTTCAGGATGGGCAATGCGCGATCTGGGTAATCTGTGATCAGGCCATCTGCGCCGGCTTCCACTACGGCGATGATTTCGGCGTCCGTGTTGGTGGTCCACGGGATCACTTTCAGGCCGAGTTGGTGAGATTTTGTGACCAGTGCGGGCGTGATGTCTGCAAAGTAGGGCGACCACACATCGCAACCAGCGGCGCGAACCATGCTGGGTACGTCGGGATGATCGGCGGCGCGCACCGAACCGGTCCAAAAAGGGCCTTTGTCTGATGTAGGTTGAATGTTATTGCCCCAAGGCTGTTGGGAGCTGAGGCAAGAGGTGCGTAAACGCTTGGTATGGCCTTTTTGCAGCTCTTGCATGATCTGTAGCGTGCGCCAATCGAAGCTTTGCACCGTGACGCGGCTGGCCAAGCCGTGCTCTCGCACAAGATCGAGCAATTTGCGGGCAAACACGGCAGCGCTCACTGTGTCGTTGTGTTTTTCAGGCGAAATCTTGGTTTCGATATTGAATCGCAACTGCTTGACGCCAAGTGCGTCGACGCGTTTAAAAAGCGTGGAGAGTGCGGGCATTCGCGTGCCGTCGATGGCGCGTTGATCTGGGAAACGCTTGGCATACGGGCTCTCGGGATTGATGCGGCCTACGTCGTAGGTTTTGAGTTCGGCCATCGTCAGGCGGTTGACGAGCACAGGCGCATTCAGATAGGCGCCCCGTTCATCGCGCGTGATCTCAGGGTTCAAGGCGCGGTCATGGCTGATCACAAGGATGCCATCTTTGCTCACGCCCACATCCAGCTCCAACGTCGTTACGGCAAGCGCGATGGCTTTTTCAAATGCAGGCAGTGTGTTCTCAGGCATCAGTCCACGCGCGCCGCGATGGCCTTGGAGATCGAAAAATTGGGTTTGTGCAGTAGCAGTCGTCATGACCCAAATTATGAGGCAATTTACAAGCAAAAACCGTTGGTAGCCGGCATAGAATATGCGTAGATTGCTATCAATAGATGAGTGACTAGAATGCATCGTAGATGCATGATGCGCCTGCCACAAGACCGTTTGATGACGGATCAATCTAGCTTAGCACCAGATTTTTGCACCGCCGTAGCCCACTTGGGCAATTCCGCATTGATGAATTTCGCAAAATCATCCGCGCCGAGAAACGCTGGATCTGCGCCTTGCGTGATCATGCGGTTGCGCACATCGGGCATCGCGAGCACTTGTTTGAAGGCATCAGAGAGTTTGTCCACAATCGGCTTGGGTGTGCCGGCAGGCGCGAGGAAACCGTAGAAGCCGACCACCTCAAAATCTTTGGCTAATTTGGTCTCCATCACGGTAGGCACATCTGGCAAAGCAGGATTGCGCTCACGGCTCGTCACAGCCAGCGCACGCACTTTGCCTTGCTTGTGATACTGCGCAGCTTGCGGGATGCTCTCCGCCATGAATTGCACTTGGCCGCCGATCAAATCTTGAAACGCGGGCGCGCTGCCGCGATACGGAATGTGCACCATGAAGAGCCCGGTTTGGCTCTTAAACATTTCTGGCACGAGGTGGCTGATGCCGCCATTGCCTGCGCTGCCATAGTTGACCTTGCCCGGATTGCTCTTGGCGTAGCTGACGAATTCTTGCAGCGTGTTGGCTTTAACATTTGGATTGACAAGTAGCGCCAACGGCTGCATGGCAGTGCGGGCAATCGGCACAAAATCTTTTAAAGTGCCGTACGGTAGCTTGGAGTAAAGCCCGGGGTTGATCACCATCACACCGGTATTGGCCAGCATGATGCTGTAGCCATCGGGCGCAGACTTTTGCACATCTTGCGCGCCCACAATGCCGCCCGCGCCGGCTTTGTAATCCACGATGATGGGTTGGCCGAGCACGGCTTGCAATTTGTCTGTGAGCAAGCGCGCGTGCTGATCAAGCGGGCCGCCTGCGGGGAAGCCGATCACGAGTCGGATGGGTTTGTTGGGGTAGTTCGCTTGTGCGAAGGCGGCGGGCAGCAAGCCACTTGTCACCAGCGCGGCAGTAAGAATTGATTTGAGTGCAGTGCGGGTTTTCATGGCGGCGATGCGTTAGATAAAGCATGCATGATAGCTAGAACGAACCAGATGAGACATTGGAGTTTTCCTTGAAATCACAACACACTGCTCACTTCGCGCATTGGCCAGCGCGCCTGCCACACACGCTCACGCCGCCTGCGGGCTCGCTGTGGAACAACCTTGCGGTCAACGCGTTGCGCTATCCAGAAAAACCTGCGCTGCGATTTTTTGATGCGACGGTGAGCTACAAGCAGTTGCTACAAAAATCAGAGCACCTTGCGCAGGTTCTACGCCGGCTAGATGCCAAAAAGGGTGAAAGAATTGTGGTGTGCATGCAAAATTGCCCGCAGCTCGTGATGGCGCATTTTGCGATTCTCAGAATCGATGCGGTTGTCGTCCCCGTTAACCCGATGAACAAAGCAGAGGAGCTCAAACACTACATTACCGATCCTGATACGCGCATCGTGATCACCTCGGCAGATTTGGCAGCTGAGTGGGCGACTGCATCGAATGCCTTGCCAGTCGAGCAGCGCTTGAAGCATCTGATCGTGACGCACATGAGTGATGGCTTTGGCCCTGATGTTGAGAACGACATGCCACTTGCCTGGCGTGATTGGCTGCTCAAGCAGCACGTGATGCCGAGCATTGAAGGAGCGCAAACGCATGCATGGAAAGACATCTTCGCAGCAAGCTCTGATGTCGCGCTGCCCTACGTCACTGCCACCAGCGAAGATCTCGCCATGCTGCCCTACACCAGCGGGACGACGGGCCTGCCCAAAGGCTGCATGCACACGCATGGCTCGCTGATGCACAACGCGGTGGCCAGCATTTTGTGGGGCAATGGCACAGCGCAAAACGTCACGCTCGCTGCCGTGCCGATGTTTCACATCACCGGCATGGTCAGCCTCATGCATGCATCGCTCTACGCAGGCGCGACGCTGGTGATCATGCCGCGCTGGGATCGCGATTTAGCAGGCCGCTTGATCTCTCGCCATAAAGTCACGCATTGGACGAACATTCCCACCATGGTGATCGATCTGCTCGCCTCGCCCAGCTTTGATCAATACGATTTAAGCAGCTTGGTCTACATCGGCGGCGGCGGCGCAGCCATGCCGCAAGCTGTGGCGCAGCGCCTCTTGGAGCAATTTGGCCTGCGCTATGTAGAAGGTTATGGCCTCACCGAGACCGCCGCGCCCAGCCACACGAATCCCACAGATCGCCCCAAGCAGCAATGCCTCGGTGTGCCGTTCATCAGCTGCGATTCGCGCATCGTCAATCCCGAAACTTTGGAAGAAATGCCTGCGGGTGAGCAAGGCGAAATCGTGATGAGCGGGCCGATGAATTTCAACGGCTATTGGAAGAATCCTGAGGCTACGAAGAAGGCTTTCTTCGAGCGCGATGGCAAGCAATTCTTCCGAAGTGGCGATTTAGGCAAAGTGGACGAGGAAGGCTATTTCTTCCTCACAGACCGACTTAAACGCATGATCAACGCCAGCGGTTTCAAAGTCTGGCCAGCAGAGGTCGAATCGCTCATGTTCAAGCATCCGGCAATCGCCGAGGCCTGCGTGATCGCCACGCAAGATGCGTATCGCGGTGAAAGCGTCAAAGCCGTCGTCGTCCTCCGCGCATCACATGCAGGCAAAGTCAGCGAGCAAGATATTCTGCAATGGTGCAGAGAAAACATGGCCGTCTATAAAGTGCCGCGTGTGGTGGAATTTGCAGCTAGCCTGCCTAAGAGTGGCAGCGGGAAAGTGATGTGGCGCTTGTTGCAGGAGAGAGAGAAAGTTGCTTAGCGCTTCTCTTTTGAGAGCACTCTGCGCATATTCTATGCCGGCTATCCTTCGATTTTTCTTAAATTTTCGCTTTCTAGGCATCTCGCTCAGACTGATCACGCTGGCACGAGGTGTGCGATGCACTGCGTGGCAATTCACCTCGCGCAGTGATGTTTGTAGTTAGCTGTGGTGGTTTGCATCAAGACCGCGATTAGCGCACAACCGCTGTAGCAAGCGCGAATGGAACAGCCTCGCATCCCATTACCCACCTCGCACCCGGCGGCTTGGTTGGTGCCTTCTTTCAAGGAGTTAGAGTGTTCGGCTCGCGAGCGAGAAGCCGCTGCAGTTTAATTTGCGAGTTACCTCTTCGCCCGCGAAGGCTGGCGGTATAAATGAAGCTGCCGCCTCCTCACTATTGAACTCTACTTCGAATATTGCGTGGCTCAAAGCTGGGTATTCGTAAACATCAATCGATCCTCCGACGAGCGTGTACCTCGACTTACGCGCAATCACGCCAGGCAACAGTGAAAGCGTGTTGTATTCCGCCTCGTCCAAATAGATGCTGACGACGTTCTCTGGCTCCATGCCCACAAAACCGTACTTTTTGCCAAGCTTGACCTTTGTTTCGACTCCCTGCTCGCGGATCACTCGAAGGCGCAGTCTTCCTCCGTCGACGTACTTGTCTTCTATCTCGCGACGCCGGACGCCAGCAAATGAGGGAAGACGCGTTAGTTCCACGAGCCAACGGCGTTCGATTTCTGGGTGGGAATACTTCTGAGGCACAGCGTGAGCGAGTCGAGTCAAACAGTTGCGCGCATAAACGATTGAAAATCAGAACGGCAATTTAGGCATATCACCATGTATTCAGGCAAGTCTTCTATGCCATCGAGCTCTAAAGCCTAACGCTTATCGCTGTTATCAAACTTGTCTCGCGGCATTAAAAACATCGCCACACCGAGCACGATCAATACCACGGGCCACCACACGCGCAAGACTTCCAACATACTAAAGTTCAGCCAGCCTAGGTTGCTCACTAAAAACGCTACGCCTACTAGGATCAGCACCAGCGCTGCAAAGTTGCCTCTCATATCTGTA
>JAYUSD010000216.1:0-15160 GCA_043755865.1 Variovorax sp. | reverse complement strand
CCAAGGCCGCATGCCACGGGCCTTCTTTGGCCTTTTCCAGAGCCCATTCCTGCGTGTTGACCGTGACAACCTCTACCCCTAGCCGCGCAGCCAGAGTTTTGTATTGAATGGCCAAAGCCACCAAATCCTCCACCACCAGCACGCGCAGGCCGGGGAAAGTGGCAGGAAGGGAAGGCTTCAGCATGGCCATAGTGTAAGCATGAAATTCGCAAATTGCAAATATTCAAATCACCAATCGTTGCATTTTGCGATGATTGATGAATCTACAGACGTGTTTTCTGATGCAACAGTTCAAATACTGTGCGCTTTCTCACGGAAACAGGCCGCGTCAAGTTGGCATCGCATTTGCAAATACAAAGCCATGTGCCAGCATCCCGTTGGCAGCTCGAAAAGGAAGACATCATGAAATTCGTTAAAACCCTCCTCGCAGTGGCTGCTCTCGGCGCTGCTTTTGCCGCACAAGCTGAATCGAACATTAGTTCAGCAGCCGCCGGTACGACTATTACTGCCGCTGCAAAACTCAATTTTCGGGTTGTGATTCCTCGTGTGCTTTATCTGCGTGTAGGCACCGGTACCGATTTCACGCCCAATATCACCGTTGACACGGTGACCTTCAGTCCATTGGCTGGGAACATTGGCACGGGCACATCTGTAAGTGGAACACCTGGCACGGTCGCCGTTCGCGTCCTGAGTACTGGCGGCTCAATTACTCTTGCCGCAAGTGGCTCAGGCACGGGCTTGACCAATACTGGCTTGGCTATTATTCCTTGGACGCAGATCACAGGTGGTTCGGATAACGCCGCCTTAGCCAACCCAGCGGTTGGTGCAACTGCTAACTTAACAGCCGTTGGCGGTATCGTTGCTCAATCGGCCAACTGGAATTTCAACTACCTCAATGCCGCCACATTGGCTGCCGGCAACTATGATGGAGTTGTGACTTACACCGCCACCTTGCTCTGACCATTAGCCTGTCACATTTCAAGCGCACGTCAGTTGGGTCTGAGGTGCGCTTTTTTATTCGCTGTGTGAAAATTCCGTGAGTGTCATTTTCAGTCTGTTTGGAGAAAAGCTATTGTGATTGCGCTGGCTGCATGGATGCAAAAAACACTGCAAGCATTATTGCTCTGCGCAAGCATGAGTGCTGCGCAAGCTTGGGTGCTCAGTGTGAATCCAGGTCCACGCGCAGTGTATTTGGCGGTCGGTAATGCCACAGCCAATGGGGTGAATGCCACCGTGAATTTGATTTCCGTCAATGTCCCAGCCAATGCGGTGGGCACAGGGCAGCCGCAAGTGATGTTGTCCAACAGTACACAGGCCAACAGTCCGTTCGATAACTTTAACGTTTGTGTACCCGCCTCCGGGCAGGTGTATATCGGCGGTTTTTTTCGCTTACCTGCAGCCAGCGCCACCACTGCTGTTTTGCAAGTCAACACGCCAGCATCCCTGACAAGCGGTGTTAATACCATTCCGTTTAACCAAATCAGCTGGACAAGCACCGCATTGGGCAACGCTGCTGCTGATATTCCTGCGGGCACATTCCCAAGTGGCGGCACACTCGTGTTGCGCAATTTTGCAGCCAATAGTTATGTTGAAAACTGCCATACCTTTCAATACGCCAACACGGTTGTAGCGCCTGCGGGCCAATACAACGGCATCGCCACCTATACTTTGACTGCACCATGAAGTACTTGTTTGCGGTTTTGCTTTTGATCGTTTGCAGTGCGAGCCAAACGGCGCAAGCGGCAACCGTCTTGCTGGACGATTCCCAAAGCCAAGTCTTGCAGCCGCAGATCGGCCTGCAATGGCGCTCAATCTCGCCGGCGCAGGGTGATCATCAAGTGATCGGCAGTACGCGTGTGCAGATCCGTATCAACACCCAAGCGCATATTGGCAAAACTGGACGCATTTTTATGGCGTTGCCTGCTCAGCCCGGTGCGGCTGTGAATGTGCAATGGCAAAGCCAAGGCGGGTTTATTAATGGGCAGTTGCTCTCGGGCTCGCGCGCGTTGGTCTGGCAAGGCAAAATCAGCTCAGCCATGCTGGAGGATGTGTTGAGCATCAGCTTGCAAACCGATGGCCGTTTGCTGCAATCACAGCAAGCTTTGCGTTTTCATTTTGAATTGGATATGCCATGACGACAATTCGGCTTTTGCTGCTTGCCTTGTGCGCAGGCATCAGCGCAGCGATGGGCGTGAGCGCAGCGCTTGCGCAAGGTTTTTCTGCGCTGGTCACGCCACCGCGTATTGAAATGGCGATCAAGCCGGGGCAAGATGCGCGACAAGTCATTGAAATCACGCAAGTCAGCGATTTGCCAGGGCGTTTTCGGATTTACACCAACGATTGGCAGCTCAACGCGCAAGGCGGCGTGCAGTTTTTTGATGAGTTGCAGCCCGGTAGTTGCCGCCCTTGGGTGGCGCTGGAGCGCCGCGAGCTTACCGTCGCGGGGAATGCCAAAATGCGCTTCCGTATTCAGGTGAGCCCGCCTGCTGATGCGCCTGCAGCTGAATGCCGATTTGCTGTAATGATTGAAGGCTTGGATACCAGCCGTGTGAATCCGGGCAGCTTGAGCTTTCCTGTGTCCGGCCGCATCGGCGTGATCGTGTATGCGGGCATGGATGGCACAAAGGCAAACTTGAGTATTGTGGGGCGATCAGTCACGGCTAGCTTGGAAGCAAAAGACCGGCTGCCGCTGCTCAGCGTCAAAAACGATGGCAATGCACACGGACGTTTAGGCGGTTTGCTAACAGGGGTTGACGCGCGCGGTCAACGCATCGATTTTTCTCCCAACACATTGCCTATTCTGCCGGGCGAAACGCGGCCAATTGCATTGCAAATCAGCCCCGATCCGAATGCGCCGAATGAAGCGCCGCTGCCCACCATTGCCTATCCCGTAACGATCAAAGGCAATTTAGAGTGGGGCGGCAAAGCACACGCCTTTGAGGCGACTTTTAGCCCAGCGCAGTGATGGCCTCTCGTGCGGTTTGCTTTGCGAGCCTTATTTTTGCATCGGGTTGGGCATGTGCGCAAACGCCTGCCACTCTTGCCATCTCATCACCAACCACCAAAGCGCAGGCTTACCAAGACAAGCTCATTGATGGCAACCTGCCGCCAGATACGCAAGACGCTGCAGAGCATGCCTACAACCGCGAGGGCCTGCCACGCGGCTACAGCTTGGAGACGACTTTTGACCGGCGCGGCGTAGGCAACACAACTGCGTTGCTCGGATTGCGTGCCACGGGCTTTTTCGATACTTTGTATTGGGGCAGCTTCTCAGGTCAATTGGGCTTGCAACAGGGCCGAAACACACCGGCAAATGGTGCTTCGCGCAGCAGCCAGCGCACGCAGTGGCAAATTCGCCAGCAAGGCATGCCGCTGGATGGTGGCTGGCAGCTGGACAATCATTTAGGGCAAATCAATCTGCCTGTGCCCGAGCTGGCGCGCAACAGTTTGCGGATCGGGCTGCCCACGGCGGGCATGCTTGGCCTGTCTAGTCAATGGCGGCAAGCCTCGGGCTTGCAAATCAATGCAGCGCTCGGCCAATCGGGTGGTTTTACAGGTTTTCCTGTGCCCAGCTTTGAGACGACGGGCGGGCAGTATGCTTACCTCAGCGTGCAAGATCGATCGAAGAGCGGCGCGGGTAATGAGGCGAGCCGTTGGTTGTATGGCGCGACGATTGCGAGCGCAAACAATGTGCCATCCGGCGCGGCTGCAAACGCTGGCGCAGCGCGTGTGAATGCCCAATCCATTTATGCAGCCGCGCAGCGCCAATGGCAGGGCCGCCAAGGCGCAGCGGTACAGCCCAGCAGTTTGCAGATCAACGCTTTGCGCAGTCAATCAAACGCTCTATCGAGCGCAGGCCAAGCGCTGCCCGCAACGAATGGCCTCTGGCTCGATGGCAGCTTCAATGTGCGTGGCCATGCCAATCAATGGGGTGCGTTTTATTTAGAGCCGCAACTCAGCTGGCTCGATGCGCCCGTGGCCAACGATTTGCAAGGCGGTTATTGGCGGCACAGCTGGCGTACGCGGCAATGGCGCAGCGAATCGAATATTGAGCTGCTCGCGCCCGTGCAGGGCAACACGCCCGCAGGATTTTTTGCATCACAAACGTTGCGTTATCAATACAGTACGCTGCTCAGCTTTGGCGGCAGCGTGAATATTCGCCGCTACAACACGGATGGGCAATCAGTACTCGGCTATTCGCAGTGGACGCACGATCTAGGCAGCACACGGGCGCAAGTGGAGATAGCGCGCAGCGAGCCATCCGACAGACTTATCCGCATTCAAATTGATCACGATTTCAATGCCATGGGTGATCTGCGGCTCTCGACCTCTCTTTCTGCTGACCGTGAAAAACGAAATGGGCTACCAGCGCGTGGCTGGGGCTTGGCGCTCTCTGCCGATTGGCAAATAGCGCCCGATTTGAGCTTCACCAACAGCCTGCAAAGCCGCAGCGCGGGCGGCTTGGTGCAATACAGTTTGAATTCGGGCCTGTCTTGGCGCATCGCACCGCAATGGAGCTTGAATGCGACGGTGTTTGCAGTGCAAGGCAATCCGCAATCGGGCAGCTTGGTGCAAAGCCCGCTCATACAGCCAACTGTCAATGCCAATCGGCTGCAAGACAAAGGCGTTTTCATCAGCCTACGCTACACGCAAGCCGCAGGCAGCGCGCAAGCGCCTATTGGCGGCGCGGTGGGCTCAGCCGCAGGCAGTGTGCAGGGCGTGATTTTCTTGGATGAGAATAGCAATGGCAAGCAAGAAGCCAGCGAGCGGGGCGTGCCGCAAGTCACAGTCATGCTTAACGGGCGGTTCAGTGTGGACACCGATGCGCAAGGCCGCTTTGAGTTTCCTTATGTGGCCGCTGGCACCCATGCAATCACCGTGGTGAGCGACAATCTGCCTCTGCCTTGGGCGATGCCAAACGACGGCAAGCAAACGATTCGGGTGAACACGCGAGGTCAAACGCGCGTGGTGTTCGGTGCAGTGAAAAACTAAGCGCTGCGCAAGCGCCAGGCATCGCAAGAAAATCAGCGCAGTTGCTGCAAAGCGCTGGTCATGCCAAACACGGTTTGCCCCCAGTTGGCTGGCAACTCTAAGACAAAAATGCCGCTGCTTGCCGCAAGGCCAGCCGGCGAGCTTCCTGTAAAGCGCACATAGCGGCGCTCGCCAGCTTTGAGATCTTTCACAATCACGTTGCCTGCTGCATCAAGCGCAAGGCTTTGTAAACCTTGCGTCATTGCGGCATCACGTGCGATTTGGATTTGCAAACTGCGCGGCGTATCAAGAGCTGACGTGTTAACGCGCAGAAGCAAGCCATCGGGCACGAAGTCTGCCGTGGCAGCAACGTTGATTTCGCGAATCCAAATCAGCGCGACTGGTGCGTTGGCAATGTCAATTCGACGCACTGCGTTGTAGCCTTCAATGCCAGATGGATCGACGCCGCGCACGCGGGCGAAATAAATGCCATTCGGAGCAGCTGCTAAATTAATCGCAGGCGTACTCGATTTAGTGTCAAACACGATTTGCGTGAAGGCCGCATCTTGTGCGAGCTCGGCGCGGTAGCCGGCAGCGCCGCTGAGCGCTCCGACTGTCCAAGAAGCTTGCGAGCCTTCGCGGGCACGTTCCACGCGTGCAGGCAACGCGCTCTCAGGCAGCGCCGGCAAAAGCGCCACCACTTTGATCTCGCGCTCGGTCGGCTTGACAGCCACACCAAAACCGCCACCCACATCTGCGCCAGCGCCTTGCGCAGGGTTGTCTGCACGCACTTTGCCTTCTAGCACTTCGGTGCGAGCAGTGCCCGAGGCGGGATCTTCGAAAGCGACTCGAAATTGAGTACCGCGCACACCAACCACCGAGGTGGGCGTGACCACATTGAGCGGCTCTTTGCGCTGGGCGAGTTTGTTGGCGGCGATATCGAGCACGCCTTCTACGAGCCGAATCGCGCCGGAGAACCATGTCGTGGACAAGCTGCTGGCGGGATCCTTCATCGCGTAGCCATGCTGCGTCGTCACTTCGGCCAAGCTACGCGGCATCAGTTGCACGCTAGAGCCATCTGACATTTTGACCACAGCTGAGCTGCCCGCAGCCGTTTGCACGCGTGCACCTTCAGGCACAGACGAGCCAGCAATGGCGGGAGCGCCATTGATCGTCACGTTGCCATTGGCACTGGTGAGCACACCGCTGGTGGCAATCTTCGGTTGATTGGCAAAATTGACCAAGCTGCGCGGTATATCGAGCACCAAGCCGGGATGAATAACATTGGGGTTTTTGAGGCCGTTCAAGCGCGCTAACTCATTCCATTTTTTTGGATCATCCAACAAATTGCGCGAGAGGGCTTGCAGCGTGTCGCCGATTTTGACGGTGTAACTGATAAATGGCTCGGTGGGTCTGTCTATCGCAGCCCAAGCGCCAAAGGGTGCCAAGCCAAATGCTATCAAAAGAGAAGCTCTCAGCGCAGATTTGATGCCGGGTGTAAGTGGATTAGACATAAATTTTTAAGATTAACTAACAGAGTCCCTGATTTACCCATGCTGTGCGCGCCTATGCATGGCGCTTGCACATCTACACAGCTGCCCTGATCGCTGATTTAGGCCGGAAGGCCTTACAAACCGCATCATCAGTCTCTAAGTAAGGCCCGCCGATCAAATCAATGCAATATGGCACAGCGGCAAAAATGCCCGCTACTGCATTGTCACCGCTTGTGATGCCTTGTAACGTTTCAGCAATGGCTTTGGGTTGACCGGGTAAATTGAGAATGAGACTTCTGTCACGAATCACGGCGCATTGGCGCGACAGAATGGCCGTGGGCACGAATTTGAGACTGATCTGGCGCATCTGCTCGCCAAAGCCGGGCATCTCTTTGTGTGCTACGGCCAGTGTGGCCTCAGGCGTGACGTCGCGCAGGGCAGGGCCGGTGCCGCCCGTGGTGAGCACCAAGCTGCAGCCGGCATCCACCAACTCAATCAATGTTGCGCTGATCAGCGCTTGTTCATCAGCAATCAGCCGCGCCTCAAAAGTCATCGGGTTTTTTAAAGCCTTGGTGAGCCATTCCTTGAGCGCTGGCAAACCTTGATCCACATAGACGCCCGTACTGGCGCGATCACTGATGGAGACGATACCGACTTTGACAGGATCGAAGGTACTCATGGCTCAGTGCTGCGCATCGTCTCGTGAGTCTTCCTCGTCATCTTCAGCATCCTGCTCGCCGGCCTGCGCAAGCAGAGCCGTCTTCACGATCTGGAAAATTTCGCGATACACCTTGGCTTGGCGCTGCGCCTCGCCTGCGCCAGCGTCAGGAATGATGGCTTTTTTGGCCTGGCGAATCAGCGAGCGCAGATGCTGCGTGTCCGTATCAGGATGCTCATTCATCCATTGCTCAAATGCGCCATCGAGTGCAATCAAATTGTCGCGCCACACCTCAGCTTTGTGCAGCATCAGCGTCTCGGTGGCGCTGCCTTTTTTAGCCGCGACCACCGCCGCTTCAATCGGAGCAGCATCCACTTTGCGCATCAGCTTGCCGATGTATTGCATCTGGCGGCGCTTGCCTTCAAAGTTGCTGATGCGCTTGGCTTCTTGCACAGCATCGAAAAGCTTCTCGGGCAGATCGAGCTTTTTCAATCGGCTTTCTGGCAAATCAAGCAATTGGATACCGAGCTTTTGCAGCGCGTCGCTCTCGGCTTTGGCTTTGGATCGGCTGCCGTCGAATTCGGCTTTCAATTCAACGTCGAGTTCGCTGCCATCGGCCACGAATTCGCCTTTAACGTAATAGCCATTCGGGCCGCGCCCGGTTTTTTGTCCACGTGTCATTTAGGCTCGCTTCACTTACGCTCAGACCACTGGATACCGCCCGTGGCCCAATTTTGGCGCGGGATGTCAAACAGCAGCACGTCAACGCTTTCGGGCTTGGAGCCTAAGCTGTCCACCACAGCTTGCGTGAGCGCTTTGACGAGGGCGGTTTTTTGTTCGGGCGTACGGCCTTCCAGCATTTCAACTTTGAGTGTGGGCATATTATTTCCTTGGTTGATTGATTTTAAGGGTTTACACAATGGAACTGGTTTGCCTTGCCACGCCTCAACTAAACTGCATTTTTTATTTAACAGGAGCATTTCATGACCGCCACAATTTCTCAGATGGAAGACACCCAAGCTTTGCTCAACAGCACCTCCGGCCAATCGCCCAGCCGCCGCACCGTGCTTAAAACCACCGCGCTTGGCGTAGGCTATGCAGCCACAGCTGGCGCAGCCGTCGCGCAAACAGCGATCAAAACCTCGATGGATGGCCTCACAGCAGGCGAGGTGATGATCGACGTGGCTGGCTTCAAAGTGCCGGCATACGTCGCAAGGCCAGCGGGTAAAACGAATCTACCCGTCGTGCTCGTCATCCAAGAAATCTTCGGCGTGCATGAATACATTGCGGATACCGCCCGCCGCTTTGCCAAAGCCGGCTATCTGGCGATTGCGCCCGAACTCTTCGCTCGTCAAGGCGACCCGACCAAATACAACGTGATGGCCGATCTGATGCGCGAAGTGGTCAGCAAAGTGCCAGATGCACAGGTGATGAGCGATTTGGATGGCGTGTCAGCTTGGGCTGCAGCCAACGGCGGCGATGCAAACAAAATGGCGATCACAGGCTTTTGCTGGGGCGGCCGCATCACGTGGCTTTATGCCGCGCACAGCAAAAACGTGAAAGCCGGCGTGGCATGGTATGGCCGTTTGGTCGGCGCGCCCAATGAGCTGCAGCCGAAGAATCCGGTGGACTTGGTGGGCGCTATCCAAGGCCCCGTGCTCGGCCTTTATGGCGGCGCAGATACTGGCATCCCGCAAGACACCGTGGAGCGCATGAAGGCAGCTTTGAAAGATGGCAGCGCAGCCGCCAAGAAAAGTGAATTCGTGGTCTACGATGGCGCGCCGCATGCCTTCCATGCCGACTACCGCCCCAGCTATCGCGCCGAGCCCGCAGCCGATGGCTTCAAGCGCTGCGTGGATTGGTTTAAGGCCAACGGCGTGGCTTGACTTTGCTGTGTTTCAGCGCAGCATTGTTGAAGTAAAACAAGGGGGCTTGACAGCGCGTGTAAGCTAAAAAATGAGGGTGGATTTGCAAAGAGACGCAAAACTGCCCAAATCAACCGCCTTAGCATTGCTCTGGCGGTTTTTTCACGTATTTTTAAGCCAAAATGGCCATATAGCCGGCGTGTTTACTGCGCAGAGTGCTATTATTTTTATAGTGTATTGAATTCATGACCTTACTTGCTATTTTGCTAGGAACATTTGCCGCAGGTGTGGGTAGTGTGTTGGTGGCTGCTTTGCTGACCTATGGCGTGCTCGCTCGATACACGCAGCATTTGCTGAGCTTGGCTGCGGGCGCGCTGCTGGCTACGGCGTTTATGCATTTGCTCCCCGAGGCGATCAACAGCGCCGCCGATGCGAAAGATTTGTTTGCTGTGTTGCTGGGCTGTTTGATTTTCTTTTTCTTGCTGGATAAGGCCGAGCTGTATCACCATGGGCATGAGCATGGTGATGGGCACATGCATGGGCAGAGGCTTGCGCATGCCAATGACCGCAGCGCTCATGCGCCACACGCGCACGGCCACGAAAATACACACGCACATGCGCATCCGGCCGCTGAGGGCAAGCGCTCGGGCGGTTGGGCGGTGCTGGTGGGCGATAGCGTTCATTGCTTTGGCGATGGCATTTTGATTGCGTCTGCATTTGTGGCAGATTTTCGGCTCGGCATTGTGGCCAGCCTTGCTGTGTTAGCGCATGAAGTGCCGCACCATATGGGCGATTTGGTGGTGCTGCGTCAGAGTGAGACCCGCTCTAACCCCGCGCTGCTCAAGCTCTGCTTGGCTGGCGGTGTGACGGTGTTGGGCGGCGTGCTGGGCTACTTTTTGGTGGCGCAGCTCGAGACCTTGTTGCCCTACATGCTGGTGATCGCCTCGGGCAGCTTCATGTATGTGGCGCTGGCAGATTTGATCCCGCAATTGCAAACACGCTTGTCTTTTAAAGAAACTGCGGCGCAAGTGGCTTGGCTTGCCATCGGCGTGGTGCTGGTGACTGTGGTGAGCGGGTTGGCGCATTAGTGGGGGATGGGCGTTGGCAGGCCTTGGCATTGCGCAACTCACAGCATCGCAATCACTTCTAAAGTGCGTCAAAGCGTGATGGAAGTCGCGCAACAAGTGCATCGCTACAGACACACAGCGCATCGCTGCTCTGCAATAGAGAGTGATCAGCATAAAATGCAAAAAAATGCTATTTAATCAATCTGTAACGCATTCTATTAAAGTTTTTTGGCAGCTGACGAGCCTGTTGCTACTGCTGTTTGGCTGCTGCACAGCACAGGCGCAAATCCAGCGCTCCATCGTCAATCCTAGTTTTGAGTTGCCGTTTACCGGCCCGCGTGCCGCATCGCTGAGCCCGTGGTTTACATCCACCAATTGGATTGCGGTGGATGCTGGAGAGATACCGGGTTGGGAAACCACGCATCCATTGATCACCAACGGCTGCCCAGCAGGCGGCGCGATTCGGCCGGTCTATGACTGCACGCCCATTGAGTTGTGGGCCAATAATTTTTTGGGCGTGACGCCTGCGCAAGGCATTATTTTGGCCGAGCTCAATGCCTATCAAAACTCCAAGCTGTTTCAAAACATTTGCATGAACACCAGTGAGGTTTTCAATTTCAACTTTGCGCACCGTGGGCGAGGGGGTGTGGATCGGGCCGAATTTCAAATAGGTGCCGCCAATGTGGTTATTTTAGATATCAGCACAAACACCACTGGCACGGGAGTGATCAACGCCGGCGGCGCTGCGCTCGCGAGCGCAACAGGCATTGCAGGCGGCTGGACGCGCTATGCAGGCTCCTACACCTACACCGGCGCATCAGGCGTGTTGGCACTAGGCTTTGCTGCAGTCACAACAACAGGCGGCCCGGGTGTAGGTAACTTGCTTGACGATATCAACATTCAACTCAAACCGTTTGTGGAATTCGTGGGCAGCGCCACCACCAGCGTCGAGGGCGGCTCGGCCACAGTGCCTCAGATCAAGGTGGTGGGCAGCGTGCCCGCAGGCGGGCTGAGCATGACATTTGCAGTGGCTGGCAATGCCACTTTCGGCGTAGATTTTGACTACAGCGGTAGCACCTCACTCACCAACACTGCTGGCAACAGCGCAACACTCAGCATCACCGTGCCCGCAGGCAACTACAGCGATGCGCTGGCCAATCATATTTTTACGCTGCCGATCAATGTCATCAACGACAGTGCAGTAGAAGACAACGAAACCATTGTGCTCACCTTGCCAGCCAATGGCGCAAGCTCAAATTTCGTGAACGCCAATGCCACGACGTGCGGCGGCGCTTTCTCGGCCAGTTTGACGCACGTGATCATTGACAACGACATTGATTTGCGCGTGAGTAAAACGACCAGCGCCAGCGGCACACAAACCATCGGCAGCATCGTGTTTTTTACGCTCACTTTTGCAAACGCTACGCCTGCTGTCCTCACGCGAGCGCCCTTGTCTGCGCACGACGCCGCCGCGGTGAGCCTTGCCGACCCTGCGCCCGCCGGCATCACGCTCGGCGCGTGGACTTGCACCGCCAGCGGCACGATTTGCCCGGCGGCCAATGGCACAGGTGCGATTGCTCAAAATGCCAACTTGCCAGTCGGCGCGAGCCTCACGTATCAATTGCAAGCGACCCTCGCGCCTGCTTTGCAATGTGTGCAAACCGTCACCAATACAGCCAGTATTGGCATGGTGGCACTGAGCCCCAGCGGCGCAAGCCTAGCCGAGGGCAGCAGCGTGCAGGGCAGTGCAAGCTACGTCTTTGCGGTCAATCAAGCCAGCGTGGGCTTGGTTGTCGCCTCATGCGCCGATGTGTCGATCAGCAAAAGCAATGGCGTCAGCACAATGACTGCGGGGCAGAGCACAGCCTACACATTGACCGTCAGCAATGCAGGCCCAGCGAATGCCAACAATGCATTGCTGAGCGATCCCATCACACCCGGCCTGGTCTGCACCAGCGTCGCCTGCACAACGGCCACGGGTGCGGCCTCTTGCAGCAGCCTAGGCGCAGTCAGCCTTGCGTTGCTACAAGGCAGCGGCATCGTGATCAATAACTTTCCCGCTGGCAGCTCTTACGCCTTTACGCTCAATTGCGGCGTCACGGCCACCGGACAGTAAGCCGCTTAAGGCAGAGTGCGCGCACTAAGTCGCTTCTCGCATTCGCTGTGAGCCCATGCGAGGCAAAGCTTACTTGAATTGATTGACCAAGCTCTTGCCCGCAGCAGGCAGGGGCACTAAGCCTGCTTGCGTGACCTGCGCATCACCGCTGGCTACAGCGGCTTTAAGAAACGGCACGGGGCTCACGCCGCCTTTGCGATTGCCAGAGATAACGGCATAAGTGATGGCGCTCATCGGGTAGCTGCCTGCGCCGGCGCTGCCATCAAGGTCGGCAGAAGCACTGTCGTTGTTCCATTTGGCTTGCGCGAGCGCCTCGCTAATCGAAGTCGCATTTGGCGCGACAAAACGATCAGCGGCGTTGCGCAGCTCAGCAATACCCAGACCCGCGCGTTGCGCAGCGCCAAAGCTGTCGTAGCCAATGGCGCCAGGCGTTGCCTTGACGGCCTCAAGCACAGCCGCGCCGCCGCGAACGCTCCGCCCGGCCAGTTGAGACAGGTTATTTGTACCGCCGATGGAGCGTCTCCATTTGGCGTTGCCGCGTGCAATGTAGGTGGAAAAAACATAAGACTGGCCCGAGCCATCCGCTCGCCAGATGGGCACGATGGCGCGTGCGGGCAAAGGCAAACCAGGGTTAGCGCCGGCAATCAAGGAATGATTCCATTGCGTGATCGTGCCAAAAAAGATATCGCCCAGCAGGTCTCCTGTGAGCTTGATCGGCTTGCCGCCGAGTTCAGGCAGATTCACGATAACGGCCACAGCCGCCGCTGCCAAGGGCATCTGCCGCAGGTTGGCTTGTTGCAGAGCACCCGAGGTGAGCGGCACGTCAGTTACACCAAAATCAACCGCTCCTTCACGCGCTTGCGCTACACCGGCAGACGAGCCATTGGCCTCGTAGCGCGCGCCGCCACTGGCCGCGCCGTATTGCGTTGTCCAGCTCGTCATCGCATCGCGAATGAGCGTGGAGCCCGAACCGAGCGTCTGGGCGCTAGATGGGCCGCACATCAATGCTGCGCAAAATGCGATGGGCAGGATGCGTTGGCGTGCTCTGCTGTGATTGGGTGACATTGTTTGAAACTCCTGTGTACTTGATCGGGTGTGAAATGCTGAAGAATAAGGCAGATCTGCGTACCGTGCCAGTGGTTGGTGTGCTCAGCCTTGCGCCACTGGCAGATCGGCTGTGTTACTCCACTCGCTCCAGCTGCCTGCAAACAACTGGGCCGGCGGGTAGTGCGCAATGCGCATCGCCAACACGTTGGGCACAGCACTCACACCGCTGCCGCAATGATGAATGACTTTGCTCGCATCTCTTGCCCCAAGCAGCGCGTCGAACTCTGCTTTGAGCAGGGCGGGGCTTTTGAAGAAGCCTTGTTCGTTTAAGTTGAGACTGAAGGGGCGATTGAGCGCGCCGGGGATGTGGCCGGCTACAGGATCCAGCGGCTCAATTTCGCCGCGAAAGCGGGCAGGGGCGCGCGCGTCGATGATGGCGTGCGAGCCTGTCCTGGCTGCCATTGCTACTGAATCTATAGCGGCCAACGCATATTTTATGCCGGCTAGAGGGTATTTTGGCTTAAAAAAATCGGGATGTGCATTGTTTTGCCCAGCTTGCACGGCGCCGCTTGCGGCCAGCCAAGCTTGCAGTCCTCCGTCTAGTACGGCGACGCGTTCATGCCCGATCCATTGCAGCATCCACCAAGCGCGGCCGCAATAGTTGCAGCCGTTGCGGTCATACACGACGATTTGCGTCTCAGGCGTGATGCCCATCGCTCCCACCCAAGCTGCGAATTTCTCGCGTGAGGGCAGCGGATGACGACCACCACTCATTTTGTCGGTGGCATCTGTCTTGTCGCTGAGATCGGTATTGAGATCAATGAACGCAGCGCCTGCGATGTGCTCTGCCTCATACGCCGCGCGGGCGGCCGGTGGGTTCATCAAATCGCCGCTGCAATCCCAGATGTGCAATTGTTTTAAGTCAATTTGGCCAGTAGCCGGCATCAAACCTTGCAACTTCGCTATCGAAATGAGAGTGTCGTAATTCATGTTGGACTCGCTTTCAATGTTCTTCTGGAGGAGTATTGGGCAGAGCGCGGTTGCGCAATACGGTGGCTGCAATGCCGCTGGCAATGATCATTAACATGCCGCCCCATGCAATGAGCGGCAGCTTATCGCCAAAGAAAATCATGCCCATCGTGGCCGCGAAAACGATACCGCTGTATTGCAAATTCGCCACCAGCAGGGTGGCGCCGCTGGCGTAAGCGCGCGTCATACACAGCTGGCCGGCTGAGGCGAGGAAGCCGATCGGCAAAATCCACACGGCATGAGACAAACTCCAAGCGGAAAAACCTGTGAACATCGCGCCTACCAAGCCAAAAGCTGCTGCTGCCAGCGCAAAATAAAACACCACCCGCGCCTCTGGCTCGCCCGCTCGCGAGAGCGCCGTCACCTGCAAATACGCAAGCGCCGCCGTGATGCCGCTGAGCAGTCCGATGAGGCCTGCCCAGAGCTGATTTTGTTCAAGCGCAGGGCGCAGCACCAACACCACACCGCCAAACCCAGCGAGCACCGTGGCAAACAATGCACCTTGCTTTTCTGCCTTGCCATACACCAACGCGCCGCCCACGAGAAAGGCCGCAATCCAAATGCTGCTCATGTAATTGAGCGTCATGGCGGTGGCCAGAGGCAAATGCTGCAGTGCATAAAACCATGCAAGCAGCGAGATTGCACCAATCACGCCGCGCCAAGCATGCATGCCAAAGCGCTGCGTTTGCAGACTCACGCCCAGAGACTGCGCCCAAGCAAACGTCAGCACAACGCTCACCAAGCCGCGATACGCAACCAGCTCCATCGCGTTGTAATGCTCCGAAGCAAATTTCACGCACACGCCCATCAGCGCGAAGGCGAAAGCTGCGACGAGCATCCACAGCGGTTGACGGCTGGATTGGCGAGGCGATGTCATGCGTTATTTTAAGTAAAAGAGGCAGATAGCCGGCGTA
>JAYUSD010000215.1:0-6084 GCA_043755865.1 Variovorax sp. | reverse complement strand
AATTCCGCCTCGATTGGAATTACCACTCCAACAATCTGGAAGGCAATTCGCTCACCTATGGCGAAACCAAATCGCTGCTGCTCCACAACATCACCGCGCAAGGTAAGCCGCTCAAAGATCATCTTGAAATCACGGGGCACAACGAAGCCTTGCTAGAAATCAGCGATGCTGTGAAAAAGCAGCAACCGTTGACAGAGGCATTTCTGCGCCAACTGCACACACTGATATTAAAAGAGCGCTACCAAGTCAACGCTCAAACGGCGGATGGCCAGCCTACCAAAAAATGGGTAGAGGTCGGCCAATACAAAACGCAGCCCAATCATGTCTTGACCGTCACTGGCGAGACTTTTCGCTTCGCCGAGCCTTTTGAAGTGCCAGCCAAGATGCAAGCATTGGTCGCAGAGGCCAACGAGCGCAAAACCACCCCCGCAGAAGGCTTGCTACTAGCCGCCAAGCTTCACTATGAATTCGTTTTGATTCACCCGTTTGACGACGGCAATGGCCGTATGGCTCGCATCTTGATGAATCTCGTTTTAATGCAATATGGCTTCCCGCCTGCGATCATTAAGACCGAGGAAAAGGACACTTACTTTGCAGCTCTAAGGCAGGCCGATGGCGGGCAGTTTGAAGTGTTTGCTGAGTACATCGCCAATCGCATAAACGCAAGCTTAAAACTGATGCTGCTTAGCGCAAAGGGTGGAGATATCGACGAACCACACAATTTAGATCGAAAAATATCTTCCATCGTTGAAGCGATCACAGCGCGAGCGGAAGACAAATCAAAGCGCTAAGGGCGGCGCGACATCGTCAGCACTTCACAGCATTGCGGCAAAACTTTTCTAGCTCCCGAACAGGCGTGCGCTGCGCGACAGCATTCTTCGCCTTGCTGCCTACATCAATGCTCAGCTTGGCTTCGTATTTTTTAAAAAAATCATCAAACAACTCGCCGCCCAAAGTCGCATAAGCGGTGAGTGTGTCGTCTTTCGCGTTGTGCTCTAGCAGGATGCCGCAAAGCGGCTGCGTCGCTGGTCCACTCAAAACCTTTGCGCCTTGCGCGGGATCGTATTGGCTGTGGTCTGCGCAGCAGTGGATCAAATCCGCGCCTGAGTTCGGCGTTTTTGCGTTGACAGGTGTGCCCTTGCGAAAGCTGATGAAGCTGACCTGCGGCGTGGGATAGACCAAATGATGTGCGCAAATTGCGCTGAAGGCTACGATGCTTTTCTTGTGCCCCACGCCGCCCGGCCAAACGTAGCTATCGCCGCCTTTGGTTTTTAAAGCAGATGCCGTGGATGGCAGCGCGGCCTTGTCTAAATCCAATAAAAAAACCGGCGTGGCTTCAAAAGGGTAATGAAACACGTAATTCGTTTGTGCCACCAAGCTGGATGCTTTGAACGGATCGCCACGTTCATTCGTCAGCAGCACGCGTTGATAAGCTTTTGGGCGGGCATCAGCCGCAAGCACAGGCATGCTGGCCGCGCCCGATAAACAAGCCGCCGTCGCAGCCACGCCTGCACTTGAACACGATTCAATAAAGTTTCTGCGATCCATAGTCCGCTATCGTGCAGAGCTTGATGCGTGTTGTCAACCTGCGGTAAACACACCTGCGACAACTCGCCTTAAGCGATGCGCAGCGGATTTGCACTGCCGAGAAGCGTTTTCTCGCTTGCGGCTTTGTGCGCAGCAGCCTATAAATGGGCCTGTAACTTGCATACATAGCGCTCACAACTCTGAAGGATTTCGCATGACAACTGCCTCCGCCACAAACACCTTTGACGCTTCAAACCCTGCGCTCTCGCGCCGCCACATGCTCGGCCGCATGGGCACAGGCTTAGGCATAGGCTACGCAGCCCTCGCCTCGACACATGCTCATGCGCAAGCCGCAGCCACTGGCAAAACCGGCGAAGCTAAAGCCGCTGTGCTCCCATTGAACGCAGATGACACGACTTATTTCGCGCAAGAAGAGCCCTACTTCATGCAGCTCGCGCGAGACGAATTCACGCTCGATCCAGCGGTGGTGTATTTCATGGCCGCACAAAAAGGCTCAGTGCCCAAGAGCGTGATGGTTCGCTACAAAGAAGGCTTGGATCAAATGGCGAAAGATCCATTCCCCGTATATGTGCAGCCCGTGGCACAGATGCGCGCATCAATCGCCAAATGCTACGGCACCACAGCCGATCAAATCGCCATCACGCGCAACACCACCGATGCACTCAGCCTCGCGATGAACGGCATCGAATGGAAAGCTGGCGATGAAATCCTTATCTCGCCGCTGGAGCATCCCACCGGCATCACGCTCGCGCTACGC
Source organism: Variovorax sp. (assembly GCA_043755865.1). Lineage (GTDB taxonomy): Bacteria > Pseudomonadota > Gammaproteobacteria > Burkholderiales > Burkholderiaceae_C > JANMDU01. The sequence continues at coordinate 3,779 of JAYUSD010000215.1, read as the reverse complement.
ATCGCCGCGCGGCATGGCGTGATCATCAAGCAATGGGGCATTCCGGTAGGCAAAAACACTACGGCGGATGAAGTGGTAGCGGCGCTGCAGCGCAGAGTCGTGCCCGGTAAAACGAAAGTGATTTTCTTCAGCAGCCCACTCTGGCCCACAGGCATGCGCCTGCCTGAGCGCAGGATTGCCGAAGTGGCGCAAAAAGCCGGCGCGATCACGATTGTGGATGGCGCGCATTACAACGGCATGATCGATCCCAAGCTGGACGAGACGGGCATCGACTTCTTCGCGCTCTGCGGCCATAAATGGCAAAACGGCCCCGGCGGCACAGGCGTGCTCTACATCCGCAATAAAAAGCTGCCCAGCAACCCCACGGAACTGCCGCGCTTTCACCTCACACGCTCGCAATCGCGCGACATCCCGTTCGACGGCTCGCGCGGCGAATGGGATATCGGCCAAGCGCTCACGTTTTATGGTTTTCCTGAGAGCGGCGATTGGCGCGCTTTGACAGACGCTTGCCTGCTCTGGGACAAAATCGGCCGCCAGCGCATTGAGACATGGCATATGCGCTTAGGCAACTATTTCACCAAGCAACTCGTCGCCAATTTCGGCGAAGCCAGCATCCTGCGCCCCACGCAAGACCCAGCGCTCAACAGCGGCATCATCGCCTTCAACCCCTTCCCCACCAAAGCGCAGCGCTGGGATGAAAAACTCAACGTCGATTTCCGCGCGAACATGTTGAAAGACTATGGCTTTCGCATCAGCGGCTTGGGCGTAGGCAACAACGGCTTAACGCGCCGCCCCGACCCAGAAGCCACCGCCTTCCCCGCTGGCACGATTCCGAACCGCGACCCTGCATCACTGGCTCCTGCGCCGATGGATCACCCCCAGCGCGTCAATGCTTGCCTGTGGAACAACCGCGCACAGATTGACAACTTTTGCGCTGCGACGAAGGATTTAGTGAAGAAAATGGCTGTTTGATTAACGATATGGCTTGATTTATACTATTCAGTATCTTGAAAAACCGATTAGTAATTAAAATTATTGAGGCCAATATGCATCAATTCAACAACCACGCACCGCGCCGCGCTTTCACACGCAGCATCGCTACTTTCTCTCTAGCAATTCTTTCAGCGCCCAGCATTTTTGCGCAAGCTACAACCGAGCCCGACAAAGCCGCAATAGCCACGAAAAGAATCGCACCTGCAGAGCTCAACGCGTTTCCCTCGCCCACGCCATGGACTCTCATGGGCGCAGGCGCATTGCGCTTTTTCGGCTTTAAAGCCTACGATGCCTACCTTTGGAGCGCCGCGCCAACGCCCAATCCACTGGCCTCGAAAACTTTGTTAGCTTTAGAAATTGACTACACGACATCCATCAAAGCCGACGAAATTGCTAATGTGTCTTTGGTCGAGATGGCGCGCCTGCGCTCCTTGAGCGATATCCAAGTCAAGGCGTTTACCGTCGAGCTCAAAAAAGCCTTCCCCGATGTGAAATCTGGCGACAAACTGACCGGCGTCTTCGTCCCCGGCAAAGGTACCCGCTTTTTCTTCAATGGCCGCCTAACGAGTGAAATCAACGACCCCACTTTTGGCGATGCTTTTTTCGCCATCTGGCTCGATGAGAAAACCAAGCAGCCTGGGCTGCGGCGTGCGCTGCTTGGCAATGCGAAATAGGCGCTACATATTTAATAGCGCTCTGCGCAGATTTCATGCCGGCTAGGCATCACTTTTGATCTGAATCAGCCAGCATTTCATAGAGTTGATCTTTCAAATGCAGGCGCTGCTTCTTCAGGTCTTCCAGCGCGTCATCGCTGATCGCTCGCATGGCCTCCAGCTCTACACCACGGATCTGTTTGTTCACTTCATCGTAGCTAGCAAAGAGTTTTGCAAAATGTTGATTGCTTATCTTCAAATCGTGAATCGCTTGCGCGTGTTCTGGAAATTCTGAGCGAAGGTCGTGGGCTTGCAAAGGCATGTTCATAGTATTCCTGAGTAAATTGGTTAAACGGCAGCGAGCTCAAATGCTTCTTGGCAACGAATACAGCGCGGTGCTTCGGGGCTCACTTGCAAACGCGCCACGGCAATAGCTTGGCCGCAATCCACGCATTGCCCAAAGCTGCCAGAAGCGATGCGCTGCAAAGCAGCATCCACGGCATTGAGCTCAGCGCCCTCTCGCTCACCATAGGCAAACTCAATGTCTTTCGCCGAAATCACTTGCGCATGCGAATCCTCTGGGTGGGAAAAATGCGCCGCCGCAGCATCCGCTCGCCCCAGCATGCCCTCGCGCAGCAGCGCCACGCGAGACAGCAATCCCTCGCGCAAAGAGCGCAATTGCTTTTCAAAAGGCTTCATGTCTTGTTCATTCACACCGTGCTCCTTGGCTATTCATAAACCATCATGCACACATTCAGCCGATCTGTCTGTTCGCTGGCCGTGGGTGCAAGCATCCGTTTGGCGCTCTGCCCACTCGCCTGCTCCGTGACGTGCCCGTCCATCGAAACGCTTCGTTTTTTCAGACCCATCACGCAGCGGATCGCGTGGGTTGGCGCATTGTTTCGCTCTGAATTCAGTAGCGCTCTGTGCAGTATTCATGCCGGCCAGATGCCAATTTTTCTCAGAATCGCAGGCTTATTGGATCATCGAAAATTTTAAGCCAAATCAACCTTTACCCGTCTACGAGCCTGCGCAGAGCGTTATCAGAATCATAGTAAACGCCAACCGCCCCATGCCGCCCCACATCACTATCCGCCCGATCCAGCCCACCGACTTGACCGCTGGAGTCCCACATAATCAAAACCTCACCCTCTCTTGTCAATATGCCGACCTTTCATCATGGATAAATTCTTGCTGCAGCAGCAGGTGCTGGAGCGGCTCGCCGAAGACCTGCTGCAAGCCGAGCGCGCCATGCGGGCGGCTCATGAAATGGCGACTCACGAAGAGAACATTGCCGAAAACAAATACGACACATTGGGGCTCGAAGCCGCTTACTTGTCCACCGGCCAAGCGCGTCGCGCCGAAGCCATCCGCGAGGCGATGGCCCATTGGCGCCAATTCCGCCCGCGCCCCTACGACGCCAGCAAAGGCATACAGCTCGGCGCGCTGGTCTGCCTGGTCGATGCAGGCGACAAGCAGCAACAGTTCTTTCTCGGCCCCAATGGAGGCAGTATGAAGTTGGTCAGCGGCGCGCAGTTCGTTCAGGTCATCAGCAGCGAAGCCCCTTTAGGCAAGGCCATGCTGGGTAAATGCGAGGGCGATCAGGTGTCGATACAACTCGCTCCAACCCGACAGCAATTTGAGGTGCTGCGGGTTGATTAGGCCGCAACCCAAGTTCACGCTATCGCCATTTGGCACATCAATTCACATCGGTGGCACGGACCGCTAGGCAGGTCAGCGTCGGCATACAACTGTGCAGTGGTTTAATCTACAGCCTAGCCATTTGAGCATCCGGGGAAAATGCAGAAGCCTTCGCACACCCCCTCTTGTCACGACAAAAATCTATGAATTTCTCTCAATCATTCCCATGGCAACATCTATCCCGCCTGCCTTCTGCGTGGTTGCTGTTGGTGCAACTAGGCATTCTGATTTTGGCGCCCCTGACGAATGACAGCACCACCAGCCATGCGGTGTCATGGTGTTTGAGTGCGCTGGCCTTGCTGCTGCTGGCAACGATTATTCGCAATAGCCCTGTCTATACCGGCTTGGGCTTGTTCTTTGTGATTTTGGGCTTGGGTCTGACTAGCAGCGTATTGTTGGGTTTTGATTCACCTCGCGTGCAGGTCGCCGCGC
>JAYUSD010000214.1:0-15266 GCA_043755865.1 Variovorax sp. | reverse complement strand
AACCTTTATAGCGAGACAATATTTCCCGTTTGACGGACGCAGCAATCAGCTCGCGATTCCTTTTAAAACTACGAAAGATTTCTATGGGAGAGGCGGAGTGATTTTGCATCAGTTAAAAAGATCCAATTGGTTCAAAGCACTTCCGGCTGCGTCTTTTGCAGAAAGTGTTGGAACGTCGTTGCTGGGCCATTTGATATGTATCGCAGCATCATTCCAAGCAATACACCGCTCAGACGTCGGTGCGTAATAGTCTGTCGTCTTGTAGAGCAATTGCGCTGTCTGACTAAGCGTAAGGAAACCATGCGCGAAGCCTTCTGGAATCCAGAGCTGCTTTTTATTCTCGGCACTCAGATGCACGCCGACCCATTGGCCAAAGCGCGGTGAGCTGCGGCGGATGTCTACGGCAACATCAAATACCTCGCCTTCAACGACGCGCACCATCTTGCCTTGGGCATGCGGGGGCGCTTGGTAATGCAAGCCGCGCAATACGCCGCGCTGTGATTGGCTGTGGTTGTCTTGCACAAACGTGACGGTGCGGCCAACGGCTTCTTCAAAGATGCGCTGGCTGAAGCTCTCAAAGAAGAAGCCGCGCTCATCTCCAAACACTTTTGACTCGATCAGTAGCACTTCAGGTAAGCGCGTGGCTGTGATCTTCATGGCTGCACCTTGCATCTGAGCAAATGACGCGGGTATTGACGTGAAGTGGGATATCGAGTGCACTCAATCATTTTTTTCATCAAGGGATTTTACGGGCACATCTTGGCTCGCTAACAACGCCAGCGCGGTTAATATTGCAGCATGCTTGCTAAGTTGATGAGTTTGTTTTTGCTGGGCCTTGTGCGCGCGCTCACGGGGGCGCAGGCGCGCTGGCATGGCTGCCCGCCTATGGCTGAGCAGCGCATTTATTTTGCCAATCACCAAAGCCATGCGGATTTGGTGATGATTTGGGCGGCGCTGCCCGCTGAGCTGCGCTCTATCACACGTCCGATTGCTGCCAAAGACTATTGGACGAAAACGCCTTTCAAGCATTGGCTCACGCGCGAGGTGTTTCATGCGGTGTATGTGGAGCGTGAGCGCAAAGCGGACGAGAGCGGCGTGCTCGTCGATCCGCTTGCGCCGTTGATCGCGGCTCTGCAAAACGGTGATTCGATCATTTTGTTTCCTGAGGGCACTCGCGGCTTTGAAGAGCTGCCGCAGCGTTTTAAAAGCGGCCTGTATAACTTGGCGCTTAAGTTTCCTCATGTGGTGCTGGTACCTGCGTGGATTAACAATATTCAGCGCTTGCTGCCCAAGGGCGAGGTGGTGCCGGTGCCGGTGTTGTGCAGCGTGACGTTTGGTGCGCCCATGCAGATTGAGCGCAGCGGTCAAGGCGCGGATGCTTGGATTGAAGATCACGCGGCGTTTGCTGAGCGAGCGCGCAATGCCGTGATTGCGTTACGAGACGTATGAGGCGACGTATGAAAAGAGGTATGAAGCCATGACCCAATATTTACGCGCTTTAACCGCATCCCAGCAAGTGGGATTGCTGTTTGTGATTTTGTTTGGCATGCTGCTTGTGGGCTCGGTGGTGTTGTTTGCTTTGGCATTTCGCGAGCGTGAGACAGAGCGCGGCAAAGCATGGGCTCAAGAAATTAAGCTACTGTCTGGCTTGCTGCAAACCTCTTGGCTGGTGGCTTTGGTGTTTTGGATCGGTTGGGTATTGGGCGAGACGGTGGCCACTTGGCTTTTTGCGATTGTGGCTTTCTTTGCGCTGCGCGAATTCATTACGCTTTCGCCTACGCGGCGCGGCGATCATCGCAGCTTAATTCTGGCTTTCTTTGTGGTGCTGCCGATTCAGTTTTGGCTGGTGATCACGGAGCATTTTGAATTGTTTACCGTGTTTATTCCCGTGTATGTGTTTTTAGCGATTCCCGTGGTGAGCGCTTTAGCCAATGATCCTGAGCGCTTTTTGGAGCGCAATGCCAAGCTGCAATGGGGCATCATGGTGTGTGTGTATGGCATGAGCCACGTGCCGGCGCTGCTGCTGCTTGATTTTCCGCGCTGGAATGAGGCCAAAAATGCCTTCCTCGTATTTTTCTTGGTGTTCACAGTGCAAATTTGCATGGTGGTGCAGCATGTGGTGCAGCGCTGGCTGAAGAAAAAACCGCGTGCGCCGCTGATCAGCATGAGTTTTACCTGGACTTCTTTTTTGATCGGCGTGGCTGCGGGCGGCTTGGTCGGCGGCTTGCTTGCGGGCATCACGCCATTTAAGCCCGGCCAAGCTCTAGGCATGGCGTTGATTGCTTGCACGGCGGGAAGTCTTGGGCATTTGGTGATGAAGGCTTTAAAGCGTGATCGCGGCGTGACGAATTGGAGCGGCGCGCCATCGGTGACGGGCGCGACGGGGCTGCTAGATCGCGTGGACGCATTGTGCTTCGCAGCGCCAGTGTTTTTTCATTCGGTGCGCTGGTATTTCGGTTTATGAGCAGTTTATTGACTGTTTTGAGCCTATTGCCGGCAACAGTGCTGCATAGTTTGCTATCTTTAGCATAGCGTCTAGATTGTACTGATATGCGTATTTTGGGCATTGATCCCGGCTTGCAAACCACCGGTTTTGGCGTGTTGGAATACGCCGGTGGCGCTTTGCATTACATCGCAAGCGGCACGATCACCACGACGCATCTTGATCGTGGCAACCTGCCAGCGCGGCTTAAAGTCTTGTACGACGGTGTGCGAGAGGTGGTGGCGACGTATCAACCTGAGCAGACCGCAGTGGAGATTGTTTTCGTGAACGTGAATCCGCAAGCGACGCTGCTCTTGGGTCAAGCCCGAGGCGCATGCGTGACGGCGCTCGTATCGCTGGATAGGCCGGTGGCGGAATACACCGCGCTGCAAATGAAGCAAGCAGTGGCGGGGCATGGCAAAGCTGCCAAAGCGCAGGTGCAGGAAATGGTGATGCGGCTGCTTAGGCTGCCTGGCTTGCCCGGTAAAGATGCCGCTGATGCGCTGGGCTTGGCGATCACGCATGCGCATGTGGGGCAGGTCAGGGCCCGCTTGGCAGCGGCGACTTCATTAGCCCCGCGCAGCAGCGCCGCCTTCAAAGCGGGGCGAACTTATTAGTCACATTTGGCCTTTTCCAAGCTTTGTTTTTCCAGCGGCGGTAGCATCACGCTTGTGAAAACTTTTCTCCTGTCGTTGCTTGTTGTTGCAGTTTCTGCAGTCAACATCGTGTATGCGCAAACCACCTCCAAACGCATGCAGGCTTGCACCACCTGCCACGGCGCAGGCAGCACGGCCACCGTAGGGCGCACAGCTAACGAAGTTTATTTTCCGCGCATTGCAGGAAAGCCGGCGGCCTATCTTTATAACCAGCTCACAAATTTCCGCGATGGCCGCCGCCACTATGGCCTGATGGTGGGCTTGGTAGAGCATCAAAGCGATGGAGCTTTGATGGAGATGGCGCAGTATTTTTCGCAATTGCAATTGCCCTACGCTGAGCCACAAGCGCCACCGCCGGGCACAACAGTCGCCGCGATGCAGCGCGGCAGGCAATTGGCTTTGCGTGGTGATCAGGCGCTGGGCATCGCCGCCTGTGCTCTTTGCCACGGCGCGGCTTTGCAAGGCGCATCGCATCCCTTCATTCCCGGTTTGCTTGGGCTGCCGCGCGACTACGTGGCCGGCCAGATCGGTGCTTGGCAAACCGGTATGCGCAAAGCTGAGGCGCCTGACTGCATGGCGCATACGGCACGCAAGCTCAGGGCTGAGGATGTGAGTGCCGTAGCGACGTGGCTCGCCGCGCAGCCGGTCACTGTTGTGCCGGCTGCAATGCCTTCGCAAAAAGGCAAAGCTTTGCTGATCGCTCTACCGATGCCTTGCGGCGGTGCGCCATGAGGCTGCAAACTTGGCAGCAAGCTTCAGCGGTCAAGCGCTGTCTGTTGATTGCGGGCGCAGTGGTGGCGCTGCTGCTTGCTTATTTTGCAACGCTAGTTGCTATTGAATTAATAGCGTACCGCGCAATCAATACGCCGGCTACCTCTCTAAAAGAGCTCAAAAATGACAAAAAAAATCAGGCACAGAGCCAGCAAGATCAGCAGGTGCTGCACGGCGAATATTTGGCAAAGCTAGGCAACTGCGCTGCGTGCCATAGCGCGCGCGGGGAGGCGCCTTTTGCAGGCGGCAAAGCGATTCACACGCCCTTTGGTGCGGTGTTTGCCAGCAACATCACACCCGATCCAGAATACGGCATTGGCGCGTGGAACCAAGAGGCGTTTTTTCGCGCCATGCGGCAAGGCGTGAATGCCAAAGGCCGCCTGCTCACACCTGCGTTTCCCTACACCAACTACACCCACATCAGCCGCGCCGACAGTGATGCGCTTCACGCTTATTTCTTGGCTGGCGTCAAACCCATATCGCAGCCCAGTAAGGCGCACGAGCTGGGTTTTCCGTTTAACACGCAGCTCGCTTTGGCCGTGTGGCGTGTGTTGTTCTTCACGCCGGTTGATGCGAATGATACTATTATTTCAATAGCACTCCACGCAGATTCTATGCCGGCTAACCCCTTAAAAGGCATAAAAAACGAGGCCAGCCGAGCAGAAATAGAGCGTGGGCGATACTTGGTCAATGGCTTAGGCCATTGCAGCGCCTGCCATGCGCAGCGCAATGCGCTGGGCGCAGCCAGCAGCGATGGTCTGCTCTCGGGCGCACTGATGCCGATGCAAGACTGGTATGCGCCTTCATTGCATGCGCCAGAGGAAGCTGGCGTGCAGCATTGGCCGCGCAGCCAAGTGATCGCCTTCCTCAAAAACGGCACCACGCACAATGCTTCTGCGCTTGGCCCCATGGCCGAGGTGGTGGCCAAAAGCACGCAGTATTGGCGCGACGAGGATCTGAACGCAGCGGCGGCCTATCTGCAAAGCCTGCCTGTTCACAACGCCCCAAAAAAAGCAGAGGTAAAAATTGCCCCGCAATCTTTGCAAAAAGGTGCCCTGCTCTACGCCCAGCATTGCGCCACCTGCCATGGCGCAGACGGCCAAGGCATCAAAGAAGCTGACGCCTTAACGGCCCAAGTGTTGTTGATTCCTGCCTTGGCCGGCAACCGCGCCGTCAGCCTATCTAGCAGCGCCAATCTCGTGCGCATCATTCTTGCGGGCGGCTACGCGCCCGCCACACCCGGCAACCCCCGCCCCTACGGCATGCCCCCCTTCGTGCATGTGCTCACTGATGACGACATCGCCTCCGTGGCCACCTACATCCGCACCAGTTGGGGCAACCAAGCAGGCGCAGTCAGCGGCTCCGACGTAGTAACGCAAAGGCGGGGTGTGTTGCAATAAATTTTGCGGCGGTGACAAGCCAGCGCAGGGGGCACGGATAATCCGGGGATGACTTTAGATTTCTCCCAGCTTCACAACCCCACTTTCCTTCAAGCCTGCATGGGCCTTGCTACGCCTGAAACCCCCATGTGGCTGATGCGCCAAGCGGGGCGGTATTTGCCGGAATACAAGGCCACGCGCGCCAAAGCGGGGAGCTTTATGGCTCTGGCCACGAATCGTGATTACGCCACCGAGGTCACTTTGCAGCCACTGGCTCGCTACGATTTGGATGCAGCGATCTTGTTTTCTGACATTCTCACCGTGCCTGATGCGATGGGCTTGGAGCTGTCGTTTGAAACCGGCGAGGGCCCAAAATTCGCCAAGCCTGTGCGCGATGAGGCAGGCGTGGCGAAGCTTGAAGTGCCTGATATGGCCAAGTTGCAATATGTGTTTGATGCGGTGGCCTCGATTCGTAAAGCGTTAATTCAGAACGGCAAACAGCGCGTGCCTTTGATCGGTTTTTCGGGCAGCCCGTGGACGCTGGCTTGCTACATGGTCGAGGGCGGGGGGAGTGATGATTTCCGGTTGGTCAAAAGCATGATGTATGCGCGGCCGGATTTGATGCACCGCATTTTGAGCGTGAATGCCGATGCCGTGGCCGCCTATCTGAATGCGCAGATTGATGCAGGCGCACAAGCCGTGATGGTTTTTGACAGCTGGGGCGGAGCGCTTTCTCACGCAGCGTTTACTGAGTTCAGCTTGGCCTACACGCAGCGTGTGCTCAGCCAACTCAAGCGCACTGATGCGGCGGGCAACATCGTGCCGCGTATCGTGTTTACCAAAGGCGGCGGCCTGTGGCTTGATCGAATGCGCGCTTTGCCCTGCGAAGTACTCGGGCTGGATTGGACGTGTAGCCTAGACGCAGCGCGGCGCATCTTGGAGGGCTCAGGCAAGGCGCTACAAGGCAATATTGATCCGAATGTTTTGTTTGCGCCGCCCGAGGCAATAAGCCGTGAAGTAGGCAAGGTGCTGGCGGATTTTGGCAAACCTCACACTGGCGCAGGCGTGGGCTCCACGCACATCTTCAACTTGGGCCATGGCATCAGCCAATTCACGCCGCCCGAGCATGTCAGCGCATTGGTGGAAGCCGTAAAAACGCAATCTCGCGCGATGCGGCTCGGCTAGGCGGCAGGCGCTCGCTAACTTATTCATTTTTCTGCCCCAGAGTGAACTTTGCTAGCACAAAAGAGCGTCGCTTTGTGATGAGTACATTTCACTTATGCACAAAAACCATGCTGCGATGTAAAAAAATGGTGGTCACCTTTTGCCCCGCGCTACTCAAACTGTAGCGCAGCTAAGTGTTTGATTTATAAAGGTTTTCGATTGTTGCTTGATTTTGAGGCAAAGTAAGCAAAGCCTTATTTGATGCGGGTTTGCGCCCTGCCAAACAGAGATATCAACAAAGTTATCCACAGAAGCAATGGACACATGACAAAAGCATGACAGATCAAGCACTTAGCCCGCCTTTCGCATGAAATCTTGAGCAATGCCCTCTAAAACCGACACCGAAGCCGCATGGATCGTGCAAGTGGCTGTCGCCGCTCCGGCGCACAGCGATCTGCCGCCGACGCTGAGCTACACAAGTGAGCTACAGCTCACAGCCGGCAGCTTGGTGCGCGTGCCACTCGGCTCACGCGAGGTGCTGGGCATCGTGTGGAGCGATGCCCAGCCGGCCACCGCGCAAGAGTTCAAGCTCAAACCTGTTGAAGGCGCGCTGGGAGATATTGCACCGCTCAATGCCGCTTGGCGCGCCTTGATTGCCTTTACCGCGCGCTACTACCAACGCTCTCTGGGTGAGGTGGCGCTGGCCACACTGCCGCCGCAATTGCGCGAGCTCGATGCACAGCAAATGGCCAAGCGATTGAGCGCAAAGACGCCAATCAAGACCAAGGCCAGGGCGAAAGCCAACGCTAACGCTAACGCCAAATCTGCCAGTGCCAGCTTGATCGCCAGCGCGAGCGAAACAGCTGCAGCCACTGTAAATGGGCCTGCGCAAGAGGCCACGACATTGACACCACTGAGCGCCGAGCAGGCCGCTGCCATCGAGCAATTTTTCTCAGGAGCATTTTCGCCGCAAGCCGCCCTTGAGCAAACCGCACCAGATACCGCAAATAAAGCAGCTCCTCAGCCCGCGCTGCTCTTCGGCAGCACCGGAAGCGGCAAAACCGAGGTGTATTTGCGCAGCGTCGCACGCGTCTTGCAGGAAGACGACACAGCGCAAGTGCTCGTCATGGTGCCTGAGATCAACCTCACGCCGCAGCTTCTGGCGCGTTTTTCTGAGCGATTTACCAAGGAGCAAATCGCCACGCTCCACAGTGGCATGACACCTGCCCAGCGCCTCAAAGCTTGGCTGCTCGCGCACTGCGGGCAAGCGCGCATCATCTTGGGCACGCGCATGAGCATCTTCGCCAGCATGCCGCATCTGCGGTTGATTGTGGTCGATGAAGAGCACGATGCAAGCTACAAAGCGCAAGATGGCGCGCGGCATTCGGCGCGTGATTTAGCGGTGATGCGTGGCAAGCTCGAGACGGAGCACAACGGCAAACCAGGACAAGCGGGTTGCCGCGTGATGCTTGGCTCAGCCACGCCCTCGCTGGAGAGCTGGCAAGCCTGCGAGTTGGGACGCTACCAGCGCCTTCAGATGCCGTCTCGCATTGGCAATGCGCTTTTGCCCAAACTCAAACTGGCCGATATGCGCCTTCCTGCAAAGGGAACATTATTTGCCCCGCAGCTGATTGCCGCGCTGCAAGAGCGCATCGCACGCGGCGAGCAATCGCTGGTGTTTCTTAATCGGCGCGGCTATGCGCCCGTGCTCGCGTGCGATGCGTGCGGCTGGAAATGCGAATGTCCGCATTGCAGCGCTTATCGCGTGTTTCATAAATCAGATGGCACGCTGCGCTGCCATCACTGCGGCCACACCGAGCGTGTGCCGCGCGCCTGCCCTGAATGCGGGAATATGGATATTCAGCCCGTGGGGCGCGGCACGCAAAAAATTGAAGAGCAACTTGCCATTGCGCTGGGTGCGGATGTTGGTGGACAAGCCAAGCGGCCTGATGGCAAAGCCATCGTCATCCGTCGCATTGATGCAGATACCACCAAGCACAAAGGCGAGTTAGAGGCGCAGCTAGCACTTGTGCACTCCGGCGATGTGGATGTGTTGGTGGGCACGCAGATGATCACCAAAGGCCATGATTTTCGCCGCATCACTTTGGTGGCAGCCATCGATGCAGATGCCGCGCTGTTCTCCAGCGATTTTCGTGCGCCCGAGCGCTTGTTTGCGCTCTTGATGCAAGCAGCCGGCAGGGCAGGGCGCGATGCAGATTCTGCCGCCTCGTCGTTGTCGGCGCAGATGTGGGTGCAAACGCGCCATCCCGATCATCCGCTGTTTGCATCGCTGGCTAGGCACGATGTTGCTGGCTTTGCCGCGCAGCAACTCAAAGAACGAGCTCAGGCGCAATTGCCGCCATTTTCGTTTCAAGCCCTGCTGCGAGCCGAGGCACGCACGCAAGCTGCGGCGCAGGCTTTCTTGCAAGCTGCACACGTTGCTGCGAGCGATTTTGCGGGTGAGAAAATCACCGTTTTCCCACCCGTGCCCATGAGCATGCAGCGCGTGGCCGATGTAGAGCGTGCGCAAATGCTGCTTGAGAGCACATCGCGCGCAGCGTTGCAAAATTTCTTATCGCAATGGCTACCGCAGTTGCGTGGGCTTCGCTCTTTGCCGCAATGCAAGGGGCTGATTCGCTTCGCGGTAGATGTGGATCCATTGTTGATTTAGTGGTTGGCTATGGAAAAACAAATTTCCGTTGCGCGAAAGACGCAAAAGTTACGCGAAAGACGCGAAAAATATCAAAGCCAAAAAATAAAAATTCAAAATCGTTGCAGACAGCATTTACGGACGACTCAAACCCTCATTCTGGCATTTCTTTCGCGCTTTTTGCGCAACTTTCGCGCTCCTGAATTTCTCTTCTATTTCACGCTGATCGCGCACCGCTGCGCCAATCGTTATTGCTTTGTTGCTCATCGCTTAATGAGCACTTTTCTACGGCTACTTACTTTGCGAGAAGCGCACAGCAAATCTGCGAAACGTTGAATAACAGGCGTGTGGTGATCGCGGCGCCAAATCAAGTGCACCGGCATTTGCACATTTAAATCTGGCACAGCAACCAAGCACACGCCCTGTGGCAAGCGCTGCTCGGCAACGCTGCGGGGAATCACGGTGCAACCCAGTCCGGCGGCGGCCAAGCCAAGCGCTGTGTTGTGGCTGGTGGCTTCCTGTGTGATGCGCGGAGAGAAATTGCGCTCACGAAAGTGGTGAATCATCAGGTCATGCAGCAAGGGAGACTGATCGCGCCGGAAGAAAATAAAATCTGTGTCGGCCAGATCAGCAAGCTTTTTAGGTGGTTTTTTTGCCATCGGCGATGACTCATGGACTGCGAGCAAATACGTGTCTGTCATCCACAGTTTAGATGCCAAGGGGCTGTCGTTTGCAAGCTCGCCGATATAGGCAAGCGCCAGATCGAGTTGGCCTTCCAGCACGCGTTGCGTTACCACGCCTGAGAGCCTAGCTTCCATGGTGAAAGTCACATCGGGGCTTTCTTTGCGGTAAGTGTGCATGGCCTGTAGCACACTAGGATGCCATGCATAGATTTCAGAAAAACCGATGCGCAAATGCCCCTTGTTGCCTTGTGCAGCGTGGATGGCTTGTTTTTTTGCGGCGGCTGCGTCGTCCAATAATCGGCGTGCGCTATCGTAGTAAGCCTTGCCTGCGGCGGTGAGCACCATGCCGCTGCTGGTGCGCGTCATCAGTGGTGTGCCAACATCATCTTCAAGTAAACGTATCTGGCGCGATAAAGCGGGCTGGGCAATGTGCAAACACTCTGCTGCCCGGCCCAAGCTGCCTTGGTCGGAAACGGTAAGAAAATAGTGAAGGCGGCGTCCGTCAAAAGTCATCAATATATTATATGACTTTGCCTTTTAAATGGTATTGGATTAAATGGCGCGCATTGGCTACATTGGGCTAACTTCATCCACATCGCGCAAATGACTCAACCCACTATCGCTGCGCCACCCGCTATTGAGCATCTCAACTCAGCTGAGTTTGCGCGAACTGGTTTGCCGTTTTCTGAGATCGTTCGCGTCGGCGCAATGCTCTACCTGTCTGGACAAATGGGCACTTTGGTTGGCACGACCACTTTGATCGAAGGCGGCCTCGTGCCCCAGGCTCGGCAGGCGCTGCACAACATTGAGCAGGCCCTCAAATCACAGGGCTACAGCTTGGCGCATGTGGTTAAGTGCACGGTGATGCTGGCCAACATGGACGATTGGGCCGCTTTCAATACGGTGTACCGCGAGTTTTTCAAAGCACCATTTCCGGCTCGCAGCGCATTCGGTGTGAGCGCGCTGGCATTGGGATCTGCTTTGGAGATTGATGTGATTGCCACCACGGGTGAGCAGGGCAGCGAATGAGTACCTCTTTCTTTTTTCTTTGAAGGCATGTTTATGACAACTCGCAGACAACTGATTCGCAGTGCAACCGCTGCAGGCGTTTTGGGGCTTGGCTTGCCAAGCAGCTTTGCGCAAAGCCGCGCTGACACCGTGCGCCTAGTGATCGGATTCGCACCCGGCGGCACGGCAGATGCGATTGCTCGCCGTGTGGCCGACAGGTTGCGTGGGCAATTGGCAGCCAATGTGGTGGTGGAAAACAAAGTCGGCGCGGGTGGGCAAATTGCGATCTCTTTTGTCAAAGACAGCCCGCCTGATGGCAACACGATTTTGATGACGCCCTCATCGTGCTTGTCGGTTTATCCATTCACCTATCCCAACAAGCTGCCCTACAAGGTCTCCGATCTCGCTGCGATATCTACGGTTGGCTTTTTTGACTATGGCTTTGGCGTTGGCCCGGCTGTGCCCGAAACAGTGAAGACGATGAAAGATTTTTTGGCTTGGACGAGAGCCAATCCGACCAAAGGCAACTATGGCTCGCCAGCGCCGGGATCGATGCCGCACATGGTTGTGGCCTACATTGCCAAGCTCAATAATTTGCCTTGGACGCATGTTCCGTATCGCGGCGCAGCGCCCGGCATTCAAGATTTACTGGGTGGCCAGATCTCGGCCATGTCTGCCTCTATTGGCGACTTTTTGCCGCATGTGAAATCGGGCAGGCTTCGTGTGTTGGCCGTCTCCAGCGCCACGAAAAATCGTTTTGCGCCTGATATTGCATCCTACCGTTCACAAGGCATTCCCATTGCCATGCGAGAGTGGTATGGCTTGTTTTTGCCAGCGGCAGCATCAGCCAGTATCCAAAGGCGCACTGCAGCTTATGTGCAGACGGCTTTGGCCAATCCAGATCTCGTCAGCAGCATGGATGCTGTCGCACTGGATGTAAAGTCTTCAACGACAGATGAAGTCACGGCGTTGCTGCGCGCTGATTCTGAAGAATGGAAAAGACTGATCAAGTTGATTGGCTTTAACGCTGAGTCATAAAGCGATTTTTCGCTTTTGCCCTGCGGTTGTTCTAAGGAAAATCAAACCAAGCGCACCACATCGCCGGCAATCGCGTAAATCGCATCTGAATCTCGCCGCTCAATCGGATGCATGCCGGTGAAGCTGCCGTAGGCTGGCAAGATGCCTACGGGATGCGCTGATTCATTGCCCAGCCAAAAGCACGGCAGGCGAAGGCGGTCTCGGCCTTTGCCTTGCAGTGTGATGCAAGGATGCCAATGGCCAGCCAGCACATAGCGCGCGTCAATGGTTTGCGGATGGTGGCACAGCGCAAAAGCGCCGAGGATGAGCGGCTCATCAACGACCTCAATGGATAAGCTTGCCGGCGGGTCACCGGCGCGATCATCGTGGTTGCCGCGTACGAGCGTCATCCTTAAATCTTTGTGTTGCGCGCGCCATGAACTCAGCACATCTTGCGTGGCGGCTGCATGCGCGTGTTTGGAATGCAAAAAATCGCCGAGAAAGATCAGCTGCGTGGCCTTTGTTACGGCAAGGTCTCGCGTGATGTCATCCAACGTTTCTTGCGTTGTGCCGCTTGGCACAGGCACGCCAAGCTGGCGGAAGCTGCTGGCTTTACCGAAATGCGCATCAGCAATCAGCAGCGCCTGATGCGCGGCCAAATAGATTGCACCGCTAGGCAGCAAGTGCAACGGCTCATTTTTTATGCTGATTTTTAGATGAAAAGTGCCACTAGCCGGCATATCTATTGCGCAGAGTGCTATAAATAAAATAGCGCTGAGCGATCAGCCCAAAAGCCGCGTTAGGCTCATCTCTAAGTGCTCAGTCGGCATGCGTTTGAAGCCCGAGCGGCCGTAGCGCTGCAAGCGGCCCATGCAAAAGGCAGTGAGCACCGAGGCTTGCGCTTGGGCTTCTACTGTAGGCGTTGCGCTGCCTGCCACCAAATCACGCAGGCTTTGTTTGAAGCTGCTCTCTAACTTGTCAAAGAGTTGATTCATGCGCTCTTGCAAGCGCTCGTTTTCAAACACCAGCGCATCGCCCGTCATCACGCGGCACATACCGGGATTCTTTTCGCCGAATTGCAGCAGCATGGCGATCATTTTGCTCAAACGAACAGCTGCGTTTTGCTCACGCTCAGTGATCTGATTGACCAAGCCGAGCACCGAGCTTTCGATGAATTCAATCAGGCCTTCAAACATTTGCGCTTTGCTGGCGAAATGCCGATAGAGCGCGGCCTCTGAGACGTCAAGTTTGGCCGCCAATGCGGCTGTGGTTACGCGCTCTGCGCCGGGGCGCTCAAGCATGCTGGCCAAGGTTTGCAGGATTTGCACGCGCCGCTCACCGGGTTTGGGGCGCTTGCGTGTGGCTGTGATCTCGCTCTCAGTGGCGGCTTTGTTTTCAGGGGTTGCGGTAGCTTGCATAAAAAACATTCTCGCACAGCTTCAAGGCAGAAACATCAATCGCTTGGCAGCGCAGCATGCAGGTAAACACTCACCTGCAAACCTTTTTTTCCATCGAACGCAGCGGGCTCTGCATCTGATAGCTCTAGCGTGCTGTTATGCAGCTTGGCAATTTCTTGTGCGATGGCCAGGCCTAAGCCATTGCCCTCGCCACCCGTGCCCTTCACGCGATAAAACCGCTCCAGCACATGCGCACGCTCTTGCGCGGCAATGCCTGCGCCGTTGTCGCGCACTTGCAGCAAAAAGCCGCCCGAGCCATGCTTGGCAACGAGGGTGACCTGGCCGCCTGATCCTTGCCCTGGTTTCACTGCCGATTCCACAACAGATTCTGCTGCGACGCTACGCTGTGGTGAGATCAAAGCAGGCTCATGTGAGGCGCAGGTGTAGCGAATCGCGTTGTCTGTTAAGTTGGAGAGCAGCTCGCGCAGCAGCCACTCATGGCCTCGAATCACCATCGGCGCGCTGCGATCTACCTCTAAGCCAAGATCAATGCCGCGCTCGGTGGCATGGTCTAGCTGCTGCTCCAGCACATCGGCACACAACTGCGCAAGATCCACACTTTGCATATCTTGGCTACCAAGGGTGTGTGAATCGGCGCGCGATAGAGCCAGTAATTGGGTAGCCAATTGTGATGTGCGGCGTGTGGCATCGCGCAATCGAATCAGCTCGCCTGCTCTTAAAGTGATAGCACTCTTGGTAGATTTCTTGCCGGCTATCCTGCTTTTTTCATCATAAATATCAACCTGTGATGCCTGCGCAGATTGCACCCATGCTTCCACCTGCGCTTGCAAGCCGGCCAATGGCGTGCGCAGCTGATGCGCAGCATCAGCAATAAAGCGGCGCTGCGATTCGCTTTGCGCGTTGACCAATACGAAAAGCCTGTTCAGCGATTCCACCAGCGGCCGCACCTCGGGCGGTGATTGCGCGCTATCAAGCTCGCTCAAATCGCTTGGCGAGCGCTGCTCCACCGCGCGGGTGATATCAGTCAGCGGCTTGAGCGCGCGCGCCACGGCCCAGCTCACGGCAAAAATCACAGCAGCAATCAGCAGCGCATTGGGCAGCAGCACCTTGATCAGCAAAGAGCGCAGCCAGCTTTGCCGCGCGTCTGAGCCATCGGCCAGAAGCAACACATATTCACCAGCAGCGGTCTCAGCGCGTAGCGCCATGATGCGATAGACCGTGCCGCCGGCTTCTTCGCTGTGAAATTCTGGCTCGCTGGTAACTGGTGTTGGCGTAGAAAGCCACGAGGGGCCAATGATCACGCGACCATCTAAAGTAGCCACGCCCCATTGAGCCAAGCCAGCGCGTTCTTTGATGAAATCCTCTATCGCTGGCGTAAGCAACACCACCGGCGGATCATCAGGCTGGCTACCCTCGGCCACAATGGAGCCGGCTAAAAGCGGCGAGAGGCGCTGCATATTCAAATCTTGCAAAATTGCGGCGCTGCCTGCGGCGCGGTAATCCATTGCCGCACTGATGCACAGCAAAATCACCAGCGGCACGAGCAGCATCACCAGCAAGCGATTGCGCAAACCAGTCATCATGCTGCCACCTTCTAACGCTGGCGAGATGAGCTGATCAATCAAAGCGCGCAGGCGCATGGCGGCGGGCAATCTACGCGGAGGGCGAAGCAGTGGCTGCACTGTCGCTGATCAGCTCCAGCCGATACCCGAAGCCGCGAATTGAGCGCAGCGCTACGCCATGCGCATCAAGCTTGCCGCGCAGCCGCGAGATATATACCTCCACCGCATTGGCTGTGATCTCTTTGTCCCAACCAGTCAGTGCGGCCAAGATCTTTTCTTTCGCAGCAGGCTTAGGCGATTGAAGCATCAAATATTCCAGCACGGTCCATTCACGCGGGCCCAGCTCAATGGGCACGGTTTGTGAACCTTGGCCTTGATCGGTCTGCGCATGCGCTTGGCGCATCGCGTTATCAAGCGTAATCGGGCCGAAGCTGATGGAACTCGATGTAGCTGCCTGCGAGCGCCGCAAAAGCGCG
>JAYUSD010000213.1:0-2634 GCA_043755865.1 Variovorax sp. | reverse complement strand
CTGGCGCGCGAAGAGCCGGCCATCTAAAACGAAGCACATTAGGCACTATAAATTCAATAGCACTCTGCGCAATAAATATGCCGGCGATCAGATCATTTGATATCATAAATCTCAAAAATGAAGCCCCTCACACCACAAGCTACCGCCAACGTCTTCGCCCTCGCAGCGATCGCGCTTTGGGCGCTGCTGGCTTGGCTTGGGATCTCGCTCGCGCATGTACCGCCGTTTTTACTGACGGGTGTGGGGCTGCTGGTGGGCAGTTTGATTGCGCTGCCTTTGTCTTATAAAAATGGCAAGCTGGATTTAGCGAGCTGGAAGATGCCATGGCAACACCTGCTGCTCGGCGTATATGGTCTGTTTGGTTTTCATTTTTTGCTGTTCATCGCCCTGCGCCACGCGCCGCCAGTGCAAGCGAATTTGGTCAATTATTTGTGGCCACTGGGCATGGTGGTGTTGGCACCTCTGTTTTTACCGGGCACCAAACTCACGGCCATGCATTTGGTGGCAGCCATCATTGGCTTTGCGGGTGCATGCATTGCAATCCTCGGTAGTCGCGGCGCGGAGTCTGCCGCCTCGGGCTTCGCGTGGGGCTACATTCCCGCTGCAGGCTCAGCCTTTATTTGGGCAAGCTATTCGCTGCTTTGCAAGCGGCTGGCTTTGCAAGGAAAAAGTTTTGCCACAGCCGCGATTGGCCTGTTTGGCCTCGTCAGTGGATTGCTCTCGCTGGCATGTCATGCATTTCTAGAGCCGCGCGTGAGTCTGAGTGGCCAAGATGTGATGCTGCTGGTCATCATGGGCTTGGGGCCGCTCGGTGCTGCTTTTTATCTTTGGGATGCAGCGCTCAAGCGCGGTGATGCGCGGCACATTGGCATCCTGAGCTACATCACGCCGCTGGCTTCGACTGCGTTGCTGCTGATGGCCACAGGCCAATCTCTAAGCTGGAGCATTGGCTTGGCTGTAGCGCTGATTGTGGGGGCGGCAGTGTTGGGTACGCGAAGCTGAAGCACTATTAATTTAATAGCACTGCGCGCAATAAATACGCCGGCTAGCTGTCGTTTTTGCTTAAAAAACAGCGAGGAGCAGGCTTAAATCGCCGTTGGAGTCCAGCCCAGTAATCCTGCCAACCAATTCATGGCCAGCCCTGCCAATGCGCAGGCCAACGATGCGGCAATCATCGCGAATACGCCGATGCGGTGTGTGTCTTTTGCGTTGGCTGAGGTCTGGCTTCCAGGCCACGCAAACAGCACCGCGGCCAATGCGCACACTGCGCCGAGCACGAAAGCTTGGCCAACGGAGCGCAGCCAAGCCAGCGGAGATGTGCTCGCCAAAATCGTGGTGAGCACATTGCGCACATCGCCCACAGCCAACACCAGCTCGGCCAATATGCCGAAGATCAAGCTAAACATCACAAGGAGCGTAGCGCAGGCCGCGCAAAGAAAGCCGTGCGACAAAATTTGCGGCAATGCCAGCGCCGCCACATGCCGATCTCGCGCCGCTGGCTCATCGGAAAAAGCATGGATGCCTTCAAGCTCGACGTAGCGCAGCGCCATGGCCGGCGCATTCAGCATCGCCAGCACTTGGGCAATCACCATCGGCGCGGCTTGTACCACCCAAATCGGCCACAGATTGGCAAGGATCGTCTCGGCTTGCTCGCGCAGCGCAGCGGGCAATACGATGAAAATCAAAATTGCAGCGATCAGCGAGACGATCAACACAATCGGCATCGTCTCAGAGAGCTCGCGGTGCAGCTCTTGCTGGATGCGCTGGCGAATCACGGGCAGCCGCCAGCAGCCGTGATAGCGCCACAGGCCGCAAGCTGCATTCCAGCGCACGCGCAGCGGCGAGAAAAGCAGCGCATTGACGCTGATCTTCATGGGCTTGCGCGCGGCGGGATTCATTGGTTAAAGTTGTTAGTTGGGTTGTTGGTTGGGTTGTTGGGCGCGACAGCGGGTGCCGTGGCCGTTGTTGGCCCGATGCTCTTTGCGGGATCGGCGTTTTTTATAAAGCTGGATATCGGCCATGTCTTCTTTGCGCCATCGGTGATCAGCGCAGCGTCTTGCGCAGCTGCGCGGCCAGCGCGCACCGCCGGCGGCACCTCGCCCTTGATCTCGCCGACCATTTGCTTCACATCTTGAGTGATGACCTTGATGTTTTCAGCCGAGCTTTGCACACTGGTAAGCGCTTCTTTTACTTGTGCGAGCGTCGGCGGCATTTCCTTTTCAAGTGCGGCCAAACTGTTGCGCGCCGCCGTGGCCGCAGCTTCTGCTTGGCCGGTGATTCTGCCAACGTCTTGCATCAGCTTAGCGCTGTCTTTATCCAAGCGCTGCGCTACGTTGCCAGCGGAGTTACCCATGCTTTTGAGCTGGCCACTCATGGCTTCCATGTTGGCCAATACGGTGGTCACTGAGCCGCGAATGTCTTTGCGCATCTCGGCGGCCTCGCCGGTGAGCTTTTTCGTGTCGTCCAAAATCGGCTCCATTTTGCCGATGGCTACCGCCAGCTTTTCTACGGCCACTTTTACTGTGCCCATCACGTCTTCGAGCTCATTGCCCACATCCATCGGCAGCATGGCATCAGCGGCCAATCGCTTGCCCGCGCGGTCGCCGGGAAGCAGCTCAATGAATTTGCCGCCCA
>JAYUSD010000212.1:0-15361 GCA_043755865.1 Variovorax sp. | reverse complement strand
GATTACAAATCCCGCACGCTATCGTACGGCGATCAGCGCCGCTTAGAGATTGCGCGTGCTTTGGCTACCGATCCACAATTGATTGCGCTAGATGAGCCCGCCGCCGGCATGAATGCCACTGAGAAAATCACGCTGCGCGAGCTGATCGACAAAATCCGCAAAGACAATCGCACCATTTTGCTGATCGAGCATGATGTCAAGCTCGTGATGGGCTTGTGTGACCGCGTCACGGTGCTCGATTACGGCAAACAAATCGCTGAAGGCGTGCCCGCTGATGTGCAGAAAAACCAAAAAGTGATTGAGGCCTACCTCGGCAACGATGCCGCCGAGCCGGTCGCCGCAGTGGCAGTGGCAGTTGCAACCGGTGCGGCTCACTGAGCGGGAGAAATTTACATGACGACCAACAACCCCATCCTGCTCAAAATCTCTGGCCTGAAAGTCGCCTACGGCGGCATTCAAGCCGTCAAAGGTGTTGATTTAGAAGTACGCCAAGGCGAGCTCGTAACTCTCATCGGCTCCAATGGCGCTGGCAAAACCACCACGATGAAAGCCATTACCGGCGGCTTAAAGCCCAATGCAGGCACCGTGGAATACATGGGCAAAAGCATTGCTGGCGTCGGCGCGTGGGATCTTGTGAAAACAGGGCTTGCCATGGTGCCCGAAGGCCGAGGCGTATTCGCGCGCATGACGATCACTGAGAATCTGCAAATGGGTGCCTACACGCGCACAGACAAAGCCGAGATTGCCGCTGGCATTGAGCGCGCTTTTGCCACCTTCCCGCGCCTCAAAGAGCGCAAAGATCAGTTGGCCGGCACGATGAGCGGCGGCGAGCAGCAAATGCTGGCAATGGCGCGCGCGCTGATGAGCCAGCCCAAATTGCTCTTGCTTGATGAGCCATCGATGGGTCTGTCGCCCATCATGGTGGCCAAAATTTTTGAAGTGGTCAAAGAAGTCTCCAGCCAAGGCGTGACAGTATTGCTGGTCGAGCAAAACGCCAAGCTGGCTTTGCAAGCTGCAGACCGTGGTTACGTCATGGAATCGGGCTTGATCACCATCAGCGGCGATGCCAAGCAAATGCTGAGTGATCCGAGGGTGCGTGCGGCCTATCTGGGAGAGTGATTTTCGCGAATGGTTTTGGCCAGTGGGCATGGCCAAAATAGCGGTTGGATGTAGCGCGCTTTCTTGGTGCACCTGCGCAACGAAAACGGCATAACTGCCTGATTTACCCACGCAGAGAGCAGCGATTTTCGTCAGCGCGCTAGATTGTCAATATGTTCTGAGCTATGCTCCGCCTAGAGGTAAAAGCAGCACTTTGCTGCCGCCACAAATATAACAAACATGCATCGCCTCGCCGGTTTATTCAAACTGCATTTTTCACTCAAAACACGTGCTTTGCAGCTCGCTGCGCTCTGCTGCCTTGTCTGGCCTGCATTTGCCACAGCACAAGCCACGTTGACTCAAACAGCCAGCGCGACTGAATCAGCCCATATCGCCTCATCCGCTGCACCAGCTGCTGCGCCAGCCATTGCACCTGCACCTGCACCTGCACCTGCACCTGCACCTGCAGCAACCCCTCCCGGTCAATTGAGTTTGCCAAGCTTGTTTGAGGCCAGTCAGCGGCTGAGCTTAGATGCGCCGATGGGTGTGTTAACGCTGCCCAGACGCGACGCGACGCTGCCCCAGCAGCTGCTGCAAAGCCCACTGGCTGCACAATTTACTGCTTGGCATCCAGGCATGGTGCTGCCCACTTCGGCGCTGCAAGACATCTGGCTGCGTTTGCAATTGCCCGTGCAAAGCCGGCCGCAAAGCTGGATGCTGCGCATTCCTCGGTTGAATCTGGAAAAAGCCACTTTGTTTCAAGGCACGCCGGGCAATCCAGCAGAGTGGCAGCAGCAGTCTGCCGGCACAGACGTGCCCAACAGCAGCTGGCCGGTGCGCGCTCGCGATCCGATCTTTGAAATCTCCACCCGCAGCGATCAAACTCAGGTGTTTTTCATCCGCCTGCAAAATGCAAAACCCATCACGGAAAACATTCAGCTCATCCACAGCGCCGATTTTGGCAACGGTGCCAACTTCGCCGGCACGCTCAATGGCTTGATCATCGGCGTCTTCACGATGCTCACCTTGATCTGCCTGATCAGTTGGCGCATCAACAGCAACAGCCATTTCGGCTGGTTGGCGTTGGTTAGTTTTTCCGTATTGCTCACGCAACTCACCGTCTCGGGCTATATGTTGGTGCGTGTTTGGCCAAGCTCGGTGTATTTGGCCAAAACAGCTGGCTGGGTGATGCCGCTGCTTTCTTTGGCGGCACTGACGAGATTTGCATTGTCCGTCAGCTATGCGCGCGATTTGTCTAAGCCCATCTTTTATGTGCTGTGGAGCCTGATTGCGCTTTGCGGCATGGCCAGCTTAGGCATCTTGGCTATGCCTGCGGATTTCCCGCGCGAGCCACTCAATGCCGCTTATGCCATCGGCGTGCTGATTGTGCTGGGCTCGCTCGCGTGGATTGCTTGGCGTTCGCAGCGCTGGCTTTGGTCAATCGTTGCCAGCCTGTTGCCGGTGATCTTGTCCGTGTTGGCACGGCTGGCGTACAACAAAGGTTGGGTTGCCCACATGGAAATCGCTTTGCTGGCAGGCGTCGTGACGGCTGGCTTAGGCTTGATTGGGATTTATGCCACCTTAATCGGCCATCAGCGCCAGCGCGCTGCCCTCACACACAATGAAGATGCACTAGAGACCACGGATGCAGCCACCGGCTTGTTCAATGAGCGCATTGCCCGCGCTCGCCTGCCGCAAATCATTTTGCGCAGCAAGCGCGCAGGCCATGCTTGCGGCGCTATTCTCGTGCGCTGGGTGGGCGCTGAGCCGCTCATGGCGAATGTGAGCATTATTGAACGAGGCCGCATCTTCGCGCATTTGGGCAATCGGCTCAATCGCTTAGCGCGAGATATCGACACAGTGGCGCGCTTTGGAGACGATCAATTCCTCTTTTTGGTGGAAGCGCCCGTATCGCAAGAGCAGCTCACTGCACTGGCCAGCAAAATCCTCACCACTTGCATGCGCCCCTCGCCTGCTCTGCCCGAAAACAAAGGCTTTGATTTGCATCTGGCGGTCTGGCTTTCCAGCGACATGCCAACCGATGCGCATGGTGCATTTGAATTGCTCAAAACGCGCATCAACCAAATGCGTGAAGGCACACAACGCCGAGTGCAATTCATCAATACCCCGCTCAGCACAGCGCCTGTGCTCGATCAAAGCGATCCAGAGCATGCCAAAAAATTACTAGAAAAAATCAATGCATTGGAAGCCACGCAAGAGCTACCCACGATCAACCTCAAGCGCTAGAATAGTGAAAAACAGGCTGCTTGCCGGCATAGAACATGCATAGCATGCTATTTAATTAATAGCAAAATCTTGCCTACTTTACAGCCCAGCCAACACTCGCACATGCGCATGCACGCTGCGAGCCAGTGCCCCCAGGTTGTAGCCGCCTTCTAAGCAGCTCACAATCCGCCCCTGCGAATGGCGCGCGGCAACATCGCAAATGCGCTGCGTCATCCAAGCGAAATCTCCTTCCACCAGCCCCATTTGGCCAAGCTCATCATCACGATGCGCATCAAAGCCCGCGCTGATGAAGATCATTTCCGGTTTGAAATCGTCAAGCTTAGGCAAAAGCAGTTGCTCAAACACCTCTCGCACCGCCGCACCGCGCGTGTAGGCGGGCAAGGGTACATTGAACATATTCGCCGCTTTGGGATGCTCACCGCTGTGCGGATAAAACGGATGCTGAAAAATGCCCACCATCAGGCAGCGCGCGTCTGCGCCGAGAATATCCTCGGTGCCGTTGCCATGATGCACATCAAAATCCACCACGGCCACGCGTTGGATGCCGCGCCGCTCCAGCGCATACTTGGCAGCCACGGCGACGTTGTTGAAAATGCAAAAACCCATGCCTTTGTCATGCATCGCATGGTGGCCAGGCGGCCGGATGGCACAAAATGCATTGCGCAGTTGCCCGTCAATCACCGCATCGGTAGCCGCTACAGCCGCGCCTGCAGCACGCAAAGCAGCATC
Organism: Variovorax sp.; assembly: GCA_043755865.1. Taxonomy (GTDB): domain Bacteria; phylum Pseudomonadota; class Gammaproteobacteria; order Burkholderiales; family Burkholderiaceae_C; genus JANMDU01. The sequence goes on along the minus strand of JAYUSD010000212.1, from coordinate 11,287 downwards.
CCAGCTGTAGGCATTCATCGCCGTATCGGGATCAATGTAGAAATGGCTTGGGCCGCCCGCCATTTCTTCGGATTCAATGCGATCGCGCAGGCCCTGCACCGAGGCCACATGCATGCGGCTGTGGGCAAGCTCAAGATCAGACAGACTGGCCTGCGGCACGTCTGGCTGCACCAACACATCCAACAAGCCCGAACTCAGCAAATAATCGGCAATCGCATCCAGCCGCTCAGGGCATTCTGGATGGCCTTCGCCCATTTCGTGCAGGCGACAATCAGCGTGTGAATAAAAGCCCGTGCTCATCGGGGTCACCAAAATTTCAGGTATCGTTTCAACATGGATTCCAACAAAACTAACGATCTTCTTACTCGTCTTTTAACGCAGCTTAACACGGTCATTGTGGGCAAAAAATCCCAAGTGCGTGACTGCGTGGCTTGCCTACTTGCGGGCGGCCATTTGCTGATTGAAGACGTGCCAGGTGTTGGCAAAACTACGCTTGCGCATGCGCTGTCGCGCAGCTTTGGCCTGAAATTCTCCCGCGTACAGTTCACCGCCGATATGATGCCCAGCGACCTGACGGGCGTGTCAATCTACGAGCGGGGCAAAGAGATCTTCGTGTTTCACCCCGGCCCAATCTTCGCGCAAGTGCTGCTGGCCGACGAGATCAACCGCGCCAGCCCGAAAACGCAATCCGCTTTGCTGGAGGCGATGGAAGAAAAGCAAGTGACGGTAGAAGGCGAGACACGGGCGCTGCCGCAGCCCTTCTTCGTGATCGCGACGCAAAATCCGCATGACCAACTTGGCACCTATGCCCTGCCCGAAAGCCAGCTGGATCGCTTTTTGATGCGCATCAGCTTGGGCTATCCAGATCGCGCCGCAGAGCGGCAATTGCTCAGCGCCCCCGACAGACGGGGCGTGGTGGACGGCCTTGCCGCTGTGCTCACGCCCGATGCGTTAAAACAGTTGCAAGCGGCAGTGCAACAAATCCAAGTCTCTGAGCCGCTGCTTAATTATGTGCAGGATCTGATTGCAACCACCCGCAGTGGGCAATGGTTTTTGCAGGGCTTATCGCCTCGTGCCGGCATTGCTTTGCTGCGCGCAGCCAAAGCGCAGGCCTTGCTCTCAGGACGAGATTACGTGGCCCCCGACGATGTGCAAGCGATCCTGCCGCAAACCATTGCGCATCGCTTGATTCCCGTCTCTGATGCGGGGCGCGGCGCAGTCGAGCAAGTGCGCGCGATGATGGCGGCTGTTGCTCTGCCTTAAGTGCAGTTCATGATCAGCGCCCCATTCAAACGTATCGGCAAACGATTTTGGAGCTGGTGGCAATCGCGCCTTCCTCTCACCGACACGCTCACGCTGACGCAGCGTAATGTCTATATTTTGCCCACACGAGCTGGCTGGATGCTCGCTATCACTTTGCTTGTGCTGCTTGTTGCATCAATCAACTACCAGCTTAATTTAGGCTATCTACTGACCTTCATGCTCGCGGGCGCAGCTGTGGTGGGCATGCATGTGACGCATGGCAATCTGCGCGGCATTACTATGAATTTAATAGCAGGCCGGGCAGATTCTATGCCGGCTAGTAGCACAATCAACCATATATTTGCCGGATCAATTGCGCAAGTTGAAGTGCGCCTAGCGCACACCCGAAAAACCATGCGCCCCAGTGTTGGCCTGGCTTTGCTCGATGCGGAGCATGCGCCGCATTGGGCTTGGGCCGACGTGCCAGCGCAAGGCATGAGTGTGGTGAATGTCGCGTTCAAAGCAGAGCGGCGCGGCCTGCATCGCGTGCCCAATCTTCAGGCTGAGACGCGCTATCCACTGGGCACATTTCGCGTGTGGACGGTGTGGCGGCCTAAGGCGCAAGTGTTGGTCTATCCCGCACCTGAGCCACACGCGCCGCCGCTGCCACCGGGCGAGCCGCGTTCGGGTGGAGGAGGCGCGGCGCGTGCTCAGCAAAACGGGGAGTTTGATGGCGTGCGGGCGTATCGGCGCGGTGATCCACTCAAGCTCGTGGTGTGGAAAAAAGCCGCTAAATCGGATGAGCTGGTCAGCCGAGATACCGAACAAGCGCAGCGCTATGAGCTTTGGCTTGATTACGCTGGATGCGCCCTAACAGATCATGAAGGCAAGCTCAGCCGGCTCACGGCGTGGGTGCTGGCCGCAGACAAGCTCGGCTCTGATTACGGCCTGCGCTTGTCCGGCCGCGAGATCAAGCCCGGGATGGGCGAAGCACACAAGCGCGCTTGTCTTGAGGCTCTCGCCCTATGCTAAGCGTGATCGACAGACTCAAGCATCTGCCGCGCGATGCACGCGACACGCTGTTTTTATTGGGCGTGATTGCTTGGGTGGTCGTGCCGCAAACCGAGCATCTGCCACTGTGGTGCTCGGTGCTTGCCGCTGTTGTGTTGGTTTGGCGAGGCCGCTTGGCTTGGCTTGGCTTGCCTCTGCCCTCAAAATGGTGGCTCGTCGGCTTGCTGATCGTCACCATCGGCGCCACGCTTTTCACTCACCGCACCCTGCTTGGGCGCGATGCTGGCGTGACACTGATCGTTGTGCTGTTGACTTTAAAAACGCTAGAACTGCGGGCGCGGCGCGATGCCTTCGTCGTCTTCTTTCTGGGCTTTTTCACGATGCTCACGAATTTCTTTTTCTCGCAAAGTCTGCTTGTGGCCGCAGCCATGATGGTGGCGCTGATGGGCTTGCTCACGGCCTTGGTCAATGCGCATCGCTTGGTGGGCCAGCCGCCGCTTGTGGAGTCGCTCAAAACGGCTGGTTTTATGGTGCTGCTGGGCGCGCCCATCATGGCATTGTTGTTTGTGTTGTTTCCAAGGCTTGCGCCGCTGTGGGGCACGCCGGGGGATGCTTTTGCCGGGCGCAGCGGATTGTCCGGGCAAATGGAAGTGGGCTCGATTGCAAAACTCGCGCTTGACGATTCGATTGCTTTTCGAATCAAATGGAATCTGAAAGCAGGCCAGCGCATTCCAGCGCAAAGTCAGCAGTATTTCCGCGGTCCGGTACTGACCAGTTTTGATGGCCGCACATGGCGTCCGAGCACCTCTCAGATCTCACGCAGATTTGCTGTGCCACCAAATTTGAAAACCAGTGGCGATGTGCTGCAATACGAGGTCACGATGGAGCCAACGCAGCGGCCTTGGCTCTTTGTGCTCGAAGCTGCCACGGCTGCGCCCCAAGCTGCCGGCTGGGATGCGGCGATGAACAACGAACTGCAATGGCTCACCCATCGCCCGATCAGTGAACTGCTGCGTTACTCAGCCAGCAGCAGTACGCGCTTTACCCACGGGCCTGAAAAGCTGGTGATCGGTCTTCAAGATTTCATTGACCTGCCAGCAGGTTTCAACCCACGCACGATGCAACTCGCTTTTGACATTCGCCGCGACAGCCGTTTCGCGCAGGCCGATGCCAGTGTTTTGGTGCCCGAAGTGTTGCGCAGGCTTCGAGAAGGCGGCTTCACCTACACGCTGGAGCCCGGTGTCTTTGGCCAACACACTGCCGATGAATTTTGGTTTGATAAAAAGGAAGGCTTTTGCGAGCACATTGCCTCCAGCTTTGTGATCTTGATGCGTGCTTTAGATGTGCCTGCGCGTATCGTCACCGGCTACCAAGGCGGCGACGTCAATGCGCTCGATGGCTTTTGGACGGTGCGCCAAAGCGATGCGCACGCTTGGGCCGAGGTGTGGCAGCCGGGCGTGGGTTGGGTGAGAGTCGATCCAACGGGCGCTGTCTCTCCGGGGCGCGTGGGCAGTTTTAATCGGCTGGCCGCGCCGCAAGGTGCAGTCGGTGCGGTCTTTAGCGTTGTGATCCCACCGGGCCTATCCCAGCAGCTTCGCGCAGCGTGGGAGGCGGTGAATAACTCTTGGAATCAGTGGGTGCTCAATTATTCGCAGGCCAAGCAGCTGGATCTGCTCAAAAGCCTTGGTTTTCAAAGCCCCAGCTGGGAAGATTTAGGTAAAGTGCTGGCGCTCATCATCTCAGCCGTCGGTTTGATCGGCGCAGCCTTTACCTATTGGGAACGCCACCACCAAGACCCTTGGTTGCGGCAACTCTCGCAAGCCCGCAAACGACTGGCCAAAGCCGGCTTAGCCTCTGATGCGAGCACACCGCCGCGCACCCTAGCAATCCAAGCGCTCGCCAAGTTTGGCGAAGATGCTCGCCCCCTGCATGATTGGCTGCTGCAATTCGATGCGCTGCGCTACCGGCCGCAAGCTAAAACCACAAGCAGCCATGCAGGCCATGCGCAGAGCTTGGCTACACTCAAAGCCACGTTCTCCCGCCTCAAACCTTTGCACCACACCGTCACCTGATGATTCCGATTGCCCCACGCCTGCCCTCGTGCGCCACTAACGCAGTGGTATACGCTACTTTTTTTATAGCACTCTACGCAGGTTCTATGCCGGCTAGTGCCCAAAATAGCTCTATAAACGCAGTAAAAAAACAACCTGTCATCGCAACGCAAAGCGATCTCTACGCCAGCCGCGAAGAAGCCATGCGCTTTGCTGATGACGTTGCCGAACGTAGAAATCTTGACAAAGAATGGGTGCGCCAAGCGATTGGCCAAGCGCGCTTCATCCCCACCGTGCAGCGCCTCATGCGGCCCATGCAGCCCAGCAGCTCAGGTGTGGTTTGGAAGAATTGGCGCGTCTATCGCAGCAGGTTTATCGATCCGGTGCGCATTGCAGCGGGTGTGAAATTCTGGCGAGAGAATGCAGCGGCTTTGGAAAAAGCCGAGGCTGAATTCGGCGTGCCCGCTGAGATCATTGTCGGCATCATCGGCGTCGAGACGATCTATGGCCGAGATATGGGCACATACCGCGTGATGGATGCACTGGCCACGCTGGCTTTTGATTTCCCCAAAACTCCTAAGCGAGATCGCAGCCCCTTCTTCCGCGATGAGCTCGAGCAATTTCTCTCGCTCACGAATCGCAGCAATGTCGACCCCCTGCAATGGCGCGGCAGCTACGCCGGAGCAATGGGCCTAGGCCAATTCATGCCCAGCAGTTGGGTGAAATACGCGATTGATTTCGATGGCGATGGCAAGGTCGATTTGTTTGGCAGCCCGATTGACGCAATAGGCTCAGTAGCCAACTACTTCAAAGGCTTCGGCTGGATCACCGGCCAGCCCACGCATTACCCCGTAAGCTTCGATGCCGCGCGCCTCGATAAAGACGCATTGATGGCCCCCGACATCCTCCCCACCTTCAGCCCCGAGAGCTTCCAAGCCAAAGGCGCCGTCCTAGGCAGCGCAGCGCAAGCCCACGCCGGCCCGCTCGCCCTCATCGAACTCCAAAACGGCGATCCCGCGCTATCGCCCAACAACGCCCAACAATACGTCGCCGGCACGCAAAACTTCTACGTCATCACCCGCTACAACTGGAGCAGCTACTACGCCATGAGCGTGATCGAGCTGGGCGCGGAAGTCAAAGCGGCACTAAGGTAAGGCAGTAGCGAGAGACAGGGCGGAGCGAAAAACGGGGTCAGATCTCGATTCAGGACAATGGTCTCTCCGGCGCGAACTCAACCCAATACGAAATCGTGCTCTGACCCCGATTTTTCGCGGCACACGCCAACCATCTTCTTTTCACAGGCTAAGTTGGCAAGCAACCATTCGCACGCCACCATCGCACCTGCGTCGTACCATCGGGCTATTGCCTCAGACAATTTTTTGAAAACACACGCGATTCAGTTTTGTAGCGCACCAACCGACCTGCCCGCGCGCCTTCCAAAAAATTTCTGATTCAACAGCCCAATGGTTTCCGCTGGCGGGATTTTGGGCGCTCCGGAGAACTTCTTGCGGCTTAGCAAAGTGCAACGCAACCATTTCACACGGCATATAATCACACACCAATTCACACATCAGCGTGTGTAGGAGCACATCATGGCCACCAATCTAGCAATCGACGATTCCCTTCTCACCGAAGCACAGGAAATCAGCGGCCTGCGCACCAAGAAAGCCGTGGTGACGCAGGCGCTCATGGAATACATCCAAAAGCGCCAGCAAAGCCAACTCTTAAACCTTTTCGGCAGTATCCAATACGAGGCTGATTACGACTACAAAATCCAGCGCAAGGCTAAGCATGCAAGTGCTGGTTGACACATCCGTTTGGTCGCTGGCAGTGCGCCGCAAAGTGCCGCTCACGAAGAAAGGCGATGTGCCTACACCTTTGCATCCTGCTGTGGCACAACTCACAGACCTCATCCAAGATGGCCGAGCCTGCATGCTTGGCGCGATCCGGCAAGAGCTGCTGAGCGGAATCAAGCTCGCAACACAATTCACCGCGTTACAGACAAGTTTGCGAGCGTTTGAAGACATTGCCCTCACACAAGCTGACTACGAACTTGCCGCCGAATTCTTCAATCGCTGCCGAGGTCAAGGCATCCAAGGCAGCAACACCGATTTCCTGATCTGCGCCGCATCCAGCCGCCGAGAACTTCCGATACTCACGACTGATTTAGATTTTGCGTTGTTTCAAAAGCATTTGCCGATTCAGTTGTATTGATTGATGCACTTTGACCCCGTTCGTTGAGAGCTTGTTGAAGGGCAAAAGGTTTGCACAATGCACGTCTCGCTTCACCCGCTCGCCTGCGTCGTACCATTGGATAAACTATAGAAAGCAAATTTACCCATCGGCGAAGCCATGAAACCCATCGAATCTCCAACTAAATTCACTGCATTTGCAAAAGCTTCTGGTGTCACGATCAGCGATTGCACCCTCTCCCAAGGTGTGGATCAAATGCTCTCGTTTTACGAGAGTGTTATGCCACATGATTGCATAAACGATGCAGGCGACATGCTTCTATTTTAATGCGGTACATACGACTGGGGTAACGGCAAGCATCTCGAATTGAACGTTACACGGCAATTCATAGAATGCACATTGAAAAGCGATGATGCCATTAGCCAACTCAGCCTAACATTCAAATTTGAGCCAACATCTGAACTTCAATCTGTGGGAGAGGTAAGTCGCTGGTGCACAGGACTTCAAGAGCTTGATGGTTTTCGCACCTTTATCTTTTCATCAGCGCCGTTTTTGACTGCATGCTCTCGTGAAGTTAAACGTATCGAACTCAGCCACAGCTATGTTTAGCTTGAGTTCTCGCAAATTTCCAGCGGAGACCATTGGGCGTTTGGATCAGAAATTTTTTGGAAGGCGCGCGGGGAGAGGGTTGGATTGAGGTGATCTCTATCGCGTGTGTTTTCAAAAAATTTGCTGAGGCAAATGCCCAATGGTAGGCCGCAGGGTGCAAAACTTAGCGTGCTAACGGTTGCATGCCAACCTTGTTTGCAGAAATGAATTTGCTGGTTTGCTCCGCGAAAAATGGGGTCAGAGCACAAATAATTCGATAGATTTTTGGCAGTAGCGAACAGGGTGCGGAATTAATTGTGATCCGACCCCAATTTTCGCTACTCCTGATTTAGTAGCGCCTCACGCAGTATCTATGCCGGCTAACTGGCTAAAACGCGTAAATTCTTAGCGCTTCACCCGAAACCAAGCTGCGTACATTGCAGGCAACGCGAGCAAAGTCAACACAGTTGCCACAATCAATCCACCCATGATCGCCACCGCCATCGGCCCCCAGAAGACGCTTCGCGTTAACGGAATCATTGCGAGCACGGCTGCTGCTGCGGTAAGCACAATCGGGCGCAGGCGGCGGACTGCGGACTCTACGATGGCGTCCCATTTGGGGATGCCGGCGCGGATGTCTTGCTCGATTTGATCGATCAGAATCACGGAGTTGCGTTGGATCATGCCCATGAGGGCGATCACGCCAAGCAAGGCGACGAAGCCGAACGGGCGATCTAGGATGAGCAATGCGCCTGCGACACCTGCGATGCCCAGCGGGCCGGTGATGAACACCAAAATCGCTCGCGAGAAGCTTTGCAATTGCAACATCAAAAGCGTGAACGTGATAAACAGCATGATCGGCATGCCAGCAGCAATGGAGGCCGAGCCTTTGGCGCTTTCTTCCACTGCGCCGGCCACTTCGATGCGGTAGCTGCCTAGGCCTTGAGCTAGCCATGTGGCTTCCAATGCTTTGAGCGCAGGCAGCAATTCATTCGTGACAGTTGCGCCCTGCATGCCTTCAATAATGTCGGCATTCACCGTGATTGCATAGTCGCGATTCTCGCGCCACATCACGCCCGGCTCCCATGCAAACACGGGCTTGGCAATCTGCGTGAGCGGGATGCTGCGGCCTGTGCTGGTAGGCAAATAGGCATTCGCAATATCGGTGATCACATCACGCTCAGCCAGCGGCTGGCGCAACACGATGTCGATCAATTTATCGCCATCGCGAAACGTGCCAATCGGAGCACCGCTCACAATCGCGCGAGAAGCTTGCGCAATGCTCTGGCTCGTCACGCCCAGCGCCCGCGCTTTGGCTTGATCAACCTCTAAGCGAATCGCTTTGACCGACTCGTTCCAGTTGTCGTTCACGCCGCGCGTATTCGGCGATTTACGCATTTCGGCTTTCACCGTATCGGCCAAGCCGCGCAACACGCCTGGCTCTGCGCCCACCACGCGGAATTGCACGGGATACTGAACTGGCGGGCCATTGGGCAGCAGCTTGGCTCTACCTCGGATTTCAGGGAACTCGGTGGCCAGCAAAGTAGGAAGCTTCAAGCGCAGCGCCTCGCGCGCTTTCAAATCCACCGGCAACACGATCATCTGGCTCGCATTGCTCTGAGGGAAAATTTGATCCATCGGCAGATAAAAACGCGGCACGCCCGAGCCCACCCACGTGTTCACGCTCTCCATGCCGGCCTCTAACATCAGCCGCTGCTCCAAGCGCTTCACAACAGCTTCATTTGCGGCTAGCGACGTGCCTTCCACAAACCAGATATCCAGCAAAATTTCAGGCCGCGAGGAATCGGGGAAAAATTGCTGCTGCACTTTGCCCATGCCGGCGATACCAAGTGCAAACGTGAGTGCCGTTGCGCCAATCGTCAGCCAACGATACTTCACACACCAATTCACCGCGCGGCGGAAGGTATTGTAGAAAGGCGTGTCGAAATGCTCCGCATGATCTGCTCCGCTGCCCTCATGATGCCCATCCGCATTGCGAAGCGCTTGGCCTTGTTTGTGTTTCAAAATCAACACACCAAGATACGGCACGAAATAGACCGAGACGACCCAGCTGATCAGCAGCGCAATCACCGTGACGCCGAAGATGGCAAACGTGTATTCACCGGTCACAGATTTCGCAATGCCAATCGGCAAGAAGCCGACAGCGGTAATCAATGTGCCAGTCAACATCGGCATGGCAGTGAGCTCATAGGCGAAGGTGGCGGCGCGCACCTTGTCATAGCCCTCTTCCATTTTGCGCACCATCATCTCGACGGCGATGATCGCATCGTCAACGAGCAGGCCAAGCGCGATGATGAGCGAGCCGAGCGAGATTTTGTGCAAGCCCAGCCCGAAATACCACATTGCTAAAAACGTGACAGCGAGCACGAGAGGAATCGTGATACCGACCACGAGGCCAGGGCGTACGTCAATGGTGTAACGGCGCAGCAGCGGCACATCTTTGCCTTTGCTGTGGAAACCGAGTGCGATGAAGCTCACTGCGAGCACGATCACCACCGCTTCAATCAACACCGCAACAAATTCGTTAACCGACTTGGCCACCGCTTTAGGTTGATCTTGAATTTGCGAAAGCTGGGCGCCGAATGGCAAAGTTTTTTCAATGCGATCCGTGGCTACCTTCAATGCTTTGCCCAAAGCAATAATGTCGCCACCCTTGGCCATACTCACGCCAAGCACGATCACTTCTTGACTCGTCACAAGGCCCTTCGCATCACGATCCGTCGTGCGCACTTTCACCTGCGCCGGATCAATGTAGCCGCGCCGAATATCCGCGATATCGCCGAGGCGAATTTGCGCTGCGCCTGCGCCTTGCGCTCCTGCCGCTCTCATCGGCATCGCACGCAACTGCTCCAGATCATTAAACTGCCCACCCACGCGCACTTGCAACACATCCAGCGGCGTGCTGATCACGCCCGCTGGCTCAATCGCGTTTTGTGCGTTGAGCTGCGCAATCACAGCGCCCAAATCTAAGCCCAATTGCGCCAAGCGCTTTTGAGAAATTTCCACGTAGAGTTTTTCATCTTGCTGGCCAAACAGTTCGACTTTGGACACGTCTTTCACCCGCAAAAGCTGCTGGCGCACGCTGTCAGCAAATTCTTTGCCCTGCGCAGGCGTGAAGCCATCTGTTTTGAGCGCATACATCACGCCATACACATCGCCAAATTCATCGTTAAAGAAAGGCCCGATCACGCCCGGCGGCAGCGTGCCGCGCATATCGCCCACTTTTTTGCGCACGTTGTACCAAATTTGCGGCACATCTTTGCCCGCACCCGTGTCTTTGATCTGAAAAATAATCAGCGCCTCGCCCGGCTTAGCATATGAGCGAATCTTGTCTGCCATCGGCACTTCTTGCAGCGTCTTCTCTACTTTATCGAGCACTTGCTCGGCGACTTGCTGCGCTGTGGCGCCCGGATAAAACATGCGAATCGCCATGACGCGAAACGTGAACGGTGGATCTTCATCTTGGCCGAGCTGGAAATAACTCGCCGCGCCCAGCAGCATCAGCACGACCATCAAATAGCGCGTGAGTGCGGGGTGATCAATCGCCCATTTGGAGAGATTAAAGCGCGAGCTGGGTTGCGCGTTTGCAGCGTGAGTCTCGTTCATAGCAAACTCACTTGGCTTGAGTTGCTGATGCAGAAGACGCAGTAGACGCTACTGATTTAGTAGCGCTCTGCGCATATTCCATGCCGGCTACCTTGCCTTTTTCACTAAAAATCGTCACTTTCAAGCTTGGCGAGAGCACATGCACACCTGCGCTCACCACCGAATCTCCCAGCTTCAAGCCAGATGCGATCACGGCCTCATTGCCGTCGGCCGTGGCCACTTGCACGATGGATGGGTTCACCGTCATCGTGGCTTTATCGAGCAACCACACGGTGGACGCACCTTGCGCGTTTTGCATGAGCGCACTCGTGGGCAACTTGATTACTGCCCCATTTGTGCCCGCGGCCCCGCTCGTGCCCGCAAGCGCATTGCTGGAAAACACGTACACCGTTGCACCCAGGGGCAAATTTGCCGATGCATCCAAACCCATTTTGGCTTGGTAAGTGCGTGTGAGCGGATCAGCGCTGGCGGCCAGTTCGCGGATTTTTCCATTCAGCTCGGCGTTTGCGGCGTCATTGGCCCAGCGCCGCGCTTTAACAGCAGTGCCAAGCGCCACGCTGGCAATTTTGTCTTCT
>JAYUSD010000211.1:0-15393 GCA_043755865.1 Variovorax sp. | reverse complement strand
GCCTCGCAAACAATACTCGAATAGCAAAAGTCTAAGCCAACAAAACAGTCGCTTCAACCTCAACCAGCACATCAGCCGACGGCAACATCCCAGAGACTTCAACGACTGTGCTCACCACACCCGCTGGGCAGAAGATATTTCGCACGCGGTTGTAGGCCGGGTAATGCCTCAAATCGCGGAAATACTGCACGAGCTTGAAGACATCGCTCATCTGCCCGCCGTGTTGCTCAGCAAGAGCGCGAATATGCGAGAGCACAAACCAACTCTGCGCCACGATCGGCGCTTCAAAGATATCGACGCTGAGTTGGCCTGTGTCGTAGCCCAATGTGCGAAGCTCTTGCCTTGCTTGCATAGGCAAATCGTCATACGACGTGATAACTTTCTTCTGCGCAGGATCGACTGCAATTACGCCACTCATGTAGAGCAAATTGCCCACGCGCTTGGCGGCGAGATAGTTGGCTAACGGTTGACCGGCTCGGCTCGATACATCAGGTGCATCGCCTAAAGACGGTAAAGCTTTTGGCATCGCATTGGCTGCTTTCAAGCTTTGGGGTGCAGGCAAGTCTTCCGTTCGCAAACGAATTGCTTGTGCAGCTTCTTGCAGAGCCTGCGGGCCGAGCCTTTCTTTCACCGCATCCATATTGCGGCGAGCCGCCGCATTCAACACACTTTTCATCTCACATACTTTCTAACTTGCTGCGTACTTTGCTGATAAACGCCGTGCATTCTTCGCGGCTCACATTGTTCATATTGTGCAACTGCAAAAAAGTGCTGCGGCAATTTTTCGCCATGATCGCACGCAGGCCGCGCGTGAAGAGTTTTTTGCACGGATCGCCCATGATTTTGAGCCACCACCATGGCGAGCCGCCATGCGTGATCACAGTGAGGCGCGTGATGTGTTGCAGGCCGGGCACAGCCGTCTTTCCCTTCTGCGGTGGCGGTAAAAACGCCACGCCGGGCAGCCACACGCGCTCTAGCCAGCCTTTGAGCATCGCTGGCGGGCCGTAAAACCAAATCGGGAAGACAAAGACGATGTGCTCACACCAACGCAGTGCATCCACATGAGGCTGCACTTTGGCCTCAATCGCTTTTGGATTTGACAAGTAGTCAATCCGCTCTTGCAAGCTAAGCACGGGCTCAAAGCCTTCGGCGTAGAGATCTATACAACGCAGCTCATGGGCGCGTCCACGTAAAGCTTCTTGCGCCGCGTTGTAAAGTGCGGCGCTGAAGCTGTCCGGATTGGGATGGCAATAAACGATGAGGGTGCGCACAAATCAATACTCAGAGCAGCGCAAGACTGACGTGCTACTCACTTACCACCGAGCCGCTGCTTCACATCCATGCCGACTTTCTTGTTCACGAATTGTGTGGTGGCCACGAGGCTGAGATCAACATCCCCTGCCTTGTACAAACCGGCTTTCACCATTTTGTCGTGAAAATCTTTGATGCGCGCTTGGCTCATTGCGCCGATGCCGTTTTGCAGCGCTTCGCCGGTGTCCACAATGCCCAGCTTCTTCATCAAATCAATGCTGCCTGCAATTTGCGCATCGCTCAAGTTTGGATTGGTTTTCTTCAGCAATTCATTCGTGGCTTTGTTGTCGCCATACAAATAATTGTTCCAGCCGATAATCGATGCATCCACAAATTTTTGCACCAACTCAGGCTTGGTGCGTACCAAGTCTGTGCGCGTCTCAATCGTCGTGCTGTAGGTGGAAAAGCCATGATCAGCCAGCAAGAAAACCATAGGATCAAAGCCCGCTTGCGCCTTGATGCTCACCGGCTCGCTGATCGAGTAGCCCTGTTGCACAGATTTTTTATCCGCAAGGAAGGGGCCGACGTTGAAGGCATAAGGTTTGAGCTGCTCATCCTTGAAGCCATGCTCGGCTTTCATCCATTGCCAGAAAGAAAATTGACCGTCTTTGCTGATGAAGGCTGTCGGCGCTTTGGCCACGTCGGCAAAGGTTCTGTAGCCTTGGTCTGGGTGCGCAAAAATTGCTTGCGGATCTTTCTGGAAAATCGCAGCCACCACGGTGGTGGGCACTTTGTTTTTCACATTGTCAAAAGTCAGCAGCAAATTGCCGGTCATGAGGAAATCTAGCTTGCCCACAGGCAGCAATGGCCGATTGTTCACCTGTGGGCCGCCTTGCACGATTTCTACATCGAGGCCGTAACGTTTATACGTGCCATCGACAACGGCTTGATAAAAGCCGCCGTGGCCGGGCTGGGCAAACCAATTCGTGCCGAAGGTCACTTTTTCTTGGGCAAAAGCGGTGATAGCCGGCATAAATACTGCGCCGAGTGCTATGGATTTAAGAGCAGATTGCAAGGTCATGAGTTTCTCCGGTTGAGTGACAGGTCAATGCTAAAACCAAGCAATATCGTTGCACAAAGCATGCCTGCGATGGCCTAGGGTTTTCATAGCGTTATGAATTTTGTAACACCCGTGGCATTGAAATTTCACGAAAAGCCGCTATCATTAGCACTCTATCGCAGCGAGTGCTAACAAAACATATCTCGCTTCGTAGTTAGCATGCGCCAACTTCGGTGTTGCGCACCCCAATTCAACAATTGTGTTGTTTATTATCTTTAGGAGATGCAATGAAACTACGTCCACTGGCCGATCGCGTGATCGTCAAACGCGTTGACAGCGAAACCAAGACAGCCTCTGGCATCGTCATTCCAGACGCAGCCGCTGAGAAACCCGATCAAGGCGAAGTCTTGGCTGTTGGCCCTGGCCGCACCACCGACAAAGGCGAAATCAAGCCATTGACCGTGAAGGTTGGCGACAAGGTTTTGTTTGGCAAATACAGCGGTCAGACTGTCAAAGTTGACGGCGATGAACTCTTGGTGATGAAAGAAGACGACCTGTTCGCTGTCGTGGAGAAATAAAGCTACTGCGCGAACGCCATGCGTCGTTGCGCGGTGCTCGGAATCCTCATTGGCCTGAAGCCAACTCCGGTTCCTGCGCTCCGTGCGCCTAGCCTGACGTCCGCTCGCTACGCTTTCTTCCCCCACGATCCCCTCATTAATTGATATTTAGGAGCCCAACATGGCAGCAAAAGACGTAATTTTCGGCGGCGAAGCCCGCGCACGTATGGTCGAAGGCGTGAACATCCTCGCTAACGCAGTGAAAGTCACCCTCGGCCCCAAGGGTCGTAACGTGGTTTTGGAGCGCTCATTCGGCGCGCCAACCGTGACCAAAGACGGCGTGTCCGTCGCAAAAGAAATCGAGCTCAAAGACAAGTTGCAAAACATGGGCGCGCAGATGGTCAAGGAAGTTGCTTCCAAGACGTCTGACAACGCAGGCGACGGCACAACGACCGCCACCGTGCTCGCACAAGCCATCGTTCGCGAAGGCATGAAATACGTGGCCGCCGGCATGAACCCGATGGATCTGAAGCGCGGTATCGACAAAGCAGTCACCGCGTTGGTTGCTGAGCTGAAGAAAGCCTCCAAGCCAACCACCACCAGCAAAGAAATCGCCCAAGTCGGCTCCATTTCTGCTAACTCTGACACCTCCATTGGCGAAATCATCGCCAAGGCGATGGACAAAGTGGGCAAAGAAGGCGTGATCACCGTGGAAGACGGCAAGAGCTTGGATAACGAGCTCGACATCGTTGAAGGCATGCAGTTTGACCGTGGCTACCTCAGCCCTTACTTCATCAACAACCCAGAAAAGCAAGCCGCGCTGCTCGACAATCCTTTCGTGCTTTTGTACGACAAGAAAATCAGCAACATCCGCGATTTGCTGCCGACGTTAGAGGCCGTAGCAAAAGCAGGCCGCCCATTGCTCATCGTGGCAGAAGAAGTTGAAGGCGAAGCCTTGGCAACTCTCGTTGTGAACACGATCCGTGGCATCTTGAAAGTAGTTGCCGTCAAAGCCCCAGGCTTCGGCGATCGCCGTAAAGCCATGTTAGAGGACATCGCCATCCTCACTGGCGGCAAAGTCGTCGCAGAAGAAATCGGCATGACGCTGGAGAAAGTCACCTTGGCTGACTTGGGCTCTGCCAAGCGCATTGAAGTCGGCAAAGAAAACACCATCATCATCGACGGCGCAGGCGCTGCTGCAGACATCGAAGCCCGCGTCAAACAAGTGCGCGTGCAAATCGAAGAAGCCACGTCTGACTACGATCGTGAAAAGCTGCAAGAGCGCGTTGCAAAACTAGCCGGCGGCGTAGCCGTGATCAAGGTCGGTGCTGCTACCGAAGTTGAGATGAAAGAGAAGAAAGCCCGCGTTGAAGACGCACTGCACGCCACGCGCGCAGCTGTGGAAGAAGGCATCGTGGCTGGCGGCGGCGTTGCATTTTTGCGCGCCAAGCAGTCAGTTGGCAAAGTCAAAGGCGACAATGCCGATCAAGATGCAGGCATCGCTTTGGTGATGAAAGCCATCGAAAGCCCATTGCGCGAAATCGTGTTCAACGCCGGCGGCGAAGCCAGCGTGGTGGTGGCTGCTGTGCTTGCCGGTAAAGGCAACTACGGCTTCAACGCAGCCAACGACACGTACGGCGACATGATCGAAATGGGCATTCTTGACCCAACCAAAGTGACCCGCACTGCATTGCAAAACGCAGCCAGCGTCGCATCGCTGATGCTCACGACCGAGTGCATGATTGCTGAAGCCCCAAAGGCTGAATCAGGCGGCGGCATGGGCGGTGGAGATATGGGCGGCATGGGTGGGATGGGCGGCATGGGCATGTAATGCTCTGACCGTTTAGCTTCTCAAGCTAACAAACAAAAGCCCGCAGACTGCAAGGTCTGCGGGCTTTTTTGCTGCTTTAAGCGTTTCACATTAAACTTAGCCCATGAAGCCGCATGTGTACATCGAAACCTCATTCATCAGCTATTTAACGTCGCGCCCAAGCAGCCACATCACCCTGCTGGCTCGCCAGGAATCGGCGAGAGCCGTTTGGGATTTACGAGGAGAAGGCTACACGCCCTACGTTTCAAAAATTGTGTTGGATGAAGTGTCTAAGGGAGATCCAAAACGAGCGCAGCAACGCATTGATATTTGTGAGCTGGCGACGCTCATAAAGCACACTGCCGCTGCTGAAAGTCTTGCCCAGCAATTAATTGATAACAACGCAATCCCAGCAACCGAGCCGGAAGATGCGATTCATATTGCGATTGCAACTTTGGCACAGATGGATTTCATTTTGAGTTTCAATTTTTCACACATGGTGGGCGCACAAGCAAAATTCGCATTGCAAACCACCATAGCAAAACTAGGGTTTCGGCCCCCGCTTTTGATAACGGCTGAAGATTTACTGGAGGTTCTATGGAACAAGCAAACTTGACTACTCAACCATTCACGGCAGGATTCCTGCCGATTGGAAAAAACGACCCTATTTTGCAAGAGCTATGGGCGACAAAAAGCCTCATTAACCGTGACGCACATTACAGCGTTAAGGAGCGGATGATGCAGCTTGAGGGCCTGACCTTTGAAACCGCACGGCAGCATGCAGAGCAACGCGCAGTGGAAGTGTGAGATGACTACAGCAAAGCCCGAATTGCAAGACACCATCGTCGCCGAAATACACGCGATCAGGCAGCAACTGCACGATAAATACAACGGTGATTTGCATGCCTACTCGCTAGCGGCTACGGCCAATGCGCTGGCGTTGGGTTTTAAATTCGCTGAATCAAAAGTGCCTGTATCCGCAGCACAGCGCAACGATACTGAGCCCGTAAAGTATGACATGTCAGATCTAGCAGGCCGCTTGAGCTGGAAGGGTGACGCGCTTGCAGAGCAACGCGCGCAGCGAGATGCTTGGTAAACATGAAACGACCTGTGCTTCGTAGGTGCATGCGTCCTGCAACTTGCTACAAATTTAGTAGCGCGCTGCGCAGATTCTATGCTGGGCGGTCTCAAGTCCAAGTGCAACACCGCGAGTTTAATGGATGGCATCGGGTTGAGTCTCAAGTTTGGCCAACCACTGCCCATAGACCTCAAGCGGAGTGCACCAACCCAGCGTCTTACGCGGCCGACCATTGATCAAATCAGCAATGCCATCTAACTGCTCTTGGCTGTAGCCCGATAGATCCGTGCCCTTGGGCAGGTACTGGCGCACGAGGCCATTGGTGTTCTCGTTTGTTCCTCGCTGCCAAGGGCTGTGCGGATCACAGAAATACACCGCCATGCCTGTGTTGGCTGTGAGTTGTGCGTGATACGCCATCTCCGTGCCTCTGTCATAGGTCAGCGTCTTACGCATCGGCTGGGCTATTGCACATAGCTTGTCCGTGAACGCTTGCAAGACGTGCGCGGCTGTGGCCGGCTGGGGATGAGGTAGTTTGACGAGGATGAGTATTCTTGTGGTTCTCTCCACCAACGTACCCACAGCCGAGCCATTCTTGGCTCCTTTGACCAGATCGCCCTCCCAGTGACCCGGTAGGCGCCGATCCGCTACCTCGGGCGGGCGCACATGGATGCTCAGCAGCTCAGAGATCTGCCCCCTGCGATCCTCCCCGCGTGAGCGTGGCCAGCGTTTGGCCCGCGCCATGCGCAAGCAGGAGACCAGCTCACGTTTGAGCTCTCCTTTAGGCTGGGCATAGATGACGTTGTAGATGGCTTCGTGACTGGCGCGTAGAGCAGCGTTGTCAGGATGGAGTTTAGCTAAGTGACCTGCGATCTGCTCGGGCGACCAGCCCTGATGGAGATGGGCGCGTACTTGTTCAAACAAGGCACTGCCCACCAATAGCTTGGGCTTGGGGCGGCTTTGAATGCGCCGGTTAAAGCAGCGTTTTTGAGCAAAGGTGCAGGCATATCCTGCGCCGCCACTGTTGCGCTCAATCTCTCGGCTGATGGTTGACGGCGCGCGATTGAGTATCCGGGCTATAGCCCGGATACTCAATCCTTTCTCCAAGCAGATGGCAATGCTCTGGCGCTGCTGATAGTCAAGTTGTTGGTAGGATTTGGTGGTCTGTGTGGTCTTCATGTGCGTACCTTACTGGATTGATTTCCAGCGGTGTTGCACTTCAGACTTGAGACCGCCCTGGCTACCTTGTTTTTTTCCTAAAAATTTACACGTCGAGCACACGATACGAATGCGTCTATTTTTTTGCCGCGTCCAACGCTGAATTTTTGCGGGCACGCTCAAGGTTTTTTCTACTGAGTAGCCTGCCTCTGCGTTCAGCCTAGCTTTGATGTCATAGACCTCTTGCAGTATCGGGTCGATGCGACGCTTAGGAATTCTTGGTGAGCCTGATTCCTGATCAACCAATTGTTTATTTTGCAGTGAGATTTTTGCAGCAATCACGATGCCAGCATTTCAAGAGCCATTTCGTTAGGCTTGTCAGTGAGCTTACTAACATCGAGCATTTCAATACCCAATACGCGACCATTCGCATCTGTGTCTAAAAACACATTAGGCCGCACCTCATCGCTGTCTGCTACCTTACCGCTCGAAAGGCGAATATAAATCGCGTCGGCCTTGGCATCGTATTCAATCTTCATGGTGTTACTCCATATTTAGCAAGCTTGGCTGGCGACCACTGTGATGACTGTGACCACCGCACCGTGTTCGTAAATCACCCGAAGTAGCATTATTCAGCCTTCATGATCAATCAAAGCCCTTGCCTCAAAGCGGTCTGCGTTGGAGACAACCTTCTCTCTGGGATGCAGCAGCACTTGAATCACTTCTGCCCTGCTAACACCACGCTCAGCCACGCGAATCAAAGCATGCTGTGTAAATTCAATGTTGTCGCTTGCTACCATGGATTCATTCTAAAGCGGTTGTACAAAATCAGCTACCCACCCCGTGCACTGCGGCCAAGGACTTTCGGATCGTCTGCGCTACTGGTCGGTGGCCTGACTGGCGAAGCTGAGTCGGTATTGCGAGATGTCATGGTTTTAGCGAATTCACCTGAATAAAAATTAGCAAAGTCTTCAAAATAAGCTTTTGCTGCGACCACTAAAAATGGAACCATCGTGTCCGTGTGCCCGCTAGTCCATTCATCCAAGTACTCGCGTGCGCCCGCAAAAGAATCTGGTTTGCCGGCCTGTGATAAAAAACGCTGACCATTTCGCCCGCCGCCTTGATACGGCGAAAAACCGATTGCTTTACTGATTCGATTAATCAACATCCAATTGCCAGACTGACGACCTTCTCTGTCAAATTGTCCCACCTCAGCCCATCGAGATTCATATTGCTTACGATAACTGTCGTAATTTTCGTATGTCAACACACCCCTACCCCATACTTTGCCATCGCGACATTCCCCTGTCCATGTGTAGTTGCGGTTAGCGGATTCTCTTACCTGAACAACTAGCTCACAGCCCTTGTCAGTCGAAAAACTTTTTAAAACTGGTGCGGACACCTGCGACGAAGAATGGTCTGCAAGTGCGTATATTAGAAAAAAGAGAACTAGATGGCGTTTCATCTATCCACCCCGCGCGCTGCGGCCAAAGACTTTGGGGTCGTCCCTGACTAGGGCGCTTGATCCCTGCCCAAAACTCAGCGCAACTTGATCTGAAACGCTGCCACTGATTGAAAAGTAGCTATTTTTAGATAGTCCGCCATTGCTTTTGATTGCAACTGCAAAAGCGCTGTCAGCCAAAGTCATTTCACCAACAAAAGGTGTATCGCGAGTAAAGAGCATCCGGATGTTTTGGTTGATCGAGCGGATGCGTACGCTATTGGCAGCAATCAGCGTTGTGTCTGGTGGCTGCTCTGAGCCGGGCAGCGTCACTCGTAGAGAGCGCTCTGCCTGATTGGTTCGGCTTCCCCTCGAAACGTCAATTACCAATAGAGTAGAAGAACTGCTACCAATCACGTTGGTATCGATACCAGTCATAGAGCCGCGTGTAACGCTGCCCTCAAGCACCTGCTTTCCGTTTACAGAAAGCACGAACGTGTCGCCCACAGACAAAACAGGCAAAAACAAAGCACTCATCCGAACCGATGTGCCGTTTTCTACAACGTCTGGCGCTATTAAAGAATCTTGCGCCCACGCACTAGTTGCAAACGAAGATGCTAGAAAAAAAAGAAACAAGAGGCGTTTCATTTACCCACCTCGCGCACTGCGCCCTAAGACCTTTGGATCATCCCGGGGCAGCGAAGTTGCGGGGCTAGCTGCTACGGTGCTTCTGCCAGATCGCGAAGCCAGCTCTTGCTCGAAGATGCAGACCGTTAATGCTCTCGCGGGCTCTTGCGTTGCTGTGAGCTTGGCTCGGGCGATGCGCTCGCGCAGAGAGTCTGTGTCGTATTGGTGCGCGTTTTCTCGCAAGCGCTGATCGAGGCCGGGGGATGTTGCGTTGGCCGCTGTGGCTTGGGATGCGCAGGAGGGCGATTGCGCCCATGCGCTGCTGGCTGCGAGCAGGCCGAGCAAGGCAAGGGTTTGCAAGGCGCAGCGGGCTGGGGTTTGTTTGCGGCTCATCTCACTTCCGGCCCATCAGTTGCACCGGCCGCTCAAGCCTTGGCCTTGAACGAAACTCACATCGACTGGTGTGGCTGGCGCTTTGCAAGCAAACCAATGCACCGTCTCGGTATTGCGGTTGTGCGCTGCAACTGATACGCCGCCGCCCGGAGTATGCATACCCATCTGTTGCTTGTCGCAATCAAAATCCGCAGACCAGTTGAAGCCGCCCTGTGTGATCCGTGGTCTGTAATTGCAAGTGTAGAAATTGACTCTAAAGCCACAGGTGTTTTTGAAAGCGCCAAAATTTCCTGAGCTCGCGTTGTCAATCGCTACGCATTCATGCGCCTCAGCCGCCGGGTCATGCGTTTTGCGCCGCCCCTGTCGCGCTTGGTCAGCCCGGGTTTGCGCCACCCGCGCCGCCTCTTGAGCTTGCTGCGCCTGCTGGTGGGCTTGTTGGGATTGCTGTTGGGTGGATTGGTTTTGTTGAGATTGATCGGTTGAACGATTGTCTACATTTAGATTAGCAGAATTTGCAACGCCAACTCTTGATCCATTAGGAGCATTACCCGATTCAACCGCACTATAAAGACATTGCAGCGCTTTATCTCGTAGCGTTCCGCTTCCGCTCGCTACATTCCGAGCAAACGCGCTGGCATCCAACTTCCTAGAATCAACTGGCAAATTTTTTATTTGTCCCCAATTCACAGCGCAGTAGTCGTTATATGGCTCTGAATTTTGTGCGGAGTAAGACTTTGAGTACTCTAAACACAATGACGTGCAATGTTTAGGGTACGACTCTTGACCAAAGGAAATTTGAGTAATTACGCACAGCGATGCAAAAATATAAAAATGTCTTAACAATTTTTCTGTGTGTAATTTGTTCATCCCAATCTCCGGCAAGAAAGTAATTTGTAGCGCGTTCCGCTCCTAATTGCATCGGCGGGATACCATGCATACCGTACCGAATCTGATTGGTTGCCGCCTAATACCAAGACTTCACCAGTCACAGGGTCTACATCAATATAGATGCCGACATGGCCGCCGCCGCTGGTGGCGCTGCTGCGGTCAAACACGGCGATGTCGCCAGTTTTTGCAGCACTTGGAGCCACTGCTTCGCGCCAGTTGCCCCACGATTTAGCCCATGCGGAATCTGTGCCGTTGATTTGCACTTGCTCCACGCACCAATTCATAAAGCAAGAACACCAATAGGTTTCGTCTTTAGATTTGTCAATGGCGCTCAGGCCATTGACTGTGGCCAGGTAAGCTTGAATGCGGGGGTGGTTATTGGCCGCGCCTGGGTATTCTTTGATGCCGATTTCTTTGACGGCAACTTCTAGCCAAGGTGATGGTTGCGTGGCCTGCGGCAGCAAGTAGCGTGCGCTGCACCAGCCTTCTTGCTTGCCCGCTTTGCCTGTCTGCTTGACGTGCAGCCAAGTGCCGCTGGGGTCAATGCCCTGCACGGTTGCACTGTCGTCTTTGGCTAAAGACCCCAAAGAATCAAACGTGCGCCCGGCTCCCTGGCGAATATGCAGCTTGTCTGCGGTGACTTTGACGGTGAATGTCATTGAATGCTCCTATGCGGTAACTATCGTTGGATTGTTTGCAAGCGCTTGACTGAGGGTTACTGGTTTCCCGACATCGTCTAGCTCGTGTGGCGCAAACTGATACCCCAGCAACGTCGCAAGCGGTTGATTCCAACAGAAAGACGCGAGTTTTTTAAACCCCGCACCGTTGGGATGAATTTCATCTAGCCAGTGTTCTGATTCACCAGTGCTGTCTTGGGCAGCTGGATTTAACACCCCGCGCGAGTCGACTGCGTAGACGTTGGCTAACGTACGTATTTCATCTTTAAGCATTTTGTTGAGCTGATCAACCACCGCGTCTGCAGCAGAACGCATTTGCTCGCTAGTAAACCCAGCACCAAAAAGCATAGGGTACAACCACGGCCCGCGACCTAGGCTGCCACCGCTGAATATCTCAGCTTTCGCCGGGCGCGGCTGGATGTAGTCATAGCCGTGCAGCAGGATCGGGGCTCGGCGGGTTATGTCGTTACCCGCGTTATTGCGTAGTGCTACAAATTCTTTGATGTTTTTAATGACTCGGTCAAAGTAATCTTGGTAGGTAGCTGGCCGACACATGTCAGCAATTTCGGCGGGAGTTACACCACCGTCTTTTATTTGCCTCAGTTTGTCCGCGTAAAGATTTTTAAGATCATTGCCACCCGCAGAAAGCAAAATCGCATCGAACCTATAAAACTTGAACAATGTCTCGGTGCGCCACCGTTGCCAGCCCTTCACCATATCTCCTGACTCGTCGCCGACTGTGCTGACATCAACTACTGCGGCTTTAAACGGTAGTCGGATTTCTTGCAGTAGATTTGTTCGGGAATTGGGTATGGGCGTGAACTTATCAAACCATGAGTCGCCTTCTGCATAGATCAATTTTTCTGGATAGTTGTCGGCAACGCATTGGTTGATGACATCCATGTCGCCGCTCGGTGTGTCGCAGGGGATCATCTTTCGCCAATTGCCACCTGCACTGCTTAAGGCAGCGTCAGAAACTTTTTTGAGATAGTCAATTTGTCGCATGTTTAACTCCTTCAATTGATTGAAAACAAAACTTAACCACCCCGCGCAGAGCGCCCGAAGACTTTGGGGTCATCTCGCGATGGGCTCGGATTCGCGGGCTGCGCGGGTGCTGGGTTAGCCGTCGTGGCAATGCCTGCGCTTCCCACGTATTCTTTGAACAAGCCCTCTGGGTCTTGATCCCAGACCTTCAACACGGCGATCAGGAAATCGGCATTGGTCTGGCTGTTCCTATCTTCAGCGTTGGCAGCTTCTTGGCGGATCGATTCAATTTGCGCTTGGAGCGAGTAGGCTTTGTTTTGCTTGTTGATCGTGTAAACCACAGCGTCTTGCTTCATGAGCCCGCCCGTGGTGGCTGCGTTGTAATACATGCGCAGGCCAGTAAATCTGCCAGCTTCCATGAGGCCAACACGTGTGCCTTCAAGTTTGCGCTCTGTTTGATCAGAGAATTGAATCACCCAGCGCACGCCATAAACAATGGCTCCTTCATAAAACCCATTGACGCAGCGGCTACCGCTTGCGACGTTGATCAACTCAACATTGGAAAGGCCTGTTGAGCCCGGATGGTGGAGCTTGCAGCCTGTCTTGCTGGTGAGCAAAAATTCTTTGCGTTGCGATTGGGCATGGCTGTTGACGGGAATCAATAAGCATATCGCTTGCATCCAAATGAAAAATAGTAAGGCAACGCGTTTCAACATGGTACGAATTGTGCTGGGGGGGGGGTGAA
Source organism: Variovorax sp. (assembly GCA_043755865.1). Lineage (GTDB taxonomy): Bacteria > Pseudomonadota > Gammaproteobacteria > Burkholderiales > Burkholderiaceae_C > JANMDU01. The sequence continues at coordinate 2,727 of JAYUSD010000211.1, read as the reverse complement.
GAAGTCAATCCACAAAACTGGGGAGGAAGTTTTGTGATTCGCGGGTTAACCCGGCGCTTGGCTCAATGCCGATATTTAGGATGCGCACTGGCGAATAAGAATGATTGCCATACGAGCGCAGACTGGGAAGCATAAACTAAGGGCGGATATCAGAAAGACATCATGCAAAGCCAATACATCGTTCAAAATCCAAAACGCATGAGCGGCACGCCCTGCTTCGTGGGTACGCGCGTGCCTGTGAAGTCTTTGTTTGATTACCTTGAAGCGGGTGACAGCTTGGATGAGTTTCTTGAGCAGTTTCCTACTGTCTCGCGCGAAGCGGCGGTGAGCGTGCTGGAGGAGAGCCGCTTGGCTTTGATGGCAGCTTGAGTGCTAGCGCGCTTCAATTAAAGCTTCGATGTGACGGGCGATTGCCAGCCTAGTTTTGTCGATTTGTTGGCGAATTTTTTATCTAACGTGGCGAGTTCATTTTGCGCAGGAGTACTTGCCCACAGCAATGCATCAAACCAATCGATGCCAGCCTCAACGCCAGCGAGCGCTTGCAAAACACGGCTTTCTTGCTCGAAGCGCAGGGTTTTGAGTTGCATGAGGGTGCGTGTCGTGCGCACGATCTCTGCGGGCTTGGCTTCGTAGAAAGAGCCTAGGACGAAGCCGAATTCCGCTAAGGCCAGCAAGGGAACGTGGCAGGTGTTGCCTTCGATGATGTCTTTGGCTATTTTTGAAAGTTTGGGGTTGTCGTTCAGTGCGTAACGCAGGAGGATGTTGGTATCGATGCTGAGCATGGCGTTAACTGACGGGGTGATGTGCAGTGATCAGGCGACGTTTTTGCTGGCGTAGCGCTTTTGTAAATAGTTGCGCTTGGCTTGTGCGATGGCCTGCGCAGTAGCGGGCTTGGCTAAGTGAGCGAGCAAGCCAAATGCAGAGCCAATGTGTTCGTCGTTGGCAGCGGGCAAGTGCGGCCTGACTTTGTCTGAAATGAAGCGTCCGATGTTGCCACGGCCGATGCTGCGATGCAGGCCTTCGTACACATCGTCGTCAATCAGTAGGGTGAGTTTTTTCATTGTTCAATTATACGTATAAATTTAATTTACACGTATGATGGGTCAAACCTTCGGCCATAAAGGTCTCTCACTAGTCGAAAAATCAATAAAAAAAGCTTGCAGACTTTCATCTACAAGCTTGGTGAGGAAGACGGCTTCGACAGGCTCAGCCAGAACGGTTGGTGGCTTAAACCATCACGGTCGACACCGACTTGGTGTTGATGTAGGCCTCCAGCGCCTCCGGCCCGCCCTCAGAGCCATAGCCTGAATCTTTTACGCCGCCGAATGGCATCTCTGCTACGGCGAGCGCGGGCTGGTTGATCCAGAGCATGCCGGCTTGGATGTTTTGCGCGAGATTGTGTTGATGCTTGAGCGAACTTGTGAATGCGTAACTGGCCAGACCGAAGCTCAGGCGATTTGCCTCACCAATGGCCTCGTCCATCGTCTCAAAGCCGCGAATGCCGGCAATCGGGCCGAAGGGCTCGTCGTTGAACACGCTGGAGTTCAGTGGCGCATCGCTGATGATGGTCGGCTGGAAGAAATTGCCGGTTGTGCCGACTCGCTCGCCGCCAGTCTCAATCTTTGCGCCTACCGCGCGCGCATCGGCTACCACTTTTGCCATCGCATCCATGCGGCGTGCGTTGGCTAGCGGCCCCATCGTCGTGCCCTCAGCTGTGCCGTCGCCCACTTTGATTTTGGCAGTGAACGCGACGAACTTTTCGATGAACTCGGCTTTGACGCTGTTGTGCACCAAGAAGCGCGTGGGCGAGATGCACACTTGGCCGGCATTGCGAAACTTTGCCGCTCCGGCGGATTTCACAGCGAGCGCCACATCGGCATCGTCGCAAATGATCACCGGCGCGTGGCCGCCCAGCTCCATGGTGATGCGCTTCATGTGCTGGCCGGCGAGGCCAGCGAGCATCTTGCCCACGGGCGTGGAGCCGGTGAAGCTGATTTTGCGAACTGTGGGATGCGCGATCAAATAGCTAGAAATCTCAGCCGGCACGCCGTAGAGCAAATTGATCACGCCTGCGGGCAAGCCTGCATCGATAAAGCATTTGAGAAACATCGCAGGTGAGGCCGGCGTCTCTTCCGGTGCTTTCACGATGATCGAGCAGCCTGTGGCCAACGCTGCGCCCACTTTGCGCACGATTTGGTTGACCGGGAAATTCCAAGGTGTGAATGCAGCGACCACGCCGAGAGGTTGCTTCAAAACCTGCATTTGCGTGTTCATCGAGCGCGGCGGCACGATGCGGCCGTACACGCGGCGGCCTTCGTCGGCCAGCCAATTGAGTGTGTCAATCGAGCCGAGCAGCTCGCCTTTGGATTCAGCCAGCGGCTTGCCTTGCTCCAGCGTCATGAGCAGAGCAATCGTGTCGACGCGCTCGGCAAGAATGGAGGCCGCCTTGCGCATCACGCGCTGGCGCTCGGCCACTGGCGTGTTGCGCCAGATCTCGAATCCTTTAGCAGCAGATTCAAGCGCCGCATCCATCTCGGCTCGGCCAGCGTGCGCCACGCGGCCAATCTCTGCGCCTGTGGCGGGGTTGACGACTGCGATGTTTTTCTTGCTCGCTGCCTCGCGCCATTCGTTGTTGATCAGGAGTTGGGTGTCTTGGTAGCTCATGGTTAGGTCTTTCGTGTGGAAACATCTTGGATTATGTCGCCTAAGCGTTTCACAAGTATTGAT
>JAYUSD010000210.1:0-15426 GCA_043755865.1 Variovorax sp. | reverse complement strand
AGTTGGATAAAGCTGATAAATAAGTCACGCCAACCGACATACTTCCCAAACTGGATGCGTGCAAACGCTTGCCAAGATCGCGCTACCTGTGCGTTTTGCGTAGGTAAAGGAGGAGACGGCGAAACACACCAACCGAAGAAGAATAAAGCTAATCGCCGTCGGGGGACACGGAGCAAAACGCGCAGGTAGCGCGATCTCGCCACATAGAAAATCACTCAACAGAAAACGTCAACCCCGCATTAGCTTGCAAGCGGTTAATGAGATCTTTGCCAAGCGCCGGAGCAGGCGTCCAAATACCGCCAGTCGTCTCAGCAGATTGAGTGAGTAAGCAAACTGCACACTCAGTAATCATCTTGCTCGTTGAGCCGTAGCCAGGATCACGATCACCTTTGACGCTGACTTTTGCTGTATTGCCTTTGCCATCTTCAGCGAGGAAAAGCACGTCGTAAAACCCGTTTTCACGCTCCTCGAAGCTCGGCCCTTCTCCGGGCTTGGGGCCGTCTGCGCCGCCGAGGGATTTATCAGCTGCCACATGGTTGGCAATCGCTTGGCCTTTCTCGCCGGCGCCTGTGATCAGCATTTCGTCATACACAAAATCTTGACCATAAGTGTGGGCCATCAAAAAGTTAGAGCGATGGATATTGCGCGTGTTAATCGCTGCCATCACGAACGGGGCAACCCACATGTCTACTCCCAGCGCCTCATCAATCATCGGCTTTGCTCCGCTAGGCTGCTTAGGGCCTGTGAAGCCGGGGGTGAGCGAGAAAGGATTGCGCAGAAGATCGAGCACGGCTGGATCTGCCGCAGCGGCCATGGTGGCCTTCATGCTGGCCGCTGTGCCGCCTGAGAATGTGCCTTTCATTTTGCGCACGCGGCCACGCACGCGCGGGGCGGCGTGGCCAAATTTGGTTTTGAATTGGCTTTGCAGCATGAAGACGCCCATGTCGAAAGGCACGGAATCGAAGCCGCAAGAGAAGACGATACGAGCTCCACTTTTCTTCGCGGCTTCTTCATGCGCGTCGATCATGTGGCGCATCCATGCGGGCTCGCCGCAGAGATCGACGTAATCGACGCCTTGGGCAGCGCAGGCTGCGACCATTTCGCTGCCATAAAGTTGATACGGGCCAACAGTGGTGAGCACGAGGCGCGTGCGCGCCATGAGCGCTTGCAGGCTCGCAGAATTTGCAATGTCTGTGACGACAAGCGGCGTATCTTTCGGCGCGCCGATTTCATCGCGCACAACAGCCAATTTCTCCGCACTGCGCCCGCCCATTGCCCAGCGAATGCCTTCTGCGTTGCCAGCGTTCGGATAACGCGCCATCATGTATTGCGCCACCAAGCGGCCTGTGAAACCTGTGGCGCCGTGGATGACGATATCGAATTCTTTGCTCATGTTTTGTCTCCTAAAGATGATTGATTTTGCTCTTGCCTTACAGGCGCAGTTTTCGCCAGAGTCGCATCTATGACTTTGCGCAGGCGCGGATCAGTTTTGAGGCTGTAAATCTTCCATCCTGTCGCCGCTTCAATCGCCGCTTGATAAGGCGGGAGATTGGTGCATTCGAGCACGAGACTGCGCAGCTGCGGCGCACGTGCCTGCAATGCGAGAGCGGCAGCCACAGCCTCTTGCGACGCCAACGCCAGATCCAGCGTAGGCTGATTGCCCAATATCTTGCTCGCAAACTCACCTGCTGGCGGCATGCCTTGAATGATCACATCTTTCAACCGCTCTTTCGGCACGCCAGCAGCACGAAGATGCTGCGAGCCGAGACTATTCGCACTGATCGTGAGCACGCCCACTTGAGGCTCGTGCCGCAATAGAGCAGGCAGTTGCAACAAGCTTGACGTGACCACAGGCAACTTCGTCACCGCTTGCAATTCTTTTTGCAGTAATACCAAAAATCCGCAACTCGTCGTGATCGCTTGCACGCCTCGCAGCTGCATGTTGCGCACGATGGCTTGGAAGCTCGGCAGCAGCCGCGCTTGACGCAAGCTGGCCGCTGATGTGACCACCTTCGCCGGCCAGATGCCCTTGACCGTATCGAGATGCACGCTCACGCCAAAAGTTTGCAAATTGCCCACATCGCCGACGGGGCGCGGGAACTGGGTATCCAGCATGATGATGCCAAGCACCGATGGCGTTTGGCCGAAAACGTGGATGCCGCTCATTTTCTACAACGCTTTCACAAACGACAAATCAGGCTTCTCAAGCCAAGCAGCAAACTCATCGGCTAACTGCTGCGCCGCACTCGTTGCGCCCTGCCACTGCGCCACCCACGCCGCCAAATTCGTGCCGTGATGTGCGAAATCTGTGCGATCTGGCAGCTTGCCACGAGGTAGCTTTTTGATCCATTCTTCGCTGGGTGCGAGCACGATCATGCGATCTAAAAACTGGCTTGCGCCATGCCGCCATTTGAGCGATTTATCCAGCCAACCGGGGACGACCGCTTGCTGGAAATGCGGATAGAGCACGATGCCATCTTCAGCTTTGTAATCCAAATGTAAGTGATAGTCCGTGATCCCGCCATCCCAATACGCGCCGCGCGGCGCACCGGGAATATCGTGTACGGCGCGGAGCACAAAAGGAATCGAGCAACTGGCTTGCAGCGCGGGGTTAAAGTTGGCCTCACTCAATACGATTTGCCGTGTGCGGTAATCGCCAGTTCTGAAAGGAAGCTCCGTCGAATTAGAAAACACCACCCGCTCCAGCCAAGCGCCCATCGCTTTGCGCCGCACCACGTTCGTAAAAAACGCTCCCGCGTACCCCAGCGGCGCGCGCAGCTTGCCCTCTCGAGCCAAGATATGCCGCCCACGCGAGGTGATGATGTGAAGCTTGTAGCGCGGATGATTCAGAACCTCTGGAATACGCCCGCCATAGAAAGCGATGAGCGAGGCTCCAAAATCCGCGCTGATGCGATCAGCCGTCGGAAATTTCTTGCCCTGCTCTAATGCGTAGTCTTGATGAATGTAATCTCGCTCAAGCCTTTCATAAGCTGTCACAGAATCATTCAAACAAGCCGTAGCCATGCGCCAAGCCCCAATGCTCGCGCCTACCAAATCCACTTGTTGCGAAGACTGAGGCAGCCATTGCCCAAAAATAAACCGATCCAGCGGCCCAAGAATCAAGCCCTTCGGCCCACCCGCTGCAGCAGGGATGGTGCGCACATGCGAGGGCGCAAGACCATGTGTTTTCAAGTGTGCCAGAGCTTTAGGGCCTGCATAAATGCGAAGAGCTTGCATGTGTGGATTTTATAAGCGTTTTGAGCAGTTAGCCGGCGTATTATCTGCGCAGAGTGCTATTACTTTTATAGTACTACTGAGATTTGATTTTGCACAAGGCGGCTGCGATTTTGAGGCGCTTCGCTTCGGGCATCCGACTCCGCGAATGTCCTACGGCTGGCGCTACGCGCGTGCCTCCCCCTTTACTTCGCTGCGTCAGACACCCAAATCACAGCGCCTCAAACTCGTGGCCTGTTCGTTGCTCAAAAAACCTTCAGATTGAACTCAGTCGCGCTCTACAAATCAAGCCTGCGCTTGGGCTGTTTCTCGCAGCGAAATAAAGGGGGAGCGCCAGCCGAAGGCCAGCGTGGAGGACATTCGCGGAGGGGAACAGCCCAAGTGCAGGCTAAGGAGTGCGAACAACGCACCGCACACAAAATTTAAGCAAAACAAGCACCTAGCCGGCATAGGATATGCGCAGAGTGCTACCAAATAAATAGCAAATAAAAAAGGACAAGAAGATCTCTCTTCTTGTCCTTTTCGCTGACCCTATTGAAAATCAGGCAGCAGATGCGGTTGTTGAAACTGGCGCAGCAGCCGGTGAGGCCGAAGCTGCAGGCGCGCTATCTACTGCTACAGCAGCGGGCTTCGCCGCCACCTTCTTACGGCTCGGCGCGATCATCATGATCATTTGCTTGCCTTCAAGCTTAGGCATGCTTTCAACGCTAATCAACTCGCCCAAATCAGTTTTGATCCGCTCAAGCTGAGCCATACCGATGTCTTGGTGCGTGATCTCGCGGCCACGGAAGCGCAACGTGATTTTGACTTTGTCGCCTTCATCCAAAAAGCGCTTGATGTTGCGCATCTTGACTTGGAAATCCGCCTCATCCGTGCCAGGGCGCAGCTTGATTTCTTTGACTTCAATCACCGTTTGCTTAGACTTGGCTTCTGCCTCGCGCTTTTGCTCTTGGTATTTGAATTTGCCGTAATCGATCAGGCGCACGACGGGAGGCGATGCGGATGCAACCGTCTCGACCACATCCACATCAAAATCATTGGCAGCGCGCAAGGCTTCTTGCATGCTCATGACGCCCATCTGCTCGCCCTCTGGGCCAATCACGCGAACTTCAGGCGCCATGATCTCGCGGTTAAGACGGTGTTTGCGCTCTTCACGAGAGTAACGCGAGGGGCGCGGTGGGCGCGGTGGCCGAATAATGGGCGGCCGGTACGGTGCGGTAGCGATGGTGAAATTCCTAGTGAGTTAAGACTGTCCTATAGGCTTTGCGCAACTGTCGTGCGATGGGCTGGGCAGTTTCTTTTCAGAATGTTCAACCTATCGCTCTCCTGTCGGGTGTGGCCTGAGGGGTTTTTCTGCCTTTTCGGCAGAAGCTGACATTTTAAGACGATTTACAGAAAAGGGAAGGCGAAGATGATGAATGTCTGCCCTAACCAACATCTTCGCCTTTTTTGAGTGCTTTTTAGGCCACTCGCAGAGAGCCAAACAAGCCATCTTTCTCATCGTCTGGGCCGGCGGCGAAATACAGCGCATTGCTGTCGCCTAAGGACACGCCATTGCCGAATTGCAGCGCCCAGAGCCCCTCAATGGCCACGGGCATACCGTTTGCATCTTTCAAATCGGCAATGTAAGCGCCGGTAGCCAGATCGAAAGCGCAGATTCGCCCTGCCCCGCCAAAATTGCCCACCAGCAGTTTGCCGCTCAGCAGCCCAAAATCTGCGGGCGCAATCGCAATGCCCCATGGCGCGTTCAGGCGCATGGCATCTGCGTAAATGCGCACTTGCGTGCCAGCGGTATCGAACTCGACCAGCTTGCCTTTATCGGGCTTGTTGCCGCTGGCCAATTCTGCTGCTGCGTCGAGTGCATTTTCCTCGGCAGCGTAAAAACTACCCGGCGTTGCAGGATCTTCTTGGCTCAGTGCATACGCCACAAACACGCGGTCTTTTGTACCGTCGTTCACGACCTGAATATTGAAAGGCACAGGATCACCGGGCTTGACTGCCCCGCCAGCGCCCGTGCCGAATGGATTGGTAAAGCCGACTGTGGCCACTTTCACCCAAGCCGCATTGAGCGTCACGATTTTTGGCGTCGCGCCAAAATCTGCGAGCCACATCGTGTCCCAACTGCCGGGCTTGATCGCCACGCCAAAGAAAGCTGATTTGTCTGCCGAGCCATCAAAGACTTGCGCCGCCGCGCCATCAATGCGCACTGTGCTGCCATCTGAGGCGCGATCCGTCCATGCGCTCACGATGCCTGAATCTGTGACGAAGACGAAGCGTGCTGAGCCGTCGAAATTCACTGCTGCGCCCGCCCCAGTTTGTCCTACGGGTTGCACAGCGGTTTGTGTGGTGACTTTGAATTTATTTTCCGTGATGCCCGCGCCGTTAAACACCACGCCCGTGATCTTGCCTGTGCTGGCCTCTGTAATCAACGAATCCGCGCCGGGCACGGTCACCTCCTTAAGCCCGTCTTGAAACAGTGGCTTGAGCGATGCCGTCGTAGAACGCTTCACATCGCCCACATACTGCCAGCTCGTGCCGCCGCCGCCCACCCAGAAATGCCCGCCCGCGCCCGCTGGCCGCGTGGCGATGCCCCAAGCGTCGATGAAATCAGGCTCTAGGAATTGCGCGTTGTAGCTGGCCTTGTTGGCCACTAAATTTGTTTGCGTATATTTGTTGGCGGCCGGTGCTACAGGAGGAGTCGGTGCAGCATCAGAGCCTCCGCAGCCTGTGGCAAACAATGCGCCCAAGCCTGCACCCGTGCCTGCTAGCGCCGCAGCACCGCTTGTTAACGCAAAACGTCTGTTGATTTTCATAGCCAGCTCCAGTTTGAAAAATGATTCATCTGCTGGCTTACCTATCTGCAGACATGTGCATGAAGGCTGGCTAATGCGCCAGTGTATCGCAAATGCGAACGATTCTTATTTGCGATGTCATTCCCAGTCCATCTGAGATTGCGGGGGCATGTGGTAAGCAAGTCGCATGAGACGCTGGTGCTTCGATAGACTCAAACCATTCAAACCAAGGAATTACCATGCAAGGCAACCCACTCGTCATCGCCGCTCTCCAAGCGCAGCTCAAAAACGAGCTCACCGCGATCAACCAATATTTCCTCCACTACCGCATGCTCAAGCATTGGGGTTTGGACAAATTGGCCAAGAAAGAATACGAAGAATCCATTGGCGAGATGAAGCATGCCGACCAGTGATGGATCGCATCTTCTCCTTAGACGGCCTGCCGAATTTGCAAGATCTGGGTAAGCTGCGCGTGGGCGAAAACACGCCCGAAATCTTGAAATGCGATCTCGCCTCTGAGACCGCCGCGCAAGCCACCATCAAAGACGGCATCACCGCGAGCGAGGCCGCGCGAGACTACGTCTCCCGCGATTTGCTGCAAAGCATCTTGGAAGACACGGAAGAGCACATCGACTTTTTGGAGACGCAGCTTGAGTTGATTGAGACCGTCGGCCTGCAAAACTATCTGCAAACGCAGATGAGCCCAGCGGCTTAACTTTTTAAGCGTTTTAGGCAGTTAGCCGGCATGGAATATGCGCGGAGTGCTATTATTTTTATAGCATATAGTTAACATCAAACAATATGAACGCTGCATCCAAACATGTCGTTTGCGGCCATCCAGAGCTCGCCGCTTTTGTCGATGCTCACCGCCTGCTGCGCTGATTCCATGAATTGCCGAGTAGTTTGAAGATCTGCGCTACGCAAGCGATAACCCGCAAAGCCCGGCTTGCATGCAGCGCCAGATTTGCGCTGCCAGCTCTCGGGCGAAAAGATCGTGAGAGTGACTTTGCCGGGAGACACGCTCCAACCTTGCGCATCGCCGCCGTTGGCTGCTACGCCAAACAAATCCTCGTAATAGCGCACAGCCTGCTTGGGCTCATCGGCAACGCAATACACCGCCTCTAAATGCTTGATGCGATTGGCATGCTGCATCCACGCGGGGCGCACGTAATGCTGGAGCGTGAAATAGCGACAGAGATTGAACGCAAATGGCGCAGGCACGGGCAGCAACACGTCAAACTCTACGTTAAGCTGCTCATTGGGCAACACCCATTGCCGCGCCACATGATGCACATCGCCGAAGGCATAGCCATTGCGGATGAGCTCGGCTCTCGCTGCATGCGCATTAGGCGTAGCCATCACGATGGAGCGGATGCCGGGCGGGCCTTGCAGGAGCTCGGCCATGCTGGGCGGCAGGCGTGCGGCATCGGCCACGCCCATGAATTCAATGAAATTTGCGCTGCCGGGCGTGAGCGGCTCAAACAGCACCAAGCGATTGCACAAGCCCATCGACTCAATCGGCGACAAGGGCGTGACGGTAAAACCCAAACGCTCAAAATGCGCACCGGCCAATTCGGGCTGCTCTACCTTAGTGAGCAGGTGATCAATTTCTAAAATACCGTTTTTCATGGTGACACGGTCTTTGTCGTGTAAGCGAATGCGGCATCAACAATCGCTGCGCAATGAATCTCCGTTGAATCCCAAAAGCGCAGCGCAGGATGACTGTTCAATAGCTCTTGCGGCATCAGCGCCAAACGTAATTCCGTGCAGCCCAAAAGCACATCGCTAACGCCCTGCTTTGTAAATTGCTCTGCCGCTTGCAGCAGCGCCTGGCCGGTGCGCACGCCGGGCTTGCCGATTTCAAGCTCGCCAAATATGGCATCGTCTAAGAGCTTGGCAAGCTGCGCATCAGGATACACAAGAGAAATACCAACGGCTTCAAAATGCGCATCAAAAACACCGCCTTGACAAGCGCGCTGAGTAGCCAAGATGCCAACGCGCTTCACGTTTTTTTGCGCGAGCGCTTTCGCACAGGCCTCAGAAATATGAACCAAAGGCAAATCCGCCTGCTGCCACGCTTTTAAAAAAAGATGCCCGGTGTTGGAGGCCAGTGCCAAAATCTCGGCTCCGGCATGTTGCAGCGCCCTGCCCGCATGAAGAAACTTCTGATCCACCGCACCGGGTACATCTGCACTATCGAGTACCTCTTGAAAATCAAATGACCAAATCAGCAGATTCGCGCCGTGCAAGCGCCCTAAGCGCGCTTGCATCATACGGTTGATCAACTCGTAGTAATCACGGGTTGCAGGCCAGCCCGTGCCGCCCACAAGGCCAATCCGCTGCACAAAACGCTGAACAACAGGCTGCGCCATCGCGAGCAATCAATCAATCAAGCTTGATGCCAAGGCGTTTGATCACTGGCCCATAGCGCTTCGCATCCGCCTGGATGCTGGCTGCAAATTGCTCGGGCGTGCTGCCCACAGTGTCAAAAGCGAAAGCGCCCAGCTTGTCTTTCACTTCTTGCATCGCGAGCACAGCCACAATATCGCTCTGGATTTTGCGGATCACTTCTACTGGCGTGCCCTTAGGTGCCACCATGCCAAACCAAACTTTCAAATCCACATCGCGCCAGCCCAGCTCAGCCACAGTCGGCACATCCGGCAATGCGCCTGAGCGTTTGCCGCCAGTGACGGCCAATACGCGAGCCTTGCCCGTTTTGATGAAGCCCAAGTATGGCGCGATGCCATCAAAGGCAATATCAATGTCGCCCGACATGAGGCCCTGCGCAGCGGGGGCGCTGCCTTTGTAGGGAATGTGATTGGCAGTGACGCCAGTGGCCTCTTCGATCAATGCGGCTGTGATTTGCGTGGAGATGCCAGAAACGGCGTAGTTAGATTTACCCGGCGCGGCTTTCGCAGAGTTGACCCAATCTTGCATCGTCTTGCCAGCAAATTTCTCGCTCGCGATCACGGCCACAGGCGAAGACACCATCATGGAGATCGGCGCGAAATCGGCCGTGGGATCGTAGGGCAGCTTGGCGAATAAGAATTGGTTTTGCGTAAGCGTCGTGTCCATCGCCATGAGCAGCGTGTAGCCATCAGCTGGGGATTTGGCCACAGCCTCTGCGCCGATCACGGTATTCGCTCCCGCGCGGTTGTCAATCACCACGCTTTGGCCCCAACGCTCAGAGAGCTTTTGCGAGAGCAGCCGCGCCACCACATCTGCGCCGCCGCCCGCCGGGAATGGCACGACCAGCTTGACCGGCTTATTAGGCCAAGCTTGCGCTTGCGCCGGCACTTGAGCGTACGCCGCGCTGCTGAGGAGCGAACTGCAAACCAGCGTGGCAGCAGCCAAGTCTTTTGAAAATTTCAGCAACTTCATAGGAGTCTCCAAGATAAAAAGTAAATCCAAGCGAATGAAATCGCATCGCCCTGCTTCCATGATGCAAGACGAAAGCAGTAGTTAGCCGGCATAGAATATGCTCGGAGTGCTACTGATAGTATAGCAATCGAATTCAGGCCAGTCGCGTGCGGATCGAGCGAATCGTCTCTTTGAATTTTCTCGCCACCTCAGCTTCTGAGAGATTGCTCACGCTGTTGTTTTGCACCACGATACGGCCATCGACGATCACGGTTTCAATGTCTTTCATACCAGCATTGGCGATGAAGTTAAACATCACATCGCTAGCCTCCACGTAGCGAAGATCGGAGATGTCAGCGATCGTGATGTCGGCTCTCTTGCCTGCTGTGAGCGAGCCAGTCAGCGTATCCATGCTCACTGCTTTGGCGCTGTTGATCGTGCCCATCTCTAAAGCGGCCAAGGCTTGAACCAGAGTAGATTCGTTACCCGCTTCGTTGAGCATCATGGCGAAATGCATGTAGGTGGGCATCGGTGGATCGTTCCAGCCGCTGCCATCGGTGCCTAAGCAAATATTCACGCCTTGGCGCAGCGCTTTGACAGCAACGCCTCCGCTGATGGTGTTCTCGCCGCTTTGCGCATATTTAGCCGTAGCCAGAGAGATGCTGCTGCGCGAGGCAGCGATTTTTGCCAACTCTGAATCGCTCATCCAAGCCATGTGCGCGCCCATGAAGCGTGAGCTGAGCAGGCCAAGATTATCTAAGCGATCAATCGGCGTGGCGCCATAAGCGGCTTGTGTGAACGCGACTTCGTTGGCCAGCGCCGCTGTGTGGCCGCCGTAGGCCAAGCTGTAGCGGTCTGACAAGGTTTTGATACCGCGAAGCATGTCGTCGCTTGCCATCACGGAATAGGCGTAGGCTACCCAAGGATGCACCAAGCCCGAGCTGTGATTGCGCCAAGTGTTGATGTAAGTCTCAGCCGCTGTGAGCGAAGTTTGCGTGTTGCCAATCTGAGCCACTGAATTGTCAGCACTGAGCGCGCGATCCGCCAAACTATATGCGGGCATCACGCGCATACCTAAATCGATAGCAACCTGCGGCAACACATCACCGAAAGGCCCGGTCATCTCCACCACCGTCGTCGTGCCGGCACGCAACATCGGCAAAAGCTGCGCCGCCACCAACACATAAGCCTCTTCAGGCGTGATTCGTGCACGCGAACCAGCACTAAGCAGGCCTTCGAGCGCACTTGATACGCCGGGCATATTGCCGCCGCGATCAAACAGCGAGATGTTATCGGCAAAGATATCGTCTTCATAAGCCTCTTGGCGAAAGATATGCGTAGCATGCCAATGCGTGTTGAAAAATCCGGGCATCACGAGTTTTCCGCTCGCATCAATCACGCGCTCTGCTGTGGGATAGGCAGCTACGACGGCTGCTGTGTCGCCCACCATTTTGATCTCGCCATTCAATACATACACCGCGCCATCTCGAATCACGCGGCGGGCTGGATCGGCTGTGGTGACATAAGCATTTTTAATCAGCAAGCTCACCGGGCGCTGATTATTTACCACTTGCACGGGTGCAGCTGATGCGCCACCGCAAGCTTGCAAAATGGGCGCAGCAACTGCTGCGCTCATGAGCCCTAAGCCTCTCAAAAAGCCTCGCCTCGATTCATCACCTTCCGAGATACAACGGGGGCAAAAGGGGCTAAAGCCTGCGCTATGCGAGTGCATGATGATGTCTCCTGTCTTTTTAGATGGGTATTTTTTACACCTTCAATGTAAGAAGAGCGCCCTCCGTTGTCCAGAGGTTGCAGTCAATCACTCACGTTCATGCGATGAATGATTAACCGCTTTTTAATTTCGCTTTGCCAAGCTCGATCACAGTAAATGCGAGGAGCTGACGCGCGCGAGCGGCGCGCTCAGTGACTGCGGGCAAAGCGCAAGGAAAGGAAAGGCGATTTTTTAAGCAATTGCGGCCGATAGCCGGCATAGAACCTGCGCAAAGTGCTACTATTTTTATAGTAACCAGCGACGAAATCAACCCGGCTGAATATTGAGCTGCTGCACCAAATCGCCGAAGCGTTTGGCCTCACGCCTGATGTGTTCTTTGAGTTGGGTTGGCGGAAGATGCGCTACCTCCACGCTATCGGGCGCGAGGGCCTCATTCGTGTCTTCGCGCTGCAAAATCTCTTGCAATGCGCTGCTCATGCGCTGCATGATCGCTTCAGGCGTGGCGGCAGGTGCTGCAAACGCAAACCATCCTGTGACCACGAAATCTGGCAGGCCGGCCGTTGCCATCGTTGGCACATCGGGCAGGCTGGGCGCGCGCATGGTGCTCGTCACGGCGAGGGCGCGCGTTTGCCTCGAGCGACTGCTGGGCGGCCATCGACCATCGTGTCCCAAGCGCACATCAATGCGGCCAGAAATATGATCGGCCGGCCCTGCATGACCCACCGGACTATTGACCGACCGCGCTGTTGTCACGACGCCACCCAAATATTCTTAGAAAAAAGACAAATAAATTCAGAATTCCTCTTGACTTTTAAATGCGAATCATTATCATTTAGCTTATCGCAACATTCACAGGTTGAATTCATCATGCTGCAATCTAGCCTCTACGCTACCTCTTTCGATGCTTCTTCACCTAGCCTCAACTTTGAAGCGTATGACAGCCGGCCCGCTACGCTCTTTCGCCCCGCCAACCACGATACGCCGCCGCTGGAGAGCGAGAGCTTGCTCAAAGGCCACAAGATTGTAGAAATCGTCCATAACGGCAGCCTCTACAAACTGCAAGCAACCAAGCTGGGCAAATTGATTTTGACCAAGTAAACCTGTGCAGGGAACACATCACATGACCACATGCACTGCCAACCCTGTCGTCGCCGAATTCGATATCAGCGGCCTAGAAGCTATGCTCGCGGGCACACTTTGCCTGATGAGCGCGTATTCGCATTGCAACTGCGCCAGCAAAAACAATCAAGGCTTGATCGGCCTGAAAATCGTCTCCAACCTGACCTGCCTGCAATACCAAAACTCTCTTAGCCCTGAGTTTCGCAAAGTGCTCTCGAAGGTGTGTGATTCTTGGCGTCAGCACAGCATGCTGAGCTCACCGACGCAAGAGCAAGTGGCTCTGGATAGCAGCATGAAAAATGCCATGCAAGCATCGCATTGGCATGCCGCGCCCAGCACGGTGCAATAAACAAAAAACCAACAAAATCGCATTTATTTCTTACGTTTAATGCGAATCACTCTCATTTACTTTACAATTTAATTATGATAGTTTGCATCTGCCAACGAGTTTCTGACCGCGAGATCACGCAAATGTCTCGCTCGGGCGCTTCGTTTGACGATATTCAGCTTGAGCTCGGCGTGGCCACACAATGCCGCGCCTGCGAAGGTTGTGCGCGAGATTTGCATGCGCAATGCCAAAGCTCAGGTATCGCGTTTTGCAAGCCCGCAGGTCGCATTGATGCAATGCCGATGATCATGCCCCAGCCAAGCCGCTCATTCGCTCAGTTGCATGCTTAAACCGAATCTGTAGTTTGCGCCACGCGCTATGCGCAAGTTAACGGACTCCCTGCCACTGCTGTTTGAAAGCAGGCCACAACTGCACAGGATGTTTGAATGGTCGCAAACAACAGCTTTACTTTTTCTCGATTAATCTTTAAGAGAAATCAGCTATCAGCCGGCACAGAATATGCGTGGAGCGCTATAAATTCAGTAGCACTCAAGAGTTTGACGTATGCATGTGCTTCCGGCTAAAACGCCACTGAATCCACGCGTTGTATACCTACGTATCACAATACGATGTGCACATGCACAATTCCTGACTTATGTCACCCATGTCTGAATCCATTTCACTGCACAAACGCCCCATCGCCATTGCCAGCGCAGTGGCTCTGCTGCATGTGGGCGGCTTGGCAGCGCTGCAAAGCGGGCTGCTCGTTCGCGCTTATGAATTGGTCGTGCCGGTAGAGATGATCAGCCAAATCATTGAGCCACCCAAGCCCTTACCGCCGATCCCTCCGCTTGTGCCGCCTCCGCCCACGCCCACCTCGCCTCCCGAGCCTGTGCGCATGAACAAAGCTGTGGTGTTGCCCCCCGCGCCCCAGCCGCGCGCCATTGCAAACCCAACGCTTGCGCCCAACGCGCCGATCGTCACACCCGCACCACCCGCGCCTTTGCCGCCCATAACTGCACCTGTTGCCGCCGCCCCATCGCCCGCGCCCGCCACACCGCCTGCTCCCCCACCCGCCCCTCCTGCACCGCCCGCAAAAGTCGAGCTGCCGCGCAGCGATGCAGATCATTTGAACAATCCCGTGCCGCCCTACCCACCAGTGAGCAAGCGCTTAGGCGAAGAAGGCACAGCCGTTGTTCGCATCTTCGTTGGCGCAGATGGCCTGCCGCAAAAAGCCGAGCTGCGCACCAGCAGCGGGCACGAAAGGCTTGATAGCGCGGCGCTGGCTGCAGTCATGAAATGGCGCTTCAAGCCCGGCACGCGCGGCGGCGTGGCTGAACCCATGTGGATATTGCAGCCCATTCCCTTTGTACTCAATCGTTAAATTTTTACAGATCAGTTTTTAGGATTTTTTATGAATCAAGCATTCGGTTTATCTCAGCTCTGGTCGCAAGGCGATGGGGTCACGCGCTTCGTCGCCCTGCTCTTGCTCGCCATGTCGCTTGCCAGTTGGATGGTCATCATCACCAAAGCGTTGGCTATTTCGCGCGCAGCGCGCCAAGCCAAAGCGGTCGAATCGTTTTGGCATGGCTCGGATTTAGCAGATGGCTTAAACAAACTTGGCAGTGAAGTAGACAACCCCTTCCGCCAGCTCGCCATGGAAGGCCGCGAAGCCGCTGCGCATCATCGCCAGCAGAGTAGCGCTGCCAAACCGCAACTGCACGACACGATGGATATCTCCGATTGGATCACCCGTTGCCTGCGCAATAGCATTGATGACTCCACAGCCAAGCTGCAATCGGGCCTGGCCATCCTCGCATCTGTGGGCTCCACATCCCCCTTCGTTGGCCTCTTCGGCACCGTCTGGGGCATCTATCACGCGCTTTTGGCCATCGGTATGGCCGGTCAAGCCAGCATTGATAAAGTCGCTGGCCCGATTGGCGAAGCGCTCATCATGACGGCGCTGGGCTTGGCAGTCGCCATCCCCGCCGTGCTCGGCTACAACGCGCTCGTGCGAGCCAACAAAGGCGTCACGCAAAAGCTCAACCGTTTCGCGCATGATCTGCATGCGTATTACGTGACTGGGGCGCGAGTGAAAAATGTCTCAACAGCGAATGTCATGGCCTTGAAGAAAGCATAAATATCATGGCATTCGGAAAAGTATTCAACGCCAACCCCACCCTGCCCGCCCCTGTCAAAGGGGAGGGTTCTAAAGCGAGATAAATCATGGCTTTTGGAACACAAGACGACACCAACGAAGTGATGCATGAGATCAACATGACCCCGCTGGTCGATGTGATGCTCGTTCTCCTCATCATCTTCATCATCACCGTCCCCGTGATGAAGCACGCAGTCAACATTGATCTCCCGCGCGCCACCAACCAGCCGCAAGATGCCAAGCCGCAAACCATCCGCCTAAGCGTCGATGAAAAAGGCCAATACTTCTGGAATGAAATCCCAACATCCGATGAAGCCGTGCAACTCCAACTCAAAGCCGCCGCGCTGCAAAGCCCGCAGCCCGAGCTCCACATCCGAGGCGACAAAGCCGTCCGCTACGAGCGAGTCGCCCAAGCCATGGCAGCGGCGCAACAAGCCGGCGTGAAAAAAATCGGCTTCATCACCGAGCCTGCGCGTTAAGGTTCAGCAGCCAACGCTGTTAACTTAGATGCCGTTCGCCCTGAGGTATCGAAGGGTTTGATCCGATTCAAATTTGTGCGAATTTTTCTCTGAGAAATTTTTGCGGATATATTGTCATAATGCAAGCCGTAGAAACCGCCCTAGACTTTCTGAAACAGCTAGATGCTCTGCGTCCGCTCACCGCTGACCAAGAGCAACGCATCTGGCAAAAATTCCGCCTCGAT
>JAYUSD010000209.1:0-15458 GCA_043755865.1 Variovorax sp. | reverse complement strand
CGGTGTAGAAATTGCTGTACACGATGTCATCTGAGTTGCTCTCGGTGATCATCTTTTTATAGTCATCGCTGGCGCGGGCCTCAAACGTGGCGATGAAGGGCGAGCCGATATAGGCCAGATCAGCGCCGGCGCATTGGGCGGCGAGGATCGCGTCGCCTGACGCGATGGAGCCTGACAAGGCAATCGCGCCATCAAACCATTGGCGAATTTCTTGCAGCATGGCGAATGGGCTCTTGGTGGAGGCATGGCCGCCTGCGCCTGCGGCCACCGGGATCAGGCCAGTAGCGCCTTTCTCTATTGCTTTGCGGGCAAACACATTGCTGATGACGTCATGCAGCGTGATGCCGCCCCAAGCTTTGACGGCTTGATTGACATCTTCTCTCGCGCCTAAAGACGTGATGATGATCGGCACTTTGTATTTCTCACACAGCGCCATGTCTTGATCGAGCCGATCGTTGCTTTTGTGGACGATTTGGTTGATGGCGAAAGGCGCAGACGGTTTGCTTGGGTTGGCTTTGTCGTAAGCAGCTAGTTCTTCGGTGATTTCAATCAGCCATTCTTCTAATTGAGCAGCTGGGCGGGCATTCAGAGCAGGCATTGCGCCGATCACGCCGGCTTTGCATTGGGCTATGACTAGCTTTGGGTTGCTGATGATGAAGAGCGGGCTGCCGATGACGGGGAAAGGGAGGTTTTGGAGGATGGGAGGGAGATTGCGCATATTTGTCTCAATTAAAGTTTTTTTAGGTTAGAAGCTAGGTATCGCTAAAAGCGCGAAAGTTACGCGAAAAACGCAAAAAAGAAGAAAGTTAAAAATTTTCTGCTTTCGCGTTTTTTGCGTTGTTTTAGCGTTTTTCGCGTTACCTAGTTTTAGAACGCTTCAAGCGCCAAAGCAGTCACCGACTCCGCACCTTCAACAATGCTGTCCCGCACACCCGGCGCTTTGCTCAGGATGTGGTCTGCATAGAAGCGGGCCGTGATGATTTTCGCTTTCATGAATTCGACGTCGTTACCGGCGGCGAGCTCGTCTTCTGCCACGAGAAGGGAGCGGGCCATTTGCCAGCCGGCAAACACACTGCCTGCGAGCATCAGATAGGGCACGCTGCCAGCGAACACATCGTTAATCGAAGCTTTCGGGACTACCGAAGGGGTCTTCGACATTCCACCTGCGACGAACTCGATCACGTCGATCAAAGCTTTGCGAGCGGCAGTGAGGCGCTTGAGCACGGCTCTGGCATTGACGCTATCTCGCGCTGCAAGCGCTTTTTCAGTCGCTTCGATTTGAGCGACGATGCCCTTGGCCATTTGCCCGCCATCACGCGAGGTCTTGCGGCCTACCAAATCATTGGCTTGAATCGCGGTCGTGCCTTCGTAAATCGTCAAGATCTTTGCATCACGGTAATACTGCGCTGCGCCCGTCTCTTCAATAAAGCCCATGCCGCCATGCACTTGCACGCCGAGGCTGGTGACTTCTAAGCTCATCTCAGTCGAATACCCTTTGACGAGCGGGACTAGAAAATCATAAAACGCTGCATTTTGTTTGCGCACCTCTGCATCGGGATGATGATGCGCCGCATCGAAAGCTGCGGCAGCGCCAGCAGCCATAGCGCGGCAGCCTTCGGTGTAGGCTCGCATCGTCATCAGCATGCGCTTCACATCCGGGTGATGAATGATCGCGGCGCTGCCGGGCAAGCTGCCATCCACAGGGCGGCTCTGCACGCGATCTTTTGCATACTGCACGGCTTTCTGATACGCGCGCTCAGCAATAGCAATGCCTTGCATGCCCACGGCATAACGCGCAGCATTCATCATGATGAATATGTACTCCAAGCCACGATTCTCTTGGCCAACGAGATAGCCAATCGCGCCACCATGGTCGCCGTATTGAAGAACTGCCGTTGGCGATGCTTTGATGCCCATCTTGTGCTCGATGCTCACGCAATGCACATCGTTACGGCTCCCAAGTGAGCCATCTTTGCCCACCATGAATTTCGGCACGACAAATAGAGAAATGCCCTTTACGCCCTCAGGCGCGCCCTGCACTCTTGCCAACACGAGATGCACGATGTTCTCAGCCATATCGTGTTCGCCATAGGTGATGTAAATCTTGGTGCCGAAGACTTTGTATGAGCCGTCAGGCAAAGGCTCAGCGCGCGTGCGCACCAGCGCGAGATCGGAGCCTGCTTGCGGCTCGGTGAGGTTCATCGTGCCCGTCCATTGGCCGCTCACGAGCTTCTTTAAATAAGTGGCTTTGAGTTCATCGGAGCCTGCGGTGAGCAGCGCCTCAATCGCGCCATCAGTCAGCAATGGGCAGAGCGCAAAGCTCATATTTGCGCTGTTGCACATCTCAATGCAAGCCGCCCCAATCGTCTTCGGCAAGCCCTGCCCGCCAAAATCTGCTGGATGCTGCAAGCCTTGCCAACCGCCATCGGCGTATTGCTTGAATGCTTCTTTGAAGCCGGGCGTGGTGGTGACTTTGCCGTCTTTGAAAAACGATGGATTTTTATCGCCCTCCCAATTGAGTGGACTCAAAACGCCTTCGTTGAATTTCGCGCATTCCTCAAGCACAGCCTGCGCTGTCTCAAAGCCCGCATCTTCAAACCCGGGAATTTGCGCGACGGCATCGATATTGGCAATATGTTTGATGCCAAACAACATGTCTTTAATGGGGGCTTTGTAGGTCATTAATCTTGTCTCGATGAGTACTATTGATATGCAAACAATCTAGGTATCGCGAAAAACGCGAAAGCAAAACAGAAAAACGCCAAAAAGAAACAAAAAACTATTTCGTGTTTTTCGCGCCTTTTAGCGTTTTTCGCGTTACCCAGTTGTTGCTTAAAGTTTAGAAACCAACTCAGGCACAGCCACAAACAAATCCGCTTCCAGCCCAAAATCAGCCACGCTAAAAATTGGAGCTTCTGCATCTTTGTTGATCGCCACGATGACTTTGCTGTCTTTCATCCCGGCCAAATGCTGGATGGCGCCTGAAATACCAGCGGCGATATACAACTGCGGCGCGACAATTTTTCCGGTTTGGCCGACTTGCCAATCATTAGGCGCATAGCCCGCATCCACTGCTGCGCGACTTGCACCAAGCGCTGCTCCGAGCTTGTCAGCAAGCGGCGTCATTACTTCGTTAAATTTTTCTGCTGAGCCGAGCGCGCGGCCACCAGAGACGATGATCTTGGCGGCTGTCAATTCGGGGCGGTCAAGCTTGGCGATCTCGGAGCTGACGAAGCTACTTTTGCCGGAATCTGCAGCCGCTGTAATCACGTCGATGCTGGCCGCGCCGCCTGTTGCTGCTGCGGGGTCGAAGCCTGTGGTGCGCACAGTAATCACTTTTACAACATCGATTGACTGCACGGTGGCAACCGCGTTTCCTGCGTAAATGCCGCGCTCAAACGTGTCTGGGCTGTCAACTTTGGTGATGTCAGAGATTTGACCCACATCGAGCTTTGCTGCCACGCGCGGCGCAATGTTTTTGCCCGATGCAGTGGATGGGAAAAGGATGTGCGAATAGGCGGGTGCAATGGCAAGCACTTGCGCGGCCATGTTTTCCGCCAAGCCATTGGCAAACTGAGCGCCATCGGCATGAATCACTTTGCTCACGCCTGCAATCGCCGCCGCCGCCGTGGCTGCTGCGCCCGCGCCGCTGCCTGCAATGAGCACGTGCACATCGCCGCCGCAGGCCAGTGCTGCGGTCACGGTGTTGAGCGTTGCGCCTTTGATGGAGGCGTTGTTGTGTTCGGCAATAACGAGAGTTGTCATGATCAGATTACCTTTGCAACGTTTTTCAATTTATCAACCAAAGTCGCCACATCGGCGACTTTTATACCTGCGCCGCGCTTGGCGGGCTCGCTCACCTTAAGCGTCTTGATGCGCGGCGCAACATCGACGCCGAGGTCTTCTGGCTTAAACACATCAAGCTGCTTTTTCTTCGCCTTCATGATGTTGGGCAGCGTCACGTAGCGCGGTTCATTCAGGCGCAAATCGGTGGTGATAACCGCTGGCATGCTCACAGAAAGCGTCTCCAAGCCACCATCAACTTCACGGGTGACGTGCGCTTTGCCATCGACAATCTCCACTTTGCTGGCAAACGTGGCTTGCGGCAGGTCAGCCAGTGCAGCCAGCATTTGGCCCGTCTGGTTGCAATCATCATCAATGGCTTGCTTGCCGAGAATGACGAGGCCGGGTTGCTCTTTGTCAAAAATCGCTTTGAGCAGCTTAGCCACGGCGAGCGGTTGTAACTCTTCATTTGTCTCCACATGAATCGCGCGATCTGCGCCAATGGCCATAGCTGTGCGCAAAGTTTCTTGGCATTGCGTGGGGCCGCAAGAAATGGCGATCACCTCGGTAGCCATGCCCTTTTCTTTCAAGCGCGTGGCTTCTTCCACGGCGATTTCGTCAAACGGATTCATGCTCATTTTCACGTTGGCAATATCCACACCCGTGCCATCCGATTTAACGCGGACTTTCACGTTGTAATCCACCACTCTTTTGACTGCGACCAAGACCTTCATATGCGTGTGCTCCAATTTTCTTTGAATTGACGTTTACGTAAACTGCTGACATTGTAGGTTGCGGTGCAGCAAAACCGATAGCAAGCCACATAGAAACCATAAAAACGAACGATCGTTCTTTTTTTTGAATTATAGGCAAGATGCAAAGCCTGAATGAGGCGGGCGCTCTAATTTTGTCGGTTGACGGACAGTTCACCAACCAGTCAGTTGCTAAATCAACATATCAGCGCGGGAAAGCCATTACGGCAATTGATGAGCTGGAGCGTTACATTGCTGCATTGCATCATTTTTTTCGTTGTACTCAAGGAGTTGATATGGAATTCAAAGCTGTTTCCTTCGCCACTTTTGCACTCACGGCTGCCCTCGGTGTTCAAGCTCAAACCGTGATCACTGCATCAAGCTGGCTGCCCCCCACGCACACGCTTTCTATGGCGCAAAAAGAATGGTGTGATCTGCTGGAGAAAAACACCACGGGCAAGATGAAATGCAATATCTTGCCCCGCGCTGTGTCTGCGCCTCCGGGCACGTTTGATGCCGTGAAAAACGGTTTGGCTGACATCAGCTTTTCAGTGCAAGGCTACACGCCTGGTCGCTACCAATATACGCAAATGGCCGAGCTGCCCTTCCTCGGAAATTTTTCTGAGCCGATATCGGTGGCTTACAACAAAGTCGCCATGAAAAACCCAGAGTTTGCCGCTGAGCATCAGGGTATGAAGGTAATCTCGTTTTTCACGCACGGGCCCGGCATCGTGTTTAACACCAAGCGTTCTATCGCCAAAGTCGAAGATCTTTCTGGCCTGAAATTCCGCGTCGGCGGCGGCATGGTCAATGAAATCAGCAAAACGCTCGGCATGAATGTGACGCTCAAGCCCGCACCAGAATCGTTCGAGTTGCTCAATGGCGGCGTAATGGACGGCACGCTCTTCCCAGCAGAATCGACCGAATCTTTCCGCATCGACAAACTCATCCGCCACGCCACCACTTTCCCAGGCGGCTTGTACAACACGAGCTTTGCCTTTGTGATGAACCAAGCCAAGTATGACAAATTCACAGCCGAAGAGAAGAAGGCTGTGGACGCAATCAGCGGCGAAGTAGCAGCGCGAATCTATGGCCGTGGCTGGGATAAGGTAGACCGCCGCGCCATGGGCTTGATGCAGGCTAACAATGTGCAGATCGTGAAAGCTGACGCGAAATTTGTGGCCGATGTGAAGGCTAAAACCTCTGGTTTAGAAGCCAAATGGATTGCGGATTCAGAGGCCAAGGGATTGAAGAATGCGAAGACCGTATTGGCTGAATTCCGCGCTGAGATTGCTAAGGCCGAGAAGTAATTTCAATCCTGCGAAAACTAGGTATCGCGAAAAGCGCAAAAAGAATTTCCCGAAAAACGCGAAAAAGATTTTCAAATTTTTTTTGCGTTTTTCGCGTCCTTTTCGCGCTTTTCGCGTTATCTAGGACAACTATGAGAACCACGCTTCAATCCCTGCTCGATAAGCTCTGCGGCCTGCTCTGCGCCGCAGCGCTTTTTGCGATCATGGTGCTCACGTTTTTTGATGTGGGCGGGAGGAAGCTGTTTTCGCAATCCATTCCGGGCTCACTGGAGCTGACAGAGCTGTTGATGGTGATCGTGATCTTTGCAGGCTTGCCGCTGGTGAGCGAGCGAGGTGAGCATGTGATTTTTGATTCACTGGATAGCGTGTGGCCGGCTTGGCTCGTCAAAATTCAAAAGGCCTTAGTGCATTTGGTTTGCGCGGCTTTGATGATGGCCTTGGCTTATCTGATGTGGAGATCAGGATCGCAGTTTCTCGAATATGGCGAGACGACGGCGCAACTCAAAATCAGCAAAGCGCCATTTATCTATGGCATGGCCGTGTTTTGCTGCATCACTGCGCTTGTGCATGCGGCCTTAGCTTTCTTCCCGGGAAAAGAAGCCTCGGAAGGTGAAGGCGCTGCACTATGACCGAAGCGCTCCTAGGCTTTGCGGCCATTTTCGTCATGGCGCTCTTGCGCATCCCGCTAGCCTTTGCCATGGGCATCGTAGGCGTGGTGGGCATGGGGCTCACGCGCGGCTGGATGCCCGCATTTGCCAGCACTGCACAGGTGGTGCAGGAGACAGGTTTTGCCTACACGCTCTCGGTGATTCCTTTGTTTATTCTCATGGGTAATTTTGTGGCGCGCGCAGGTTTAGCGCATGAGTTGTTTGCCGCTGCCTACGCCTTCATCGGCCATCTGCGCGGCGGCTTGGCGCATGCCACCGTGCTTGCCTGCGCAGGCTTTGGCGCGATTTGCGGATCATCGATTGCCACAGCCGCCACGATGAGCAAGGTGGCTTATCCGAGCATGAAGAAGCTTGGCTATTCGGATTCGCTCTCCACCGGCGTGATGGCCGCTGGCGGCACTTTAGGCATCATGATTCCGCCGTCCACGATCATGGTGATCTACGGCATCGTCACTGAGACGAATATTGGTAAGCTTTTTGCTGCGGGTGTGATCCCTGGCTTGCTCACTGCCGCATGCTTGATGCTCTGCATCGTGGTAATGACTTCTCGAGATCCTGAACACGCCCCACCCGGCGAGAAAACTTCATGGCCAGATCGTTGGAAGGCATTACGCGGGATTTGGGGCGTGTTGGTTCTCGTCATCATCGTACTTGGCGGGATTTACGGCGGCGTATTTACCGCCACGGAAGGCGCAGGCATCGGCGCATCGGGCGCTTTTCTTTTTGCCGTGGCTCGCAGGCGGTTGACGTGGGCTATTCTTTTTCAAGTTCTTGTGGAATCCGCGCGCACCACGGCCATGCTTTTTACGCTACTGATCGCCGCCACGATATTTGCCAATTTCGTGAATTTCACATCGCTTCCTGGCGATCTCAAATCTTGGATCACTGGCCAAGGCTTTTCACCGGTGATGATTATTTCGGCCATGATGCTGATTTACGTGATTCTCGGCACGGTGATGGAAGAGCTCACGATGGTATTGCTCACAATTCCCCTCTTCTTCCCCATCGTGACAGCTTTGGGCTTTGATCCCGTGTGGTTTGGTGTGTTGATCGTGATGATCGTGCAAATCGGCCTGATCTCGCCACCTGTGGGCATGAATTTGTTTGTGCTTAATTCGCTCCTGCCTAAAGTGGGCTTGGGCAATATTTTCCGAGGCTGTTGGCCTTTCGTCGCCACGATGATTTTTGTGTTGATCCTGCTTGTGGCGTTTCCTCAGATTAGCTTGTGGCTGCCTTCGCTGATGAATTAATGCCGTTTTAGGCTGTTAGCCGGCGTATTTACTGCGCAGAGTGCTATGAGATTTGTAGTGTTAAAAGAGTAGCGTTTTGCATAGATCGGCCACGGCTGAGCGGTCATCACCCAAGGCTCATGAGTCAGCTCAGGAACCACGCGACACCCGTCGCTTGAAATAACGAAAGAAACGCACTTGCGTTTCTAAAACCTTACGCTGCCAAAATCGCCAAGCTGCTAACCGCTCAACCGTAGCCTTTAAGGAAAGCGGAAAATCTTTGCTCGCCAACGGTAGCTATCGCAGATTAAGTTTGCATTCAGAGATGGTAACTATGCACGCCAACCAACGGCCTTTGATCGGCGCATTCGGCGTTGCCGATTTTGGCCGCGAAGCGCACCACTTTTACGCGGCGAGTGCCGCGTTGCTCGGTTTGCGGGCTCATGAGGCATCGACGAATGCGCCGAGCACAGGCCACGGAGCGAAACCAAAGCTAAGAATTAAACAGACGTTTGCAACCGCACAAACTTCTGATAGAGCGTCTCGCGATCCTCTAAATGCGAAGGATGTGGATCAATGCAAGCCACCGGGCAGACCTGCACGCACTGCGGCTCGTCAAAATGCCCCACGCATTCAGTGCATTTGTGCGGATGAATTTCGTAAATCTCTTTGCCCATGTAGATCGCCTCATTCGGGCATTCGGGCTCGCAGACATCGCAGTTGATGCATTCGTCGGTGATGCGCAGAGCCATCTGGGATTCCTCAGGCTTGCAGCTTCGGGCGATGCGCAGATTCCAGAGCCTGCGCCACCACTGGACTCACCATGCCGCTCACATTACCTCCGAGCTTACTGATCTCGCGCACGAGCGTGGAGCTGATGCATTGCAAATCAGGCATGGGCAGCAGAAACATCGTATCCACCGAGCTGCGCATTTTGCGGTTCATTGCCGCCATCTGGGCCTCGTAATCCAAATCTGTTGCATTGCGAATGCCGCGAACGATGGTTTGCGCACCATGAGCAGAGCAGAAATCCACAATCAAACCGTCAAACAAAACAACCTGCACATTTGCTATATTTTTAAGAGCACTCTGCGCAAGCTGGATGCGGGCATTGAGGTCAAACAACGTCTTTTTACTGTGCGCCACCGAGACCGCAACGAACAAAGTGTCAACCATCTTCGCCGCACGACCAATGACATCCTCATGGCCAAGCGTGATCGGGTCAAACGTGCCGGAATAGACTGCAATGCGTTTCATAGACTTCCAATGATACGCCGCTCAAACCCGAAGCACATTCATCAAGGCCTCTCCCGCCGGATCGCGATACACATCAAAGTCGCTGTCCACCGAGAGAACATGACGAATTTTCAAGCGGCTTGCGGCCTCAGCTATCGATGCATCGGCCAAATCAAAGGGCAGCGATGCAAAGCGCACGCTGATTTGGAGCACGGTAGCAAGAGTGGCCTGCACTGGCGCATCGCAACTGATCGCGCCGCGCTGCGCCCAGCGCAGAAAATCCAAAGCCGCTTCGTTGTGAATTCGCCGTGCAAGCATCGCGCACACCTCCGTCATCACAGGCCAAGTGGTGATCAGCTTAGCTTGCGGATTCATCTGCATCCAGATCGCCACGCGATCATGCCAACTGTCTGCTCGGTTAAACAACGCCAGAAGCGGCCCGCTGTCCACCAGCACGATTCCCACAGCAGGCCTGCGCCAGAGGTTTGCAGAATCACAAACGCTGTTCTCTGGATTCGCACCGAGTCGCAAGCTCATGCCGCACCTGTAGCTTTGCCCAATTGGCCAGGATTCATCTTTTGCGCCGCAATCTCGTCCCAAACACTTCCCGCATAGGCTTTGCGATTCGTCGCCAAATCCATCAACCCTGTGTCATCCGAGTATTTGCGCCCAAACAATTCTTGTCCCAGCTCATAGGCGCTCGCCACGCCTTTGGGCGCAGTCGCCAAATACATCATGAGCGCATCACGCATCACTTCGCTGATGCTGCGCTCCTCAAGAGCGCAACGCTCGCGCAAGCTGCCTTCTAGACTGTCTGGGAGTTTGACGGTGGTAGTCATGATGCTTTGCCTTTGGGTAATACGTATATTATTACCCAAGTTCTAATTGACGGCAAGCCCTCAGGCAACCAAACCGACGGTGACGCCTTTTTCGGTAGCGAAAGCCTCCGCCTGCTCGCTTAGCGCGCCGAGGCAAATATACATCGCCTTCTCCGCCCCCAGCGCTGTTTGCTGAGCCACCAACGCTTGCAGCGGCTCGATGCCATGGCTACCAGCTTTGTAGCGTTTGGCGGCCACCAGCGTCGTTTGCCCGGCTTTGCTGAGCAAAAAATCTGCAGCCTCGCTCGCTTTGCCTTGCAAGCGCTCGACCTGAAAACCCTGCCGCTCAAATTTGGCTTGAAGCTCTTTAGAAAATTCGTTCCAAGAAAGCCCTGCCAATCGCTCGTTCTCTGCATGCAAAGCCGCCTCGCTAGGCATATTCCACTGCCGCTTCAGCGCCACGCAGCCAATCACCCATATCGGAATTGTGCCCAGTACTGCAAAGATGCTCAGCTCTTTAGGTAACAAAGCCGCACACACCACGCTGATCGCAGCAGCAAGCGCAAAGCTCATCCACCAAGGGTTTCGAAGGAGAACCGCAAAAAGCGAGTTCGGCGCAATTTTGAATTTCATAAACACACCTCGTAAACATGCAATAAAAGTGGAAAGATTGGCTTTTGACTACAGTTTTAGCAAGTGGAAATGCACCGCGCCTGCCTTGCCTTGCTTGATCACGTGCAAGCCAAACTCGGCTAACTTCTGATCATCCCAAGCCTCAGGCGCTTCTAAATAGATAGCGCCTTGCTTAGTTATAGCGCCGGCTGCTGCCTTGATTGCCTCGTTATACAAGTTGGAATCGAAGGGCGGATCGAGGAAGATAATGTCGAGGCTGGATTTCGGGAGGCTGAGCAAAGTAGCGATGCCCTCGCCACGTTGGATGCGAATATTCTCAGCTTTTAAACGCAGTTTGTTGGCTTGCATTGCAGCCACTAGCGCTGGATCTTGCTCGATCAGGAAGACGTCCGCTGCACCGCGCGACGCGGCCTCAAAGCCTAGTGCGCCGGAGCCTGCGAAGGCATCAAAGCATTTGAGGCCAGTAAGGTCTTGTCCAAGCCAGTTGAACAGCGTTTCTCGCACGCGGTCTGGCGTGGGGCGCAGGCCAGCGCGGCTGAGCACGGTGAGCTTGCTGCGCTTCCATTGGCCGCCGATGATACGAACTTCGCCGGGGGCGTTTTTAGGAAGCGCCTGTAGATTTTGGGCAAGCTTTGGTTTGGGTGTTTGAGGTTTCATAGAATCAGGTGATTGTAGAAAGCATCCATGTTCTCTTTTTTTAAGAAAAAGCCCGTTGAAGTTTCTCCTGTAGCCGCACAGGAGGTCGTTGCGCCAGTCACTATAGAATTGATAGCGCCTCACGTAGATTCCATGCCGGCTACTGAGCCAAAAGCCTTAGAAAATGTGATTGCTGCTGCTCCCCGCAAGAGCTGGATGGATAAGCTGAAAAACGGCTTACGCAAAACCGGCAGCTCGATTGCCACCGTGTTTACTGGAACGCAGATTGACGATGCGCTCTACGAAGAACTAGAAGCGGCGCTGCTGGTGAGCGATGCGGGTGTGGCGGCGACGGAGCATTTGCTTGCCGATCTCAAGCGCCGCGTGAAAGAAGCCAAGGCCACTGAGCCTAGCGCCGTCAAAACCCTGCTCGCGCAAGCCTTGGCTGATTTACTCCTGCCGCTGCAAAAACCCTTGAGCATCGGCGAACACAAGCCTACCGTCATTATGATGACGGGCGTCAACGGCGCTGGCAAGACGACCTCAATTGGTAAGCTCACTTGGCATTTCAGTGGCCAAGGCGCAAGCGTGTTGTTAGCAGCGGCTGACACTTTCCGCGCCGCGGCCAAAGAACAATTAGCTGTGTGGGCCACGCGCAATAACGTCGAAATCATCAGTCAAGAAGGCGCAGACCCGGCAGCCGTGGCATTCGATGCCGTAACGGCTGGCAAAGCCAGGCAGCGCGATGTGGTGATGGTAGATACCGCAGGCCGCTTGCCGACCCAGCTTCATTTGATGGAAGAAATTGCCAAAATCAAGCGCGTGATCACCAAAGCAGATGCCACAGCGCCGCATGAAATCTTGCTCGTGATTGACGGCAACACGGGCCAAAACGCCTTGGCCCAAGTCAAAGCCTTTGATGCATCCTTGCAGCTGACTGGCCTGATCATCACCAAGCTCGACGGCACAGCCAAAGGCGGCGTGTTGGCTGCAATTGCGCTTTGGGCGCGCGAGCGTGCAGCGAAGATGCCCGATATCAAGCCCGTCGTGGTTTATTTCATCGGCGTGGGCGAGAAGCTGGAAGATTTAGAGACGTTTGATGCGAAAGAATTTGCGCAGGCGCTGATAGCCTAAAAACGAGTTTGATCTGCAGCCGTTCGGCCTGAGCTTGTCGAAGGCAATATGTGAGAAGTCGCTTCATTTGGCCCCTAAACAGCGCGTTTCGACAAGCTCAACGCGAACGGATTTTTACGCACTCAATCGTGGCTCCAGCCCGTCTCCTGCACAAGTCGCTCCAGCGCAAACGCGCCCAGCACTGAATTGCCTTTGGCATCAAGCTCAGGCCCCCAGACGCAGGCAGTGCCCACGCCGGGCACCACGGCAACAATCCCGCCGCCCACACCGGTTTTCACGGGCAGACCGATGCGATAAGCAAAATCGCCAGCGGCGTCATACGCGCCGCAGGTCAGCAGCAGCGCATTCACGCGCCGCGCGGCATCGGCGCTTAAAAACTGCTCGCCTGATACGCTCTTGCCGCCATGATTGGCGCTGTCATGGCTCGCACTGCTCGTACCCACGCCGCCAATATCCAAGCCGCCATTTGCCAAAAACATGGTGGCTTGCGCTAGCTGAGCGCAGCTCATCTCAATGGCGCACTGCCGGCAATAGTTATCGAGCACCAACTCTGGATCATTGACAAAATTGCCGTAGCTTTTCATGAAATATGCCAGTGCCATATTGCGATGCGCCGTCTCGCGCTCAGATTTTGCGGTTTGCATGTCCCAGTTGAGTTCTGGGCAATCACACAAGCGGCGCAACGCCCCCAAGAGCGCAATATCCAAATGCGCAAATCGCGTGGTGAGCATATCGGTGATCACCAAGGCGCCTGCGTTGATGAATGGATTGCGCGGAATGCCTTTTTCAGTTTCCAACTGAACCATAGAATTAAACGCTGCACCCGAAGGCTCGCGCCCCACCCGCTGCCACACTCCATCGCCTACCATTTTCAACGCTAAAACGAAGGTAAATAACTTGGAGATGCTTTGAATCGAAAACTGCGTGTGCGCACTGCCAGCGGATACACAACTGCCGTCCACCAAGGCGATTGATATGCCAAATTGCCTAGGCTGCACCCGTGCAAGTGCTGGAATGTAGGTGGCCACCTTGCCTTGCCCATACAAACTAACAGCTTGCTGTGCAATTTGATCTACGATGTTTTGCAATCGAGGTTTCGTGAGGCTGTTTTTTTGTACCATCCACGCATTTTAGAGACTCATCTATGCAGAACATCCGTAATATCAAAGCACTCCGCGCGACATAAGATAGTCTGTCGAATCCTTGTTTTTAAATCGTTGTTCAAAGGCTCAATTTTTTGCAACACTTGAAACTCTTGCACGCACTGATAGGCATCTGCCCCATGCATCCAATTGCAACTCCGCCCGCAAACCGATGAGTGACTCACAAGATCTCCGCCTCCTCAACGCACTAAAGCAAGCATTGCAGCATCAATGGCCCGCTTATGCAGACCGCGCGCTTGAACCGCTCAAAGCCAAAGGCTTGGCGCACGATCATGTGCGCCTATCTGGCACGGGCTACTTGGCGCGCATCCCCAAGCAGAGCCAGATGCACCTCAATGCCCACGAGAATTTGGCCTACCAGCGCGCTTGCTTTGACAGAGCGAGCCCCGCAGGCCATGCACCGCGCTGCATCAAGGTGCTCGCGCCCTGCGCTGATTTGCCGCGTGGTGCGCTCATTGTTGAGGAAATTGTGGGCAGGTCAGCGCGCTTGCCCGATGATTTGCCGCTCATGGCGCAGAGCATGGCTGCGTTGCATGGAATCGCTTTGCCACAACAGCATACTTTTGCACCTCTGATTCATGCCGCAGACCCATTGATTGCGTTATGGGATGAAATTCAAGTGCAGGCCAGCTATTTGCCCCAAGCGCATTTGGATGCACTTGTAGGGGGTCAAATCCAAGCAGAGTTGTCTCAACTAGAGGCGCTGTGTAGCGCGGCTCATCGCCCAAAGCGATGCTTGATTGCCTTTGACGGTCATCCCGGCAATTTTGTGATTGCACCGCAGCCCGGCGGCTTTGAAAAAGCCTATTTGGTTGATTTAGAAAAGTGCCGCTACAGCTACCCTAGCTTAGATTTGGCGCATGCCACGCTTTATACCTCGACGACTTGGGATATTGATTCTCATACCATTTTGAGCCCGCGTGAGGTATTGGCGACCTACCAATCTTGGGCGGAACACGTGGATGCTGAGCTTGCCCGAGATGCTGCTGCATGGCATCTGCCGCTGCGCCGCGCGATGTGGCTTTGGTCCGTGACGTGGTGCGCCAAATGGCGTGTTGCCTCCCGAGCCGCTGCGGCATCGGCTGACAAAATAGACGGGGAAGATTGGTCTGACGAGAACCTCGATCCGGCATTGGCTCGCCATGTGCGCTCGCGTGTGGATCATTACTTGAGCGCAGAAGGCATGGCTTGCGTGCAATCAGAATTTGAGCAATTGGCGCAGCTCATGCACAGCGAGTCGGCCTGCGCATGACAGTGCGCCGATTCAAGCTGCGGATTGTGATGCCTGTGCTCAATGAGGGCGCGGCATTGGCCGAGCGCCTGAAAGCTTTGCAACGTCTGCGACATCAAGGCGCAGAGCTGGTGGTGGTTGATGGCGGCAGCACGGATGACAGCTGGGCGCTCGCGCTGCCTTGGGTGGATCGCCTCATGTGCAGCGAGCCTGGCAGAGCATTGCAAATGAATGCGGGCGCGGCAGACACCGCAAGCAGCCAAGCCGATGCCCTGCTTTTTTTGCATGCGGACACGCAGCTTCCCAAAAATGCTTTGAGTCTGATCTTGCAAGCTTTAAGCGAACGTACCATCAACAAGCGAGCTTGGGGGCGATTTGATGTGAGACTAGATTCACCAGACGTGCGCCTGCGGCTGATTGAAACCATGATGAACCGCCGCTCGCGCCTGACGGGTATTGCGACGGGTGATCAAGCGATATTTGTCCGCGCAGACGCGTTTCGCGCAGCAGGCGGTTTCCCAGTGCAGCCGCTGATGGAAGATATTGAGTTGTCTAAACGGCTGCTCAAAATCTCATTGCCCGCTTGCCTGCACGAGCGCGTGAACACCTCTGCTCGCAAATGGGAGCGCGGCGGCATCTGGCGCACGGTATGGCTCATGTGGCGTTTGCGTTTGGCGTATTTTTTTGGCGCACCGCCTGCGCAATTGGCGTTGCGATATGGCTACAGCCCAAGCCCAGCTATGGCAAGCGCATCTATTGCCATTTTGGCCAAAGCGCCTGTGCCCGGCATGGCGAAGACGCG
Source organism: Variovorax sp. (assembly GCA_043755865.1). Classification (GTDB taxonomy): domain Bacteria; phylum Pseudomonadota; class Gammaproteobacteria; order Burkholderiales; family Burkholderiaceae_C; genus JANMDU01. The sequence continues at coordinate 63 of JAYUSD010000209.1, read as the reverse complement.
GCTGATTCCCGCATTGGGCGCGTCAGGCGCCGCCCGGGCGCAAAGGCAATTCATCGGGCAAAC
>JAYUSD010000208.1:0-6188 GCA_043755865.1 Variovorax sp. | reverse complement strand
GGTGATGCTGGCGCAATATCGTTTGCGTTGGAGGTAGGCATGCGAACACTTTTAAATTCTGGAACACAGAAAGCGCAGAAATTCCACAGAAGACACAGAAAAACAGCCGTTGAACATCTTTCTTTTTCTGCGTCTTCTGCGTACTTTCCGTGTTTTCTGCAGTACTGACTTCAGGTATTCAAAACCAGCCAACACGCCATGGAACTGCTAAGCGACCTTTTCCAAATCCTCGCCAACCCGCAATTTTGGGTTGCCGTGTTGCGCATTGCGACGCCGCTCATTTTGGGGACGCTGGGTGTGTTGCTCTGTGAGCGGGCGGGTGTGCTCAATTTGGGCATTGAAGGCATCATGGTGGCGGGTGCGTTTGCGGGCTGGCTGGCTGTGTATTCAGGGCTGCCGCTGTGGGGAGGCGTGGCTGTGGCGGCGGGCGTGGGCGCAGCGCTGGGTTTGCTGCATGCTTTGCTGACTGTGCATTTAGCGCTCTCGCAACACGTCTCTGGGCTTGGCATCACGATGCTTTCGACTGCCATGAGTTACTACGCTTATCGCGTGCTCTTTCCGAAAGTGAATACGCCGCCCACGATTGAGCCATTCAAAGAAATGGATTGGATTGGCGTTCCGATTCTGAGCCAGCAAACGCCGCTCACGCTGCTTGCGCTGCTGCTCGTGCCAGCTGTTGGCTACTTGATCTATCGCATGCCCGCAGGTCTGGCGCTACGCATGGTGGGCGAGAATCCGCATGCAGCGGAGAGCCAAGGCATCTCGGTGGCGGCCACGCGCACCTGCGCGATAGTCGCTGGCTCAGCGCTCATGGGCGTGGCGGGTTCATTCCTCACGCTCGCCGCATTCAACGCTTTCTTCTTCAACATGGTCAATGGACGAGGCTGGATTTGTGTGGCACTCGTGGTGTTCGCCAGTTGGCGGCCAGGCAAGGCGCTGCTTGGTGCTCTGCTCTTCGCCTTCTTCGATGCCCTGCAACTGCGCTTGCAGCAATCGGGCACGGCCGTGTTGCCGTATCAAATCTATCTCATGCTGCCGTATATTCTGAGTATTGTTGCCCTCATCATCGTCGCGCGAAAAGCGGCTTATCCGCAGGCGCTGATGAAACCGTATATTCAAGGAGAGCGCTGATGCTCGATGTATTGATCACGAATGCCACGTTACCCGATGGCCGCACGAATGCCTCAGTGGCAGTGCAGAACGGAAAAATTGTGGATGTTGCGCCCGGCTTGAAAGCGGATGCGCATGAGACTTTGGATGCGCAAGGCCAATTGCTTACGCCACCTTTTGTGGACGCGCATTTCCACATGGATGCCACGCTCAGCTATGGCTTGCCGCGTGTGAATCAGAGTGGCACTTTGCTGGAGGGCATTGCGCTTTGGGGCGAGCTCAAACCGCTGCTCACACAAGAGGCGCTGGTCAATCGCGCGATGCAGTATTGCGATTGGGCTACTGCCAAAGGCTTGCTCGCGATTCGCACGCATGTAGACATTTGTGACTCTCGCTTGCTCGCAGTTGATGCATTGTTGGAGGTAAAAAAACGCGTCGCGCCGTATATTGATTTGCAACTCGTGGCGTTTCCGCAAGATGGCTTGCTGCGTGCACCTAATGCTTTGGAAAATCTCAAACGCGCTCTTGATAAAGGCGTGGATGTGGTGGGCGGTATTCCGCATTTCGAACGCACGATGGCGGATGGCGCACTCAGCGTGAAGCTGCTTTGCGAGCTCGCTGCCGAGCGCGGTCTCTTGGTGGATATGCATTGCGATGAATCGGATGATCCGCTCTCGCGGCATGTAGAAACTCTCGCATTTGAAGCGCAACGCCTCGGGTTGCAAGGCCGAGTCGTCGGCTCACATCTGACTTCGATGCACAGCATGGACAACTATTACGTGAGCAAACTCCTTCCTCTCATGAAAGAAGCCGGCCTCGGTGTGATCGCCAATCCGCTGATCAACATTACCTTGCAGGGCCGGCACGACACCTATCCCAAGCGACGCGGCATGACACGCGTGCCCGAGCAATTGGCGCATGGCCTGAACGTGGCTTTTGGGCAAGATTGCGCCATGGATCCTTGGTATTGCCTGGGCAGCGGCGATATGCTGGAGGTGGCACACATGGGTTTGCATGTGGCGCAAATGACATCGCAAAGCGCGATGCGGCAATGCTTTGACGCCGTGACGATGAATCCCGCCAAGCTTATGCATCTCAAAGGCTACGGCATCGAAAAAGGCTGCCACGCAGACTTCGTGCTCCTGCAAGCGCGTGATCCCGTGGAAGCGCTGCGATTAAGAGCCACACGCCTCAAAGTCTTCAAACGCGGCAAAGTCATCGCCGAGACAGCGCCTGTGGTTTCTAGGTTGAGCATCCCACAAAGACCTGATACAACCTCTTGGCAAATGTAGGCGCAACTCAAACGCCCTCATCTCGTCTCAAGGAATCACCATGCGCTTTCTCATTCTTTTTTTACTTGCCGTGGCCCTTGTTGCCTTGGTGCTCATCGTCGCCGGCCAGGCCGGTTTTTTCAAAGGCAAAGCGCCTGATGATCTAGGCATGAAAGACGGCAAGCTCAAACGCCCTTCGCGCACGACGAATTCCGTCACCAGCCAAGCAGATCTTTGGCCCGATCACCCACAACTCAGCTACTGCGCAATTGCTCCGTTTAAAACCACTGGTGACGGCAGCGCCGAGATGAAGAAAATCGCAGATGCGCTGCAAGCCCTACCGCGCACGACCTTGGTCAAGCACGAGCCGGGCTACATCTATGCACAAAGCACCACGGCGTTGCTCAAATTCACCGACGATGTGGAATTTGCGCTTGATGCCAGCAAAGGCATCATTGATGTGCGCAGCGCCAGCCGCTTGGGGCAAAAAGACTTTGGCGTGAATCGCGCGCGCATCGAGAGCATTCGCGCTGCGCTTGGGCAACAGGGCACTTAAGTTACCTATTCGCCTCGGTGAATTCGCAAAATCTGCCCGCCCATTTTCGCTTCGCGTTGCTCAGAAATGCGCGGGTTCATTTCGCGCTTTTGCCAATGAGCGAGGGCGCAGTCGCTAAATACAGTGTGCCAACCCAACAACTGGCCCGCTTTGAGGAGCTTAGAGATAAGCTGCATGTTTTGTCCCACCGGCACAAGCTGCTCTATGCCGCCGGTTAAGCCGTCCATCTTGCCCAAGCTGATGCTCCCCTCATGGACAACCAAGCCACAAGAAAATTGGGGCACAGCTGCGTCCGCAGAAAACTGCTCTCGCACATAAGTCTGCATGCTGCTGCGAATTGCGCCCATGGATTGCATCAACCGCTCTGCGCGGCTGGCGTGATGCACAGATGCCGTGTCAGAACTTGCATCAAACACAATCAGCAAACCATCGCCTACAAATTGCAAATGCTCCGCGTTAAACAGCGCAGCACAATCGGCCACCTTGTTAAAAAAATGCCGCATCATATCCGCCATTTGCGTGCTGCTTAGAGCATTCAGCCAATCTTCTTGCTGCAGCAAGGTACAGCCCACCAAGCTGCCGCAGAGCTCACTGCGACCCGAGTGACCGCGCTCCCAGCGTGATTGCAACTCACGCTGCAATTGCTTTTCATATTTCGCCATCAGCTCATTGGTGCGCTCGCCAACCGCTGTACTTACGGAGCGCGCCATCTCGTCCACATGCAAAATATGCAGTTGCATGGCGCGTTTGAGCTGGCTGTTTACCGCTTCCAAAAGCTCACTTGGCTGAAATGGCTTAGTCACATAATCGTCAGCGCCGCTGGTCATGCCGATCCGCATGTGGGCTCGCTCTTGCAGTGAGGTCAGCAGGATGCATGGCATCTCCATGAGCCGCACGTCTTCCCGTACCTGCGCCACCAAAGCGAAGCCATCTTTGCCTGGCATTTGTACATCACTGATCAGCAGCTCCACATCGCCTTCAAGCAAACGCACATACCCGTTGAGCCCATTGTCAAACGCTTCCACCACATGCCCTGCCTTGGTAAGCACAGCAGTGATTAAATGTCGGGTTGATGCATCGTCTTCGCAGACTACGATATGTGCCATGGTGCTTGGTAGGAGTGACGCGCTGATTCTATCGACAAGAGCCACTGTGCGCACCTGAGTACAAAAGTATCAGTCAACACATTCATATGTGTAGCCTCACCTAAAATAGAGTGATGCAAGCATCCGATCTCACGACTTTGAACCAGCAAGTGCTGTTGGCTTCTTTCATTTTTTCATTTATTTTTGGCGCAATTGCTCAGCGCACGCATTTTTGCACCATGGGCGCAGTCAGCGACATCGTCAACATGGGTGACTGGCAGCGCATGCGCCAATGGGCTTTAGCTGCTGGCGTGGCCATGCTGGGCTTTGGTGCTTTGGTTTATTTCGGAAAAATTGATGCCGGCAAAACGCTTTACGCCAGCAGCCGTGTGCTGTGGTTGTCGGCGCTGATCGGCGGATTTTTATTTGGCTTTGGCATGGTGTTGGCATCAGGCTGCGGCAGCAAAACCTTGGTGCGCATCGGCGGCGGGAGCTTGAAATCCATGGTGGTCTTTGTCGTGATGGCGATTGCTGCGTTTGCAACGCTCAAAGGCGTGCCTGCTGTTGTGCGCTCAGAGTTTATAGATCCTTGGGCCTTTGATTCAAAGGCATATTCTTCTGTTTCATCCATTGTTGAAACCTTGTTTTCGTTCAGGCGCAACAGCTTGCAAGCGATCTCAGGCCTGATCTTTGGCAGCGTCTTGGTCATTTGGGCGTTGCGCTCGAAAGATTTCCGCAGTTTTGACAATCTGCTCGCTGGCGTGGGTATTGGCGGCGTCATCACAGCCATGTGGTGGGCCAGCGGCTCTTTGGGCTACATTGCCGAGCATCCTGAGACTTTGCAAGAAGCTTTTGCGGCAACGAATTCTGGCCGAGCTGAGGCGCTGAGCTTCGTGGCTCCGGTGGCCTACACGGTCGATTGGTTTATGTTTTTTAGCGATAAATCCAAGGTGATTACACTGGGAATCGCCAGCGTTTTTGGCGTAATCGCTGGCTCAGCGTTGATGGCGCTGGTGACTAAAAGCTTCCGCTGGGAAGGCTTTGGCGGCACAGAAGATGTAGGCAATCATTTGGTGGGCGCGGCTCTCATGGGCATTGGCGGCGTGACTGCGATGGGCTGCACTGTGGGGCAAGGTTTGAGCGGTGTTTCTACGCTTTCGATGATGAGCTTCATCGCGGTTGCGGCCATCATTGGCGGCGCAGTGCTGGCCTTTAAATATCAAATATGGCGCATGGAGAAGATGGCTTGACTGTTGATCTTGCGCAAAGCGCCACTGCCGATCTCGCTCGCCGCTTTTCCGGCTTGGAGCGCTTGTACGGCGTAGGCGGCGCAGCGGCCATTCGCGCAGCGCATGTGGCAGTCGTCGGCATCGGCGGTGTCGGCTCTTGGGCGGCTGAGGCGCTCGCACGCAGCGGCGTGGGGCAAATCACGTTGATTGATTTTGACCAAGTGGCCGAATCCAATATCAACCGGCAAATTCATGCGGATTCAAATTCGGTAGGCAAGGCGAAAGTTGATGCCATGCGTGAGCGTATTTCGCTGATCAATCCGCAATGCCACGTTAACTGCATCGAAGAATTTGCCACGCCCGAGAATTGGCCCGCGCTTGCCGCCGCAAATTTTGATGCTGTGCTGGATTGTTGCGACCAGCAAAGTGCCAAAACCGCGCTCGCTGTTTGGGCGCTTGATCAAGCCAAACGCCTGAAAAAGCGAGCCCCGTTGTTCATCACCAGTGGTGCAGCTGGTGGCAAAAGGCGGGCAGAAAAAGTAGACATTGCTGATTTGAGCGAGACGACACACGACCCGCTGCTCTCCGATCTGCGCTACCGCTTACGACGCCAGCATGATGCGCCGCGCCAGAAAAAAATCGGCATTGCTTGCGTCTTCAGCAAAGAATCCGTTGCCCCGCCCGATCCATCGTGCGCCATCGAAGATGCCGACGGGAGCCTCAACTGCCACGGCTTTGGCTCCGTTGTGAGCGTCACCGCGACATTTGGCCTGTGCGCAGCGGGGTGGGTACTTGATGCACTTGCACATAAGTCAGAGTAGCGCAGTAAAATGAAATCGCTTGCAGCCGTGTTGGGCTTTATATTCTTGTACCAATGCTCTTAGAGCCCGGGCTTGAAAATTGCCACACAAGCGTGATCATCTCGCGTCAGATGAAC
>JAYUSD010000207.1:0-6213 GCA_043755865.1 Variovorax sp. | reverse complement strand
AGCGTACCCAGCCCTGAGGCTATCGAAGGGTCAGGGCGAACGATATGAAATGAACTTCTATGTCAAAAAAGCCTCACATTTCTGAGACACCAGCCACTGCTTTCCTCAAAGAAAACAAGATCGATTTCACTGAGCATCCCTACGAATACTTAGAGCACGGTGGGGCCAATCACAGCGCTGAGGTACTTGGGCAAGACGCATTTATTGTGATCAAAACGCTCATCATGCAAGACGAAGAGGCCAGGCCGCTGGTGGTCTTGATGCATGGCAATCGCAAGGTGAGCACGAAGAATTTGGCGCGGCAAATCGGGCGTAAATCAGTAGAGCCTTGCAAACCGGAGGTGGCCAACCGACATTCGGGCTATTTGGTGGGCGGCACATCGCCTTTTGGCACCAAGCGAGAAATGCCGACCTACATTGAAGAAAGCATACTGAGCTTGCCGCGCATTTTCATCAACGGCGGTAGGCGAGGCTATTTGCTCAACATGGATCCGCAGGTTTGCTTAAAGCTTCTCAATGCGCAACTCGTCAACTGCGCTCTCGTTGATTAAAGCTTACTTGTTTGCAATGACTGTGCGCCGGGATTGGCCGCTCGCGGCACAACCGCCACCGGAGCGCCTGCACGCTGAGGCGTTTTCCTCCAAGAAGGGCTGATCAGGCGCATGCCTTGCACGCGCTTGACGGCCACCACGCAATAGGCGGCTCCCAAAATCGGCCAATAGTGCTTGCCGAGCGTATTCATCCAATCCATGCGCGAGAGCCACGCCTGCGAGCGGACGGCGGGCTGCCAAAGACCAAAGTTGCTCGATTCCACTTCAAAGCCAAGTAATTTCAACCAATCGCGCAGCCGCCAATAGCCTAAGAATTCGCCTGAATCTGGCAAGTAAAGCTGCCCCACGCCAAAGCGCTGGTAAAAGCGCTCGCGCTGCTGCTTCCAGCCCCACAGGCTGGTGGGATTAAAGCCGCAAATGACCACGCGCCCTTCAGCCACAAGCACGCGTGCAGCTTCTCGCAGGCTGGCATGGGGATCGAGGCTGTGCTCTAGCGCGTGCGGCATCACCACCAAATCTAGGCTCGCTTCGCGAAAGGGCAGCGCTTCAAAATCACAGTGGAGTTGCAGCGCGGGTGACTCAGCGGTGGGCAAATCCCGATCCGAGCGCCATTGATGCGGCATACGGTTGGCTTGCAGGGCGTTCATCTGCGGCATTCCTAGTTGCAAAGCATGGTAGCCAAACACATCGGCCACGGCAGCGTCCAGCTGGGCTTGCTCCCAGCTGAGTAAAGCTTGGCCGGGGGGAGTTTCCAGCCAGCTTTGCAAATTTATAATGGAATCGCTCATGAATTTAATTGCTCTGCCCGCTTTTACCGACAACTACATCTGGATGCTTCACGATGGGGCCCAAGCGTGGGTGGTCGATCCGGGCGATGCACAGGTCGTGAAAAATGCTTTGCTCCAGCATTCTCTTCAGCTTGAGGGCATTTTACTGACGCATCATCACGCAGACCATACCGGTGGTGTGGATGAATTGCGCGAAGGCACGCGCTGCCATGTGATGGGCCCGGCTGGCGAGGAAATGCCTGAGCCCTTGCGCCGCCTCACCGATGGCGAGGAGGTGCAAGTCATGGGGCATGCCTTCAAGGTGATGGATGTGCCGGGCCACACGGCGGGGCATATTGCCTACTACTGCGAAGATTTTGATGGCAAGCCGCTGCTCTTTTGCGGCGACACGCTGTTTTCTGGCGGCTGCGGGCGGCTCTTTGAAGGCACTCCGGCGCAAATGCTGGCCTCGCTTGACAGCTTGGCCGCGCTGCCGGGCAACACGCGGGTGTGTTGCACGCATGAATATACGCTTTCCAATTTGCGCTTTGCGCGCGCTGTTGAGCCTGATAATACGGCTCTAGAGCAATACGAGCAGCAATGCATCGCATTGCGTGCGAACAACCAAATGACATTGCCCAGCTCAATCGCGCTGGAGCTTCAGATCAACCCTTTTTTGCGTAGCCGAATGCCATCAGTCAAGCGGGCGGTTGCGCAGTGTATTGCGCCCAGTGGGCAAGCGGCCAACGATGATGTGGCTGGCTTTGCGGCACTGCGCGAATGGAAAAATCGATTTAAATGAAAATATCTTTGCCTCACTTTGCCGCCCGCAGTGCATTTCTTGCCTGCATCTTTTCATCAGCCATTTCATTCGCACAAGCGCCCCCCGGCACGCCCGCACCCGTGAGCGACGCCAAGCCGGTGGATGTGAGCAATGCGCCCAAGGAAAAAGAGGGGGATCGCATGCCGAGTGCGGCCGCTTCTGCCAACGCACAGCCTCAAGAGCCGGCTGTGTTGATTGACAATTCCACCCCCATTACAGCCACCGCGGTATTTGCCCAGCCCCAAGCCCATGCCGATATGTGGGCGCGCATTCGCGCGGGCTTTCGCATGACTGATTTAAGCGATCAGTATGTGATGAGTCAAGAGCAGTTTTATGGGAGCAAGCCGCAATACATCACCCGCATGACCGAGCGCTCCAGCAAATACATGTATCACATCGTGGAGGAATTAGAGCGCCGCCAGATGCCTACCGAGCTGGCTTTGCTGCCCTTCATTGAGTCGGCTTTCAATCCGCAAGCCGTATCGAGCGCGAAAGCGGCAGGCATGTGGCAATTTATCCCCAGTACCGGGAAATTCTTTGATTTGAAGCAAAACGCTTTTCGCGATGACCGCCGCGATGTGCTGCAATCGACCCGTGCAGCTTTGGATTACTTACAAAAGCTTCACGGCATGTTTGGCGATTGGCATTTGGCGCTCGCCGCCTACAACTGGGGCGAGGGCTCGGTTGGCCGCGCTATCAAGAAAAATCAAGCCAACGGCCAAGGCACGAGCTATTCAGATTTGAATATGCCCAACGAAACGCGCCAGTATGTGCCCAAGCTGCAAGCCATGAAAAACATTGTGGCTGACCCGGGCCGCTTTAATGCCCAGCTTCCCAATATAGCCAACCACCCGTATTTTCAATCTGTGAATCTCTCGCGAGATATGGATGTGCAGCTGGCCGCGCGGCTGGCTGAGATGAAGGTGGATGATTTCCGCGCACTCAACCCGTCAGCCAACAAACCCGTGATGCTTGCCTCTGGCACGCCGCAAATTTTGCTGCCTTGGGATAACGCCGATGTATTCATGCGCAATCTCCAAAGCCATCGCGGCCAAAGCGCGAGCTGGACGGCATGGAAAGTGCCATCAACAATGAAGGCTGGCGAGGCGGCCAAACGCTTTGGCATGAACGAGGAGCAGTTTCGCAGCATCAACAACATTCCGCCGCGCATGTTGATCAAAGCCGGCTCAACGTTGCTCGTGCCGCGTGGTGCGTCGCAGCACAATCAAGATGTCTCGGCGCACGTGGCAGATAACGCGCAAATCGCGCTCGCGCCTGAGATCGTGTTGCGCAAAGCCAGCGTCAAGGCGCGCAAAGGCGATACCGTGGCCAGCCTTGCGAAGCGATACAGCGTGAGCGCAGCGCAAGTGGCGCAGTGGAACAAAGTGAGCGCAGGCGCTGGCTTCAAGGCCAACCAGGGTGTCGTGATGTATTTGCCAGTGCGAGCGAAAGCCAAGGCCGGGAAGGGATCCGGTAAAGCATCAGCGAAAGCAAGTGTGCGCGGCAAGGGCGGTAAAGCCGTGGCCAAAAACAGCCGAACTGCGAAGAAAACCGCTGCCTCTGCTAAAAAGCGCCGCTGATCCATTTTTTTAGACTATTTCAAGGAAAATATGGCCTCTAGCCGGCATAAATACTGCTTAGAGTGCTATTGAATTGATAGTCGTCTAAATCCCTTCACCATGGCTATCCCTACCAGCTTTATCCAAGAGCTCGTCGCCCGCGCAGATGTGGTTGACGTGGTGGGGCGGCATGTGCAGCTCAAAAAGGGCGGCGCAAATTTTATGGGGCTGTGCCCCTTTCATGGCGAAAAGTCGCCCTCGTTTTCTGTCAGCCCCACCAAGCAGTTTTATCACTGCTTTGGCTGCGGAAAAACGGGCAATGTGCTCAGCTTCATGATGGAATTCCAGGGCATGAGCTTCATAGAAGCCGTGAAAGATCTCGCGCAAAGCATGGGCATGCCTGTACCCGAAGACGAACGCAGCCCGCAGGATCGCGCTAGAGATGTGCAGATTCGCACGAGGCAGGCCAGCATCACCGATGTCTTAGAGAAAGCCGCCGAGGGTTACCGCAAGCAGCTCAAAGCGACTGAGCGCGGTGTGAATTATTTCAAAGGGCGCGGTCTCTCAGGCGAGATTGCTTTGAAATACGGCTTGGGCTACGCGCCCGAGGGCTATCGCTTTTTGGCCGGCGTGTTTCCTGATTACGACGATCCGCTGCTGGTAGAAGGCGGCATGGTGATCGAGCGTTTGGAAGATGAGAACAATCCCAATTCCGAAAAGCGCAAATACGACCGTTTTCGTGATCGTGTGATGTTTCCCATCCGCAATGTCAAGGGCGAGACGATTGGCTTTGGTGGCCGCGTGCTGGATAAAGGCGAACCGAAATATTTGAATTCGCCTGAGACACCGGTATTTAGCAAAGGCCGCGAGTTGTATGGCTTGTTTGAGGCGCGCGAGTCGCTGGCTAAGGCGGGCTATGTGCTTGTGACTGAAGGCTATATGGATGTGGTGGCGCTGGCGCAGATGGGTTTTCCTCATGCCGTGGCGACGCTGGGCACGGCGTGTACGCCCGATCATGTGCAAAAGCTGTTTCGCTTTACCGACAGCGTGGTGTTTGGCTTCGATGGCGATAGCGCGGGGCAGCGGGCGTCGCTCAAAGCACTCAACATCGCTATACCCTACGCTACAGATACACGCAGCGTGAAATTCCTCACGTTGCCCAAAGAGCACGATCCAGATAGCTATATTCGCGAACATGGCACCGAGGCCTTCCTGCGCTTTGTGGCAAGCGCCAAGCCACTTTCTGTGGCCTTGATTGATGCGGCGCGCGAGGGCTTGGAAGTGGACACGGCTGAAGGGCGCGCACATTTGGCGGCAAATGCCAAACCGATGTGGACGGCGTTGCCTGATGGGGCTTTGAAGAAGCAATTGCTGCGCGAGCTTGCGGCGTTGGTTGGGATTGATGAACGCGAGTTGGCTGATTTGTGGAAACCCGCACCAGCACCCGCATACAACAAGCAAGGCGCGGGTGGACGCTATCAAAAGAGTAGCAGTGAGCGTAATGTATATGCCGGCCGCAACAACGAAAGCGGTAGCTTTTCTGATAAAAGTTTCAGTAGGAAAAGCTATGGCGATCAAGCCAGCAGCGCAATCGCCGGCAGCGTGATTGGGCGCAACGCACCGCCCAGCCGAGCTGATCGCTTGCTGCAAATCATCTTGCTTGATGCGCGCGCTTGGGAGCAGCTCTCCGGCAACGATCACCATATGCTCTGCGAGTTGCCCGCGCCGCATGGCGCAGCTTTTGCATGGCTCGATGCCCAATGCCAAGAGCATGGCCCTCAATCGTGGGCAGCGCTTTCCATTGGGTTGCAAGGCAGCCCTCAAGAGGCGTTGTTGCGCAAACTGGTGCAGGCCGTGCCCGAGACGATAGAAAACGATCCAAAAGAGCTCATCAGCATCATGAAAGAGCTGCGCCGGAAAGCGGTGCAAGAGCGCAAAACTGAGCTGCTGTCTCGCGCGAGCTCGGATCCGGCAGCTTATGAAGAGTACAAAGCTTTGATTGCGCAAGAGGCTGCGGAAAAATAGCTTTTGCTCGGTGGTTTTTGACTGCAAAGACTTTGTTCGATGGTTGTAGGGATCGCGCGACCTGCGCGTTTTGCTCCGTGTCCTCCGGCGGCGTTGAGTTTTATTTTTCTCCGGCAGTCAAGTTTCGCCGCCTCCCCCTTTACCTCCGCAAAACGCACAGGTCACGCGATCCTTGCGAACAGAGCAGCGCGTCACGGATGAAATTCCTTTTTGCGTCCAGCATTCGCACTGAAACAATCACATTCGCAGCCATCGACGAGCCGTAGGCGGGGGACACGAACGAAGGTGGGTGCGCCGTGGCGATGGCGGGCACAGCAACAATCTACGCACACAAAGAGCGAAGACAATAAAAAAACCGCCCGAAGGCGGTTTCTATTAAAGGCAAAGGGTCAATTACTTGACGTGCTTGCCGATCAGGCCGGCCATCTCGAACATCGAGACTTGGGCTTTGCCGAAAACTTCTTTGAGTTTGGCATCTGCATTGACCA
>JAYUSD010000206.1:0-36792 GCA_043755865.1 Variovorax sp. | reverse complement strand
ACCCAAAACATGATGGACATCCACCAAATCATTGAAAAACTTCCGCACCGATATCCATTCCTATTGGTAGATCGCGTGTTGGAAATAGAAAAAGGCGTCTCAATCAAAGGTTTGAAAAATGTCTCAATCAACGAGCCATTTTTTCCTGGTCATTTTCCGCATCGCCCCGTGATGCCCGGCGTATTGATGCTGGAAGCCTTGGCGCAGGTGTCGGCACTTTTGGCTTTCGATACGATGGGAGCGGAGGTCGACCCGGATGTGGTGGTGTATTTTGTGGGTATTGATAACGCGCGCTTTAAGCGCCCTGTTGAGCCAGGCGACCAGTTAATTTTGCGCTCCAAATTAGAGCGCAGCAAGGCAGGTATTTACAAGTTCAATTGCACGGCGCATGTGAGCGACGAGCTAGCTGTGCAGGCGGATTTGATGTGCACGATGCGCAAAATTTGACGGCGGATGGGATCAGTCATGACCGAGCCGCGCATTCATCCTACTGCGATTGTGAGCCCCAGCGCTGAGCTGCATGGCTCGGTGACGATTGGCCCATACAGCATCATCGGCGCGCATGTGCAGATTGGCGCTAACACAAGCGTTGCCGCGCATGTGGTCATTGAAGGCCATACGCGCATTGGTCAGTACAACCGCATCTTCCAATTTAATTCGCTCGGCGCGATTCCGCAAGACAAAAAATATGCGGGTGAGCCTTGTCGCTTAGAGATTGGCGATCACAACACCATTCGCGAATTCTGCACCTTCAATATCGGCTCGCCGGGCGATGTGGGTATCACGCGCGTGGGCAGCAACAACTGGATCATGGCATATGTCCACATCGCGCATGATTGCAGGGTAGGCAACCACACTGTGCTGGCCAACAATGCCACGCTCGCCGGGCATGTGCATGTGGGAGATTACGTCACGCTTGGCGGTCTCTCGGGCGTGCATCAGTTTGTCAACATTGGTGCACACGCAATGGTAGGCTTTGCCAGCGCCATCACGCAAGATGTACCGCCCTTTATGCTGGTGGATGGCAATCCTCTGGCCGTTCGCGGCATCAACATAGTGGGCTTGAAGCGCCGGGACTACAGCGCAGAGCAGCTGGCGGCCATCAAACAAATGCACAAACTGCTTTATCGCGATGGCCTGACTTTTGAGCAGGCCAAGACATCCATTTCAGCGCTGATGAGCACGATGCAGGGCGCTGCGGCAGAAGTGGCTCTGATGAGCGATTTTCTGGCGCATGCTGCGCGTGGCATTGCGCGCTAATGTCGCCTCGAAATGTCTACCAAGCCGATACAGCACACCAAGCCGCTTCGCATCGCACTCGTAGCGGGCGAGGCGTCTGGCGATTTGTTGGGCGGCCTGTTGCTTGATGGCTTGAAAGCGCGATGGCCAGATGCGCAGTTTGTGGGCATTGGTGGCGCGCAGATGCAGCGGCGCGGCATGCTCGTTTGGTGGCCGAGCGAGAAGCTGGCTGTGCGCGGGTACATTGAAGTGCTCCGGCATTACCGCGGTTTGCTGAAGATCCGCAATGAACTTAAAGCACGGCTGCTGCAAGAGCGCCCAGATATTTTTATCGGCGTCGATGCACCCGATTTCAATCTTGATTTGGAGCGCGATTTGCGAGCGGCAGGCATCCGCACGGTGCATTTTGTGAGCCCTAGCATCTGGGCGTGGCGGCCTGAGCGCATTGAGAAAGTGCGCACTGCGGCGGATCATGTGTTATGCATTTTTCCGTTTGAGAAAAAGCTCTACGACGATGCAGGCATTGCAGCCAGCTATGTGGGCCATCCGTTGGCGTCTGTCATACCGATGCAGCCTGACAAAAACGCCGCTCGACTTACGCTGGGTTTGTCTGCCGATGATGTCGTGATTGCGTTGCTTCCGGGCAGCAGAGAAGATGAGATCAAATACCTCATTTCAAGGTATTTTGAGGCAGTAGCCGGCATGAAATCTGCGCGCAGTGCTATTAAATTCATAGTGCCTTGCGTGCCATCGCTCAAAGCATCCATCCAAGTGGCGGCGCACGTCGCCGGTTTGAATGTGGGTGCGCAGGGTGATGTGCAACTGCTAGAGGGTCAATCGCACACGGCGCTCGCGGCTTGTGATGTCGCGCTGGTGGCCAGTGGCACGGCTACGCTGGAGGCTGCGCTCTTTAAGCGCCCGATGGTGATTGCCTACAACATGCATTGGATGAGTTGGCTGATCATGAAGCACAAAAAAATGCAGCCTTGGGTCGGTTTGCCCAATATTTTGTGTGGTGAATTCGTCGTGCCGGAGCTGCTGCAAAGCGCGGCCACGCCGCAAGCCTTGGCCAGCGCTGTGCTTGCTTGGCTGGATTCTCCTGAGAAAATACTCATCTTGCAGCAGCGATTTACGAAACTGCATCATGAGCTGCTGCGCGATACGCCGCAGCTCGCCGCCCTTGCTATTGAATCGGTCCTCACCTCCGTTGTGCCTCATGCCACGCCCGCTTAAAACTCCTCCACAGGCTGAGCTGCTTGCCTTGCTTCCTGTACCCAAAGCACGGAAAAGGCGCTCAGATGCTAAGCCCGTTCGCAATACGCAAGAGGAGGTCTTCCAAGTCGCTTTTGTGTGGGATGCTCCCGGTTTGATAGCAGGTGTGGATGAAGCAGGGCGCGGGCCGCTCGCTGGCAATGTGGTCGCCGCTGCCGTGATCCTTGATGACTTGAACCCAATAGCAGGACTGAACGATTCCAAAAAACTCACCGCGCTGCGCCGTGAAAAGCTTTATGCCGAAATTCATGCCAAAGCGCTGTGCGTAAGCGTGGGCCAGGCCAGTGTCGAAGAGATTGACCGGCTCAACATTTTGCAAGCCACTATGCTGGCGATGCAGCGCGCCGTATGCGGCCTCCGGCTCAAGCCTGCGAAAGTGTTGATAGACGGCAACCGAATTCCAAAATTAGATATGCTGGCTGAAGCCATTGTCGGCGGTGATGCAAAAGTCAAAGCTATTTCTGCGGCGTCGATCATCGCTAAAGTCACCCGTGATCGGCAATGCGATGAGTTGCATGCTGCCCATCCGCGATACGGCTTTAATCAACACAAAGGCTATGGCACAGCCGAGCACATGGCCGCCTTAAAGCTGCACGGCGCAACGCCAGAGCATCGCAGGAGCTATGCGCCGGTGGCGTTAGCCATAGCGCAGAGTGCCGCATGACCAGCCAGAGCGAAATCATCACCTCCCGCGACAACCCGCTCATCAAAGAGCTGCGGCGCGTGGCGCACGATGGTGGAGCGTATCGCAAGAGTGGCCGCGTATGGATCGAAGGCGAGCATTTGTGCGATGCAGCGCACGAGCGCGGTTGGAGGGCCGACATTGCTGTAATTTCAGAGAGAAATCAGCATATAGCCGGCATGGAATATGCGCGGAGTGCTATTAAAAAGATAGTTGTCTCAGATGCACTGATGCGCGAACTCAGCGGTTTGGAGTCTGCCTCTGGCATCGGCTTGGTGCTCAGTTTGCCGCAAGATGAGCCGATTGAAGCCACAGCGCGCAGCGTGATCTTGGATCGCCTGCAAGACCCCGGCAACGCAGGCAGCATCTTGCGCAGCGCGTCGGCGTTTGGCTACACGCAGGTGATTGCGTTTAGCGGCACGGTCGCGCTGTGGAGCCCGAAGGTGCTGCGCGCGGGAATGGGGGCGCATTTTTCGCTGCGCATTGTGGAGGCGGCTACTGTGGAGCAATTGATGCCACTCAAGCATCCGCTTGCGGTGACCAGTAGTCACCGAGGGCAATACTTGCATGAGTTGCAAGCGCGGCATTCGCTATTAAAACATGAGCACTCTGCGCAGGATTTATGCCGGCTACTGCCTGATTTTGCTTGGATTTTGGGGCATGAAGGCCAAGGCGTAGGCGAGGAGCTCGAAGGTATGGCCAAGGTGCATGTGCGCATCGCGCAGCCCGGTGGGCAGGAGTCGCTGAATGTAGCCACCGCCGCCGCGATTTGTTTGCATGCCAGCGCTGCTGCAAGGCTAATATAACTGGCTGCTTGTTCAGATTCCGTTTTCGATAGGGTACGAAGGGCTTGCTGGCTGGGCCAACTCGCGGCTCAGACGGGCGATGAGAGATTCCGTTCGCCCCGAGGTATCGAAGGGCGTGCTGGGTTTGGACATCTCAGCCCGAACGGAAAAAAACCAAGCGGGTTTGGGCTGAGCCAAGCAGCACCAAAGAGCCACATGCATTTTTTGCATAGCCCTCTGAGCTATACTCTGCTATTACCAATTACCCACGTACTGCCTAGCGCAAATCAGCATTTCCCCTCAAGAGCACTGTCTTCGCCCCGCTGAATTTGCAAAGCAGAAATTGCCGCAAAATTTGAGCAGTTTGGGTGGACATGCGGCACTGGGCGTACGCATAACTTCTACGGAGTTAACCCAGTGCTTTCCTCTCTCAAGGGCAAACATCCCCTCGCCCTCTTGGCTCTGGCAGACGGCACAGTTTTTATTGGCGAGTCCATCGGCGCTCATGGACACACAGTCGGCGAAGTCGTGTTTAACACCTCGATGACCGGCTATCAAGAAATCTTGACCGACCCCAGCTATTGCCAGCAAATCGTTACGCTCACTTATCCACATATCGGCAACACTGGCATCAACTCGGAAGACGTTGAATCACGCAAAGTGTTTGCCGCTGGCCTGATTATCAAAGATTTGCCTCAGCTTGAATCGAACTTTCGCAGCACGCAAACTTTGTCGCAATACTTGGTTGCTGAGAACTGCGTGGCCATTGCCAGCATCGACACTCGCAAGCTTACCCGTTTGCTGCGCAGCAAGGGCGCACAAAACGGCGCGATTGTTGCTTTGAAAGCCGGCGAAGAAGTCTCGCAAGCGCATGTGGACAAAGCCATGGCTGCTGCTCAATCCGCGCCTTCAATGGCCGGTTTGGATTTGGCGAAAGTCGTCAGCGTCTCAGAAAAATATGCGTTCAGCGAAACGGAATGGAAACTGGGCTCAGGTTACGGCCAGCAGAGCAATCCAAAATTCCACGTCGTCGCATTCGACTACGGCGTGAAGAAAAACATCCTCCGCATGCTTAGCTCGCGCGGCTGCCAAGTCACCGTCGTGCCCGCGCAAACATCTGCCAAAGACGTGCTCGCCATGAAGCCAAGCGGCGTATTCCTCTCAAATGGCCCCGGCGATCCAGAGCCCTGCGATTACGCCATTGCCGCGACGCGAGAGATCATCGAAGCCGGCATCCCCACCTTCGGCATCTGCCTAGGCCACCAAATCATGGCGCTGGCATCCGGTGCCAAGACTTTCAAAATGAAATTCGGCCACCACGGCGCAAACCATCCCGTTAAAGATTTAGACAACGGCCGAGTCAGCATCACCAGCCAAAACCACGGCTTCGCAGTCGATGAAAAATCTCTCCCCGCCAACCTGCGCCCCACGCACATCAGCCTGTTCGACAACACGCTGCAAGGCTTGCAGCGCACAGACAAACCCGCCTTCTGCTTCCAAGGCCACCCCGAAGCCTCCCCCGGCCCACATGACATCTCCTATCTGTTTGATCGCTTCATCGCTTTGATGGAGAAGGGCAATGCCTGAAAACAAGAAGCTACCACCGGCAAAAAGAGTTGTTCTCAAAGGCACGACTCAGCTTGTGCAAGGTGTCGAATCCAAGATTTATTCAGTGCGCGGCATGCGTGTGATGTTCTCGCACGACTTGGCTGATTTGTATGGAATTGAGACCAAAGTACTGCTGCAAGCAGTGCGCCGCAACCTTGATCGCTTCCCCGAGGATTTTCAATTTTCCCTTACGAATCAAGAGTTTACGATTTTGAGGTCACAAACTGTGACCTCAAAACTACCCGGCGAAGAGACGCGTGGCGGTTTACGTTATTCGCCCATAGCGTTTACTGAGCAAGGCGTGGCCATGCTGTCGAGCGTTTTGCGCAGCCCGGAAGCCATTGCAGTCAACATTCAAATCATGCGCACTTTCGTGCGCTTGCGAAGCATCTTGGCCGAACACGAAGATTTGAAGCGCCAACTCGCCACACTGGAACGCAAATACGATGGTCACTTCAAAGCCGTTTTCGATGCGATCAACGAGCTCATGACGCAACCGAAATCGACGGATTACCAAAGTTCCAAAGTTGGCTTTGTCAAAGAAAAGTCAAAAAAGTAAGACCATGCTAAAGCACCCAATCTAGAATACTGCGAGGGAGAAACACTGATGCCACTTATGTGCTGCGATGCCTGCTCAGAGATTGATTTCAAGCCTCTCGACCTCGATGTGAGCCCTAATTGCTTTTGCGAAGCCTGCAAGAAGATCAGCACGCACACTCTGCTCGCACAAACTTGCACAGCTGGCGCCAAAAAGATTAATTTTAAAAAACCGATCTTGAAACACAAATTCAAATACGAAGCTGAATTGATTTTTGAAAATAGTGAGTTTGTCCCCAAAAAGTGGACACTAAGGAATGAGTTTTCAACTTATATTTTCAATCCATAAAAAATGAAATATTCGCAATACAAACTGCTAGCAGCGTTCACCATTTTCTTTGCCTTCATGCTCGGCCTAAGCAGCGCTTGGGCGCAGACCACGAAGAAAGTTGACCGAGGTGTGCCTTATTTTGATTGGTGGATCAGTTGCGAGTACATGCCAGAATGTCAAAGTTGGTTTCCGAGCGCGGAAAGTGCCATGCAAGCCCACAACCTAGGTCAAATGAATAAACTTGCTTACTGCATGAGACCTGAGATAAACCAATCGGCATGTTCACAAATCATATTAAGCGCTCTTGAATTGCCTAAGCGTGCAGGTGGAATCGTTGATACGTACTTCAATAATGGGACACCCTACAACTTGATAGCTACTGGCGTGGCTATAACCATGCTAAAAAGACAAGATGGCTCTTGGTACCAATCAGGCTCATCCCCATGGAGTCGCAATCTTAGACACGAATTGAGATGTACCACCGGCAATCTTGTGAGCGGATTAATCAGCCCTCCAAGCTCCACTCCTGAGTCCCGTTTGGTGAGATGCATGGAAGATGTTCACATT
Organism: Variovorax sp.; assembly: GCA_043755865.1. Classification (GTDB taxonomy): domain Bacteria; phylum Pseudomonadota; class Gammaproteobacteria; order Burkholderiales; family Burkholderiaceae_C; genus JANMDU01. The sequence goes on along the minus strand of JAYUSD010000206.1, from coordinate 29,771 downwards.
GCAAACGATGATGAAGTCAACCCAAATGCTCCACCTGTTTGCAAAACTCAGCCAGAATTGGCAACCACCCGCCCCATTTCCCCCGCGACGGGGCAAAAGATGCTTTTTGAGGCGGATTACACGGAATCTTTGCCGCATCCGTTTGAGATCAAACGCACGTACATCGGCGGTCCTTTTTCAGAAAATCATGCATGGGTGGCAACATACAACAATACGCCCATACGTTATCGCATTACGGCGGGCCTTACAGATTGGCGCTGGCATCACAGCATTCAGCCTCTGCTGATCAAAGTGCGCACAGACCTGCCCACCGGCGGCCCTAGTTTTTCCGTTGACATCATCCGAGTGCATTTGGGTGACGGCATCAGCAAGCGCTTTAGAGGAACAGCCATTGGCGGCATGCTCACCACTGAGCAAGCCATCAATCAATCACACCTAGGCGCAACGTGGATAGACATGGATGGCGCAGATGAGCTGCTCGTCACGCAAGACCCTAATTTAGGCAGGCTCTACACGCTCAAGCGTATTGACACTGATAAGCGCTGGGTATTTGATGATGCGGGGCGCATCCTCAGAATTATTGAACGCAATGGCTGGGCTATGAACTATGCCTACAGTGTCTCTGGCCGCATACAAAGCATCACCAACGCATTTGGTCGCCAAATCAGCTTCACATACAACGATGCAAGCGGCATCACTCAGCTCAATTTACCGGATGGCCGCAGCATTGTTTACCAAGGCAACACCGTGCGTTTTGCTGATAACACCAGCAAAACCTATCTCTACGAAAATGCCAGCTACCCAGCAGCTATCACGGGCGTTTTAGATGAAAACGGCAACCGCTTTTCCACATATGCCTATGACACTGCAGGCCGTGCGATCAGCTCAGAGCTAGCAGGCGGCGTAGAGCGCAGCACCATTCAATATCCGCTATCAAGCCCCATCCCGCTCATGAGCAGCCAGAGCATTGGCGTCACGGATCCTCTAGGCACTCAGCGGCTATTGCGATTTACTAGCCCCGGCGGCTATTTGAATTTACTGTCAACAGACCAAGCCAGCGCCAACAGCTTAGCCCTCAACCGCGTCATTGCAAACGAAACCACTGGCTTGCCGCAGCAAGAAATTGATTTCTTAGGCAACGTAACATATACGCAGTGGAATACCACCCGCCGCCTCAAAACTTCTGAACAAATGGCCTACGGTCGCCCCGAGGTGCAAAATGTACAAACCCAATGGCATCCCACCTTCCGCTTGCCTACCCAAATCACCGAGCAAGGCAAAACCACCGCCTTCACCCATGACGCAGCTGGCAACATCCTCACACAGCGAGAGACAGACACCACGGGCGCTCCAAGCAACGGCCAGACCCGCACTTGGGTCTTTACCTACGCCACGCAAAACCTCCCTCTCACCATGACCGATCCGCGTGGGCAGGCATGGACGTTTGCGCATGATGCCGCAGGCAACCGCGCCAGTATCACCAATCCGCTCGGCCACATCTCCAGCTACACCTACGATGGCGCAGGCCGCGTGCTCACTGAGACTGCGCCGAATGGCCTCGTCACCAGCTACCAATATGACCCAAGAGGCAGAGTCACGCGCATCACGCGCGGCAGCAATTTGGCGGCTGCCCTCCAGCAAATCACCATCTACACCTACAGACCGAGCGGCCAAATCGCCAGCGCCACGCTTCCCAACGGCCACGCCATCAGCTACACGTATGACGATGCCCAGCGCCTGATTGGCGCATCAGACAATCGCGGCAACAGCATCGCTTACGTGCTTGACCCGATGGGCAACCGCACGAGCGAGACCGTTAAAGACGCGAGCCAGCAAATCGCGCTCGCCTCTAGCCGCGTGATCAACAGCATTAACCGCGTCGAAGCCATCAAAGGCGGCACGAATCCTAGCGCGCAGACCACTGCCTTCCAATACGATGCCAACGGTGAGCCTATCCAAAGCACCGATGCGCTAGGCAACGTCATCAAAACCACACTCGACGCCCTGCGCCGCCCCACCGCCACAACGCTGCCCGACAACAGCCAAGCCAAAAGCTCTTACAACCAGCTCAATCAAGTCACCGCCGCAATCGATCCCAAAGCCGTGCAAACCAGTTTCATCCGCAACGCTTGGGGCGAAGTCTTGAGCGAGACCAGCCCTGATATCGGCACCGTGATCACTACCCGCGATGCAGCCGGCAACCCGCTCACCATGCAAGATGCCAAAGGCCAGCTCACCAGCTACCAATACGATGCCTTGAGCCGCATCACCAACATCACCTTCGCCGACAGCAAACAGCACAACTACTCCTATGACGGCACAGCAGCCGGCCAGCAAAAGGGCATGCTCCGCGAAATGCAAGATGCCAGCGGCAACACAAAATACGAGCGCGATACTTTTGGCCGCATCACCAAGAAAACCCAAACCGTGAGCGACAACCCAGTCAACCCAACTGTGCTCATCACGCAATACACCTACGACAAATCCGAGCTCGCCAGCATCCGCTATCCCAGCGGCTTAACTGTCGCTTACCCGCGCAACGCCAGCGGCCAAATCACCGGCCTCACGACGAAGATAGGCACAGCCGCCGCCCAGCCCTTCGTGCAAAACCTCAGCTACACCGCTCTAGGCCAGCCCAAAGCATGGAACTGGGCGCATTGCACCACCGCCACCACAGCCATCTCCCCATGCACCAGCGCCATCCGCACATTCGATGCCGATGCCCGGATGACGGCCAGCTCTGTCGCCGCCTACAAATACGACGCGGCCGGCCGCATCACCGCCATCCCACAAAACCTCTTCGCCCAGCGCAGCGTGCCAGCCGCCACCGGCACAGCCACGGTCACCCAGCTCTACCAGCAGCCCATCAGCTGGACGATCGGCTATGACAACCGAGATCGCATCACCAGCTTCGCCCGCATCCCGGCCTCAGGATCTATCCCCGCCGCCCAGCAAAGCGCAGCCAGCGAGGCCTACACCTATGACCCGAACTCCAACCGCCTCTCCAGCATCACCCTGAACGCCCGAGACACCGACAAAGACGGCCTCTTCGAATTCTCTGAGCAACGGCAAAACACCACCCGCCTGCTGAATGTGCCGCCCACCTCCAACAAACTGCTCGGCTTCACCCAAACGCTTTCGACGATCACCGGCACCAACACCAACAGCATCGTCACCACCCCGATTGCCTACACCTTGGATGCCAATGGCAATCTGGTCAGCGATGGCCTCAGAGATTTCCGCTACGACGCATCGGATCGCCTCAGCAAAGTCATCCTAGGCACTACCTTCGTCGGCACAGACACGATTGCCGGCAACGAACTCGCCGCCCACACCTACCTGCACAACGCAGCCGGCCAACGCGTCTTCAAATCCGAGCCTAAGACGGAGACCACCGTACCCAACAGCACCACATTAGGAACAGGCTTCGTCGATTGGTTGCGCATCAACTTCAGTTGGCTCTGGCAGACCGCGCAAACCAATGCCACGCTGGGCAATAGCTATCAATACGCCGAGGGCCAACTCCCCAGCTGGGCGCTCCTAGGCGAATACGGCAATGGAGGATCAAGCTCCACTGGGCGCACGGAATACATCTGGCTGCCGACGCAAGACGGATCGGCTATCCCAATTGGTATGTACCGAGGCGGCAAGTTCTATGCGATCCACAGCGATCACTTGGGCACGCCACGCTTGATGGTGGACAACACGAATCAGCCGGTCTGGCAATGGGCCTACAGCGGGTTTGGGGACAATGCGCCGACGGGAATACTCAAGCCGACGACGAGTGCGGCTAGTGCTTTCACAAGCATCCCTGCAGCGGCTGGCTCGGGTACGACGACGGCAACGCTGCTTGCAGTGAGTGCGCCGACGCAGGTCAACAACCTCCGAATGTTGGGGCAATATTTTGATTCTGAGACCGGGCATTTCTACAACACCTACCGGACGCTCATGCCCAGCCAAGGGCGTTATACGCAGCCCGATCCAATCGCGCTTGATGGCGGGTGGAATCAGTTTGGATATGTGAATGGCAACCCGCTAATGGCCACCGATCCTTATGGTTTATTTGAGTGGCCTTCAATACCGCAGCCTGTTTTAGATTTTTCAACTGGCGTTGCTGATGCTGCATCTCTAGGCCTTGGGCCACTGGCACGTAATGCGCTAGGCATTGATGGAGGAGTGGATCAGTGCTCTGACGCATATTCAGCGGGCCAATGGTCATCGCTCGCCTTAGGCGGAGGACGTGTTCTTTACGCGGGTGTGGCTAAGGCTGGCTCAGCTGCGGCTGCCAGCGGTGCGGCCGCAATGGAATTTAGAAACGGTCTCAAACGAGTGATGCGCGGCCCGCTAGCTGGCTCAGACTTCAGGATTAAAAACTATGCTGAATTGCTAAGAAAATACGGCTCTGACGATGCAGTCAGAGCAGCCGCTGGTCGGACAAGCCCGGCATTCAATTCAGTAGGTGCTAATTTAACGATTGGCAGTGCAGTTGGTCGCGCAACTTGTGGGTGTCCACGATGAAAAAAACATCTTACTTTGCTATCTGGGTAGCTGTGTCGCTGGTTCTTGGCGCAATCGGCAGTTATTTCTTCAACCTAAGTTTCTGGTTGACATCAGCGATAGCAGCAGCAGCTTTGATCATCAATGGCTTAATTGCAGACTTTGAAGATAAGAACGATCGAAATTAAACGATCCTAAATAAGTAGCACACTGCGCAGTATCTATGCCGGCTACTGGCTGATTTCTCTTCAAATTCTTCTTTCTTCACTTAAAAATACCTTGCTTAAATTCATTCACCAGCTAACGTCATTTTTTAAAATTCAGCATCATGCCAAAACGCCAAGACATTAAAAGTATTCTCATCATCGGCGCGGGTCCGATTATCATTGGTCAGGCTTGCGAGTTTGATTACTCCGGCGTGCAGGCCTGCAAGGCGCTGCGCGAGGAGGGGTATCGCGTGATTTTGATCAACAGCAATCCAGCCACGATCATGACCGATCCCGCGACAGCGGATGTGACTTACATTGAGCCGATCACTTGGCAGACGGTGGAGAAAATCATCGCTAAAGAAAAGCCGGATGCGATTTTGCCGACGATGGGGGGGCAGACGGCGCTGAACTGCGCGCTGGACTTGTGGCACAACGGTGTGTTGGAGAAATACAAAGGCGCGGCCACAGGCAAAGCCGTGGAGCTGATTGGCGCGACGCCTGAGGCGATTGACAAAGCGGAAGACCGCTTGAAATTTAAAGACGCGATGACCAAGATTGGCCTAGGCTCAGCGCGCTCTGGCATTGCGCATTCGATGGATGAGGCGTGGAGTGTGCAAAAGACGCTGGGTTTCCCCACCGTGATTCGCCCTAGCTTCACGCTCGGCGGCACAGGCGGCGGCATTGCTTACAACGCGGAAGAATTCGAGACGATTTGCAAGCGCGGCTTGGAAGCTTCGCCTACCAATGAGCTCTTGATTGAAGAGTCGCTCTTGGGCTGGAAAGAGTATGAGATGGAAGTGGTGCGCGATAAGGCGGACAACTGCATCATCGTTTGCTCGATTGAAAATTTGGATCCGATGGGTGTGCATACGGGCGACTCGATCACGATTGCGCCTGCGCAAACTTTGACGGATAAGGAATACCAAATTCTGCGCAATGCATCTCTTGCTGTGCTGCGCGAGATTGGCGTGGATACCGGCGGCTCGAATGTGCAGTTTTCCATCAACCCGAAAGATGGGCGCATGGTGGTGATTGAGATGAATCCGCGTGTGTCGCGTTCATCTGCGCTGGCCTCTAAGGCGACGGGTTTCCCGATTGCCAAGGTCGCAGCCAAACTCGCTTGCGGCTACACGCTGGATGAGCTGCGCAATGAGATTACCGGAGGAGCGACGCCAGCTTCGTTTGAGCCGAGCATCGATTACGTCGTCACGAAAATTCCGCGTTTCGCGTTCGAAAAATTTAAAGACGCCGATGATCGCCTCACGACGCAGATGAAATCCGTAGGCGAAGTGATGGCAATGGGGCGCACTTTCCAAGAAAGCTTCCAAAAAGCATTGCGCGGCTTGGAAGTTGGCGTAGACGGGATGAACGAGAAGACGCAAGATCGCGAAATCTTGGAGCGCGAACTAGGCTCGCCCGGCCCGGAGCGCATTTGGTATGTGGGCGATGCGTTTGCCAGTGGCTGGTCGCTCGATGAAGTTCATGACATAACGAAGATTGATAAATGGTTTTTGGTGCAGATTCAAGAGATCATCAATATTGAGTTGGAGCTGGATAAGCACACAGAAACCAATGGCGATAAATCGCTCTCAGCGATCACCAGCGCAGAGTTGCTCAAACTCAAGCAAAAAGGTTTCTCAGATCGCCGCCTCGCTAAGCTTTTGAAGACGACAGACAAAGCCATCCGCGAAGCGCGTCGCGCGCAAGGCGTGCGCCCCGTCTACAAACGCGTGGACACTTGCGCCGCAGAGTTCGCTACCAACACCGCCTACATGTACAGCACGTATGAAGTCGCCGCTTATGGTGGTGTGGCCGAATGCGAAGCCGAGCCGACGCAAAACAAAAAAATCATGGTGCTCGGCGGTGGGCCCAATCGCATTGGCCAAGGCATTGAGTTCGATTACTGCTGCGTGCATGCTGCGCTTGCCATGCGCGAAGATGGCTACGAGACCATCATGGTCAACTGCAATCCTGAGACGGTATCGACGGATTACGACACGAGTGACCGTTTGTATTTTGAGCCGCTTACGTTAGAGGATGTACTGGAGATAGTGGACAAAGAAAAACCTGTCGGCGTGATCGTGCAATACGGTGGGCAAACGCCACTCAAGCTCGCGCTCGATTTAGAAGCCAACGGCGTGCCCATCATCGGCACATCGCCCGACATGATTGATGCAGCGGAAGACCGCGAGCGCTTCTCTGCTTTGCTGCACAAGCTCGGCTTGAAACAGCCGCCGAATGCCACAGCGCGCACCGAGCCTGAAGCGCTGGAGAAAGCGCAAGCCTTGGGTTACCCACTCGTCGTGCGCCCCAGCTATGTGCTCGGTGGCCGTGCGATGGAGATCGTGCATGAGCAGCGCGACCTTGAGCGGTATATCAAAGATCGACACGTTGCCACGCGTCTTGTGAAAGAAGCCGTTGCAGGGCAATTTGAATCGCCTTTATTGCTAGATCGATTCCTCAACGACGCGATTGAATGCGATGTGGATTGCATTCGTGATTCACTCGGAGTGACGTTTATTGGCGGCGTGATGGAGCATATTGAGCAAGCTGGCGTACACAGTGGAGATTCTGCGTGTTCGCTGCCGCCGTATTCTTTATCGACGGAGACGATTGACGAGCTCAAGCGCCAAACGCGCGAGATGGCCGCTGGCCTGTTAGTCGTTGGCTTGATGAACGTGCAATTTGCGATTCAACATCGTGATGGCAAAGATGTGATCTACGTGTTGGAAGTCAATCCTCGCGCCAGCCGCACCGTGCCGTATGTGAGCAAGGCCACGGGTATTCAACTCGCCAAAGTTGCAGCGCGTTGCATGGCAGGCCAATCGCTCGCATCGCAAGGCATCACCAAAGAAGTCACGCCGCCGTATTTCAGCGTGAAAGAAGCCGTGTTCCCGTTCGTGAAATTCCCCGGTGTTGATACCATTCTCGGCCCCGAGATGAAATCCACCGGCGAGGTGATGGGCGTGGGCAAGACTTTTGGCGAAGCTTTCGTCAAGAGCCAGCTCGGCGCTGGCACGACGTTGCCAAGGCCACTCAAGAAAGACGGAAGCAAAAATGGCAAAGTTTTCATGACCGTGAAGAACAACGACAAGGCGCGTGCTGTCGAAGTGGCCAAAGAGCTCACCGCCATGGGATTTGACTTGATTGCCACCAAGGGCACAGCAGCATCGATTGCAGCGGCAGGCATCACCGTGCAAACGGTCAACAAAGTCGCCGAAGGCCGCCCGCATGTGGTCGATATGATTAAAAACAACGAAATTTGTTTGGTGATCAACACCGTCGAAGAGCGCCGCAACGCGATCACCGACAGCCGCGCGATTCGCACTTCTTCGTTGCTCGCACGCGTGACGACTTTCACCACGATTGCTGGCGCGGAAGCAGCTGTAGAAGGCATGAAATACATAGACAAGCTAGGCGTAATTTCGGTGCAGGAGATGCATGCGCAGCTGGTCTGAGTGAAATTTGTAGTGCCAGCGTCTTGCTACACCTAGGTTAACGGCATAGCGAGTACGACAAAGCTGCGCTATATTGCCGCTGTGAATGAATTAGCCAAGACAGAGCCAACACCTCAGCGTCAGTGGTCCACGCAGGAGATTAAGCCTGCGCAAAGATTTGACTACTGGGTGGGTGCGATTTGCGAAGCTTTCCTTGAGATGGATTGCAGCTCGCGCGAGGCTGCTGTTTTTGATGGGCAGCTCACCAGCGTGCCGGTTGAGAATTTGTCGTTCAACCAAGTGTTGTCCTCGCCAGCAGATGTGTATCGCACGCAAAGCGCGATTGGGCGTGGTAAGCAAGCGCCTTTTTATTTGATCACGCAATTGCACAATCCATGGCATGTGCGCCAAGGTGGCCATGTGGTGCATTTGCGTGCGGGTGATACGGTGTTGGTGGATTCTGAGCAATGCTACGAACTTCACTTCCCTGAAGCCGCAAAGCTCATGTCTGTGCAGCTGCCGCGCCAGTGGGTGGGGCAATGGCTTGCTCAGATGCACAGCAAAATGCCTCGTGTGGCCGCCAAAGATGTGGGCTGGGGGCAGAGCTTATCGGCGCTGTGTGTACAGTTGGGGCATGATCCGATGCTGGCGGCTTCGTACCCGCAATCTTTGCTCTCTGATCAGTTGGGCGCGATGCTCTCAGCAAGCCTTGAGCCCACGCAAAAATCGATTGATAAATCCTCGCTAGACCTAGCACAACGTGCAACGAGCTTGATCAAGGAGCGCTTAGATCAGCATGGCCTAGCCGCTACAGAAATAGCCGAGCAATTAAGTATTTCTGTGCGCACGTTGCACCGCAGTTTTGCTGCTCACAACAGCACCTTTGCAAGCACATTACGCAGCTTGCGCCTAGAGCGCGCGGCTCAAATGCTCGTGCAAGCGCGGCTATCGGGCGTGTCGATTGCAGAAATTGGGCGCCGCTGCGGTTTTGCAGACGCCTCGCATTTCGTGCGTGAGTTTGCTCTGATCTATCGCTGCACACCTGCACTATGGCGCAAGCAGCATTTGCCGGGATAACCCGCCATTTATTCATTCATTCAGTGGCGCAAATCGGCCATTTGATTGGCACACACAGGCCAGTGCGATGCGCTGTTGCTTTCTAAACTTGCGGTATGGCTTCGCTTTCCGAAGTCTATAACTAGGAGACGAGCAATGCAACGCAGAAAACTATTCAATCATTTATCAGCTGGCGTAGCTGGCGCAGCTTTGGCGGCCTGTGGCGGTGGTGGTGGCGGCGCTAATGCCGCTGCGGTGAGCAAGCCTACATTCGTGTTGGTGCATGGTGCTTGGCATGGCGGCTGGTGTTGGTCTGAGACGGTGCGGCTTTTGGCTGAAAAGGGCTACCCAACGGTGGTGGTGGATCTGCCTGGGCATGGCATCAATGCAAAATTCCCGGCTGCGTATTTGGCGCAGCCGCAAAATCCGGGTGATCTCGCCACCGAAGTGTCGCCACTTGCCCCAGTTACCTTGAATGACTATCGCGATCATGTGCTCAAGATCGTGCGTGGGCTCACTGCAAACGGCAGCGGGCCTGTTATTTTGGTAGGCCACAGCTTGGGCGGCGCAACGCTTTCAGTAGTCGCAGAAGCCGAGCCCACGTTGATTCGCAAGTTGGTTTATCTCACGGCGTTTGTGCCAGTCAAGCAAGATGCCGTGATTGCATATCTCATGCGCCCTGAGTTCACGACTTCCCAAGTGCCGCCGTTGTTTGCAGCTGATCCTGCGGTGGTTGCTGCGGTTCGCATCAACCACAATTCAAGTGATGCAACCTATGTGGCTAAGAACAAAGCCGCCTTTTATAACGACATCAGCGACGCAGCTTTCCCTGCGATTGCAAACCTTTTAACGCCCGACGAGCCGATTCAAGCTTTCGCGGGCAAGGTCGTGCCCACGGTCGCAAAGTGGGGCAGTGTGCCGCGCGCTTTTATTCGCTGCACGTTGGACAACGCCATTCCGATCACAGGGCAAGACGCGATGATTGCCGAAGCAGACGCTTTCACGCCTAACAATAAGTTTGTACAGAAAACTTTAGCAAGTAGCCATTCGCCATTTGTGTCTCAGCCTCAATTGCTGACGGACACGTTGATTTCACTGGCCGCTTGAGGATCAGGGATTTGTAGCCGAAGTTTCCCGGTGGCTAGCGCTGTCGGGAAAGTTCGGCGCAACGACAACCGCTCACAACGCACGCCTGCTTCATCGCAAAGAAATACTCCGCGATTAGTTTTTACCCAAGAGGACATTCTTATGCAAACCCGTCGTCAATTTACCCAAGCTGCCGCAGTCACTTTTGGCGTAGCAGCACTTCCCGTCTTCGCGCAAAAAATTGACACTCTAAAAATTATCGTTGGCTTTCCGCCCGGCGGCACGGCAGATGCCTTCGCCCGCCGCGTGGGCGAGAAGCTGCGCGGTATTTATGCCACCAACGTCATCATTGAAAACCGCCCCGGTGCAGGCGGCCAGCTTGGCGTAACGGCCGTCAAAAATTCCCCCGGCGATGGCAGCGTGATGCTTTACACGCCAGCCTCTATGCTGACTGTGTATCCGCATTCTTATTCCAAGCTGCCTTATTCGCAATCAGACCTTGCACCGATCTCAATCGGCCATTCGACGGATCACGCCTTTGTCGTCGGCTCAGCTGTGCCTGCAGATGTGACGAACTTGAAGCAATACATCGCTTGGGCGAAAGCCAATCCGAGTAAGGTCAATGTGGGCAACCCCGGCGCAGGCTCGATGCCGCATTTGCTCGCGGGCCGCTTTGCAGCGATCGCTGATTTGCAATCTACCAACGTGCCCTTCCCAGGCTCTGGCCCCGGCATTCCGCAAGTCTTGGGTGGGCAAATCAGCGCAATGTCTTCTCCGCTTGGCGATTGGGTACAGCACGTGAAAACAGGCCGCGTGCGTATCTTGGCCACCTCCGGGCCTACGCGCTCGCCGTTTGTAGACAACGTGCCCACCTACAAAGAGCAAGGCTTCGATGAGCTCGTGATCCGCGAATGGTTTGGTTTCTTTTTGCCTGCCACTGCAAGCCAAGCCGTGCGCGAGAGAGCTTCCACTTTTCTGCGTGCTTCGCTGATTCAGCCAGATGTCGTTTCGTCCATGGCTCCTTTGGCAGCGCATGTCGATCCTGTGACGATGGAGCAATTTGCAACCCGCATGAAAGCAGATAGTGAGTTTGCAGGCAAATTGGTCAAGGCGCTGGGCTTTCGGGCGGATTCTTGATCACTCCCTGGTGTGAAGAACGCGGAAGACGCGAATACAGCAGCAAGCAGCCAAAACAACGGCATAATTCATGCATTGACCGCCGAGTGGCAGCACTCGGCGGTTTCTTTTTGGATTGAATTGACATGGCTACTATCCCTATTACTAAACGTGGCGCCGAAAAATTGCGCGTTGAACTTCATGATCTCAAAACTGTGCAGCGCCCTTGGGTGATCAATGCGATCTCTGAGGCGCGGGCGCAGGGCGATTTGAGCGAGAACGCAGAATACGATGCTGCGAAAGATCGCCAAGGTTTTATTGAAGGCCGCATTCAAGAGATCGAGAGCAAGCTCTCGACCTCGCAAGTTATTGACCCAACGGCAATGGATGCCGCTGGTCGCGTGGTGTTTGGCGCGACAGTGGAGCTGGAAGATGAAGACACGGGTGCGAAGCTGAAATACCAAATCGTGGGCGAAGATGAGGCAGACTTCAAACAGGGGCTTGTGAACGTCGCATCGCCGATGGCGCGCGCCATGATCGGCAAAGAAGAGGGCGATACCGTGGTGGTACAAGCGCCGAGTGGTGAGAAGCATTACGAGATCATTGCGGTCAGCTACTTGTGAGTCCTTTTATAAGAGAAATTGGCCAGTAGCCGGCATGTATGCTGCGTAACATGCTATTGTATTGATAGTAATCAACACAATCTGCGAAGGCATCTGCCAACGCAGATTTTTGCACTCTATGCATCGAAGCTGAATGCCGCGTGGCCTAAAATGGCGTGATGAGTAGCCCATCTTCCCAAGAAATTCCGTCTTTCGTTCACCTGCGTTTGCATTCTGAATTTTCTGTGGTGGACGGCACGGTGCGGCTCGATGATGTCTCGCCCGCAGCAGCTCTCGATAAGCAAGGTGCGCTAGCGCTCACGGATTTCAACAATCTGTTTGGTGTAGTGAAATTCTACAAAAGTACGCGCAGCGCGGGTGTCAAACCCATCGTGGGCGCGGAGCTACTGCTTGATATGGGTGGCACGGAGTCAGGCAAGGAGCCGGTCACTTCGCGCATCGTGCTGCTGGCGCAAAACAAAACCGGCTATTTGAATTTATGCGAGCTGATCTCGCGCGGCTGGACGCAAAACGCTGTGCGCGCCAATGCTGTGTGCAAGCTCGCGTGGCTACAAGAATTATCGGATGGTTTGATATTGCTATCTGGTGCGCAAGCAGGGCCCTTGGGCGCAGCGCTAAGCCAAGGCGATAGCGGCAAAGCCAATGAGATTGCGCTGCAACTCACAGCCATGTTTCCGCACCGCTTCTACATTGAGCTACAACGCGCAGGCCGAGCCGATGATGAAGCGCATGTGGCCGCTGCCGTGGCGCTTGCGGCCAAATGCAAGCTGCCCGTGGTGGCCACGCATCCTGTGCAGTTTTTAAAGCGCGAAGACTATGAAGCGCATGAAGCGCGCATTTGTATTTCTGATGGCGAGATCTTGGGCAATGCGCGGCGCGTGCGCAAGTTCACGCGGGAGCAGTATTTCAAATCCAGCGCTGAAATGGCGCAGCTTTTTGCAGACTTGCCCAGCGCTTTAGCCAACACGCTGGAGATTGCCAAGCGCTGCAACGTGACACTGGAGCTGGGCAAATCGAAGTTGCCAAATTTCCCCACGCCGCTGATTCATGGCCAGCAACTTACAGCCGATGATTATTTCCGCCATATGTCGCATGAAGGGTTGAAAGAGCGCATGGCCATGCTCTACCCAGACGAATCTGAGCGCGAAAAGCAAATGCCTGAGTATCTTGCGCGGCTGGAGTTTGAGATCGGCACGATTTTAAAGATGGGCTTTGCCGGCTACTTTTTGATCGTGGGCGACTTTATTCAGTGGGCCAAAAGCAATGGCTGCCCGGTGGGCCCGGGGCGCGGCTCAGGGGCGGGCTCTTTGGTGGCTTACTCGCTGAAGATCACCGATCTCGATCCGCTGCAATACAAGCTGTTGTTTGAGCGCTTTTTAAATCCAGAGCGTGTCTCGATGCCCGACTTTGATATTGACTTTTGCCAAGCCAACCGCGATCGCGTGATCGATTATGTGAAAGCCAAATACGGCAAAGATGCCGTGAGCCAGATCGTCACTTTCGGCACGATGGCCGCTCGCGCCGCGATTCGCGACGTGGGGCGCGTGATGGATATGAGCTATACGTTTGTCGATGGCATCAGCAAATTGATTCCCAACAAGCCAGGTCAGGCCGTCACGCTGCAATACCCGCCTGAGCCCAAGTCGAAAGACGATAAAAACAATTACGCCATTGAGATGGAGCCCGTGCTGCGCGAGCGCATCGCTAAAGAAGAAGAAGTACGCACGTTGATTGAGATGGCGCAAAAGCTAGAGGGCATGACGCGCAACGTGGGCATGCATGCCGGCGGCGTGTTGATCGCGCCGGGCAAGCTCACTGATTTTTGCCCGCTCTATCAGCAGCCGGGCTCGGATTCTGCGGTGAGCCAATATGACAAGGATGATGTGGAGGCTGTGGGCCTCGTGAAGTTTGACTTTTTAGGCTTAGCCACACTGACGATTTTGGAGCTCGCTAAAGACTTTATCGTGCAGCGCCACCCGGGGCAAAAAGATTTTTCGTTTGACGCGATACCTTTGACGGACGCTCACACCTACAAGCTGTTTGCCGACGGCAAAACGGAAGCGGTGTTCCAGTTTGAAAGCCGTGGCATGCAAGGCATGCTGCGCGATGCCAAGCCCACGCGCTTGGAGGATTTGATTGCGTTAAACGCCTTGTATCGCCCCGGCCCGATGGATCTGATCCCCAGCTTCGTAGCGCGCAAGCATGGGCGCGAAGAGATTGAGTATCCGCATCCGCTGGTCGAAGAGATGCTGTCTGAGACCTACGGCATCATGGTTTATCAAGAGCAGGTGATGCAGACAGCGCAAATCTTGGGCGGTTATTCGCTGGGCGGCGCAGATTTGTTGCGCCGCGCGATGGGTAAGAAAAAAGTCGAAGAGATGGCCGAGCATCGCGGCATTTTCCGCGCAGGCGCTGAAAAGAATGATATTCCGCAAGCCAAGGCTGATGAGATTTTTGATTTGATGGAGAAATTTGCAGGCTACGGTTTTAACAAATCGCACGCTGCCGCTTACTCGCTTCTGGCGTATCACACCGGTTGGCTCAAGCGCCACTTCACCGCCGAATTCTTCTGCGCAAATATGACGATTGAGATGGACAACACAGACAAGCTCAAAATGCTGTTTGAAGATGCCACCAATCATTTTTGCCTCACGTTTGAGCCGCCTGATGTGAATCGCGGCTTGTATCGCTTTGAGCCGGTGAGCGATAAGGTGATTCGATATGGCTTGGGCGCTGTGAAGGGCTCGGGGCAGCAGGCAGTAGAGGCCATCATCGCAGCACGGGAAGGACGAGGCCCCTCCGGTGGCGAAGGCGGCCCGTTTACCAGCTTGTTTGATTTCTGCGCCAGAGTCGAGCGCAGCAAGATCAACAAGCGCACAGTGGAAGCCCTGATTAAAGCGGGCGCGTTTGATAGCTTGCATTTGAATCGCGCATCGCTCATGGCATCCGTTGATCTGGCGATGGATTTTGCGGAAACGCTGGAGGCCAACGCCAATCAAGGCGGCTTGTTTGACATGATGGATTCGCATGCCGCGAGCACACAAGAGCCACCTCTCAATGTTGCCATGCCTTGGGGCGTGAAAGAGCGCTTGTCGCTAGAGAAAACCGCCGTGGGCTTTTTCCTCTCAGGCCATTTGTTTGACGAGAGCGAGCGCGAGCTGCGCCAATTTGTCAAACTAAAAGTGGATGATTTGATGGAATCGCGCGAGCCGCGCACGGTGTGCGGCGTGGTGAGCGATTTGCGCGTGATCAACGGGCAGCGCGGCAAGCTAGCTATTTTTAAGATCGACGATAAATCTGGCGTGATCGAGGCCACGGCTGATGAGGCGCTCTTGAACGCCAATAAGCTCACTTTGAAAGACGATGAATTACTGATCTTTGAAGGCAAGGTGCAGCCAGATCGCTTTTCGGGCGGCCTGCGGATGCAGGTTAACCGTATTTGGGATTTGGCCACAGCGCGCGCGAAATTCGGCAAATATTTAAAGGTATCGGTCAACGGTAAAGCGCCCGATTTAGAGCGCATAGTGCGCGAATATCCGCCGAAGAAAGAAGAAACGGAGCAGGGCACATTGCTGCGTGGATTAAGTGTGCGTTATGCCGTGTGGCGAGAAGGCAGCGCAGACCATGGCGGGCTGAATGCCAGCGCAGAGATAGAGCTGGGCGAACGCGCTAAATTCTTTCCCTCAGATGCCGCACTTGCGAGCTGGATCGCGCAAGCGCATGCAGGCGATGTGCAGATCGTCTACAACACATAAATTCTTTTCTATGGCTCATATTTATATCTATTCCCCCAGCGGCGCAGTGCGCGACAAAGCAGCTTTTAAACGTGGCGTGCAGCGGCTCAAAACTTTGGGGCACGACGTGGAAATCGATCCTGCTGCGCTCAAATCGGTGCAGCGCTTCGCAGGCGATGATGCTGAGCGCTTGCTAAGCTTCGAGCGAGCAGCGGCCAGTGGTGCAAATGTGGCGTTGATCTCTCGCGGCGGCTATGGGCTTTCGCGCAGCTTGCCACAGATCAACTACAAAGCGGTGGCGAAATCTATCGAGCGCGGCACGATTTGGCTGGGTGTCAGCGATTTCACCGCATTTCAAGCCGCGCTCTACGCAAAAACAGGCGCGGTAACGTGGGCAGGGCCTTCGCTGTGTGCAGACTTTGGCTGCGGCGACAGTGCCGAAGGCCACGACAACGCCCCTGACGACATCATGGAAGCCTGCTTTGACGATCTCGTGGAAGGCGTGTGCGAAGGCGCTGGCTGGAGCATTCCGGCGGCAGATTTCAAAAACGCAGTTGCTGGAGAAAATACGCCTAATTCGATAGCACTCCACGCAAACAATACGCCGGCGAATAGCCCTTTTGGCCTTAAAAACAACAAAACAAATGGCCTTCTGTGGGGCGGCAACCTTGCCATGCTCACCAGCTTGCTCGGAACACCCTATTTGCCGCAAATCAAAAAAGGAATTCTGTGGTTTGAAGATGTTGCCGAGCCTCCTTACAAAGTGGAGCGCATGCTCTTGCAATGGCTGCACTTAGGCATTTTGGCGCAGCAAAAAGCCATCGTTTTCGGGCAATTTAACAATTACAAACTCACGTCACACGACAAAGGCTTCAAATTGCAAACTGTGATTGATCGCCTCAGAAGCCAGCTCAAAATCCCCGTGCTCACAGGCTTGCCTTTTGGCCATGTGCCCACCAAAGTTTGCTTGCCCTTCGGCGCGAAGGTGAGTTTGATGGCTGAAGTGCGCGAAGCGTTGCTGTATTGGGGTTGAATCCAATGCATTGATTTGTCAATTCTACGTAAGGCTAAGTGTTTCTAATTGCAGCTGTATACAAATATTACACTTTAAACCGATTCAAAGTTTGCGGTGCACTTGTTCAGCCAGTGGCTTCATTTACGAAATGTCGGATATACGCGGTGAAATCGTCAGTAGTTGTCACTTTTTGTCTTAATTTTTGAATACACCACTTTTTAACTAGGATAAGCCGCCATAGTTTGTCTTTTAACAAAGTGATGGTAATTTCGGGTTGTTGACTACTTGTTACAGCTCGCATCACAGCCAACCATGCAGAATTCGTATTTCGTTCGCACCGCTGAAGGCCAGGCCGCCGCCTATGATGCGACGTCGGCCATGCCTCGCAAGCTCAAGTCGCTGCTCAAAGTGATCGACGGAAAAACAAGTCTAGGGGTTTTTGCGAACAGTTTGAAAGCTTTTGGGGATGTCCAAGGCTTGCTTACTTCATTGCAAAAAGCTGGCTTGATCGAAATGCGCGAAGATGCTGCGCCAACAACCGCCCCAGCCAATTCAGTAGCCTCAAGCGAGGCTGCGCCGCCCAAGGCGGCTGGCTTTGCAAGTGCATTAGCCGGTAAGATGGGCTTGCGATCCAGTCGCGCGAGTACCGATGCCGATGGCTTTGCGCTGACGCAAACCGCACACTCGCAACCCCAGACAATTTTGGAGCAGGGCGCTTTGAGTGGCGATGTACAACGTGAGCGCGAGCAAGATCTTCAATTGTTAGTGCAAGATATGTCGAGCTTTGTTCTGGCCTACGTGCCCGAGCAGGCCTTCGCTGTGCTCAGCGAGCTTGAGCAAATCACAGCTATGGAGCAAATGGCTGTCTTGCTAGGCGGGTATGAGCTCATGCTGCGCCACGTTGGCGAGCCGGCAAGAATTCACTTGCTTCACGTGCGTCAAACCTTGGGCAAATGGTTATGAAGCCAGTTCATATTGATTTTCAAAAAGTAGTGTTCGCTATCACTGTGGCGGGTTATGCAGAATTGCGCAATCTCAACAGCGCATTGAATTTGCAAGAGCGCACGGTGTTGACCCTGATTGACGGCGTTTGCCCTGTCGCGCAGTATTTGCCTTTCTTAAGCGCATTCGAGCCCGTGATGCAAAAAATGATGAAACTAGAGCAAATGGGCTTGCTGCGCAGAGCCGGGCAAGTGACCGCTGAAGCGGTGCGCCGCTTTGACGCACAGGTGCACACAGATTCACAGGTCTCGCATTGGCAAAGCATTTCTGCTGATACAGAGGTATCAGGCTTTGTGGCGCTGAGATGATCAGTTTTTAAATATTTGGGGAGAAGGACGATGGGAATGATTTATAGAAAATCGATGAAGGGCATCGACGAGTTGGCATTTAAAACCAATGGCTTGCCGATGCGCATGATGAGCTACTTGATGGCGGTCGATGGCGAGACCAGTATCGAGCAACTGGTGGCACGTCATCCGCAGTTGCCGTCCATGGATGTGGTGCTGCAAGGCTTAATGCAGCAGGGTTTCTTGGAAGTGGCTGGCAGCGACGCGAATGTGGTGCAGATGAACAACATGCGGGTCGGCAATGGCGCTTCTTATCCTGCACAAGCACCAATGCAAAATTACGCGCCAGCGGCAATTCAGCAACCGATGCAGCAACCGATGCAGCAACCCATGCAGCAACCGATGCAGCAGCCCATGCAGTCCAATATCAACACGGGCTACAACTCTCCCGAACTCGATTTGATCAAGGGCAATATGGTCAAAGATGTCAGCGGCATCTTGGGCTCTGATGCCGCTCCTGTCATTCAAAAAATCCAAGGTTGCCGCACAAAAGATGATTTGTTTGCCGCCATGATGGGCATCAAAAAAATCATCACGATTTACGCGAATGCAGGCCTCGCAGAAAAATTTGCATCACGCTACCAATCCCTCATCTAAACGCGTCACTTTTCAATTCATTTCAACTCAAGGAGAATTCATGCAATTCGATCTCATCATGGCGACGCAATTTTCGTTTGCCATCGCTTTTCTCGGTATGTTTGGCGGTGGCCTGTATTTCGCCATGATCAAATCCACGCTGCCCGTTGAGCATCAGACCAACGCGGTCACATCCGCTGTCTATTGCTTTATGGCGGCCATCATCTACGCGTTTATCAACTACAAATACGGGATCGGCACGGATGCGCTAGCTAAAGGCGACTACCCCACGGTCTTGCGCTATATCGACTGGTTGGTCACCACACCGCTGATCGTGAATAAATTCCCTGAAATGTTGGGTGGCGATGATGCCGCTGCTGTGGCCATACTGGTGATCGTGGCCGACATCATGATGATTTTGTTCGGCTGGGCTGGTGAGACATCCATCAATGCCGCCAAAGGCCCCACAGTGATTGGCTGGGCGATGTTTGGCGTGGGCTGCTTGGCCTGGTTGTTTATCATCTTCGTCCTTTATACGGCGGTAACGAATGCGTCCGCCAATAAACTCGGGCCAATCAAGCAAGGCTTGACCCGCTTGAAGCTCTTCATTGTGTTCGGCTGGCTGATTTACCCACTCGGGTTCCTAATCACCTTGTTGTCGAGTTCGCCAGACGTGCGCGTTGCCCGTGAGCTGGTCTACAACGTGGCTGATTTGTTTAACAAGGTTGGTTTCGGCATGGTGGCGATTTATGCGATTCGCCAAATGGTTCGGGAATCCAAGATTCGTGAAGCCATGCAGCAGCTTTAATGTATTGAGCGCTTGAGAAACAAGCCCGCACAATGCAAGTTGTGCGGGCTTATCTGTTTGTATTCTGACATCGCGTATGCATCAGCCTCAAAGATGAATAGACCAAGATATGGACGACCGGCGTGTTTTGGCGCCTCATGGTGGGCACGTTTGTGATGCTGATTGGTGGATACCTCGGCGAAGCGGGCTACATGCCTGTTTGGCCAGCATTCATCATCGGTATGGTGGGCTGGGCTGCAATTTTGTGGGAAATTTTCTACGGCCAAGCTGGCAAGATCAATGCACAAAGCGCACCCCCTGCCGTGCAATCGGCGTTTAGTTTGATGCGCTGGATTGTGACCATTGGCTGGGCCATTTATCCTATCGGTTACTTCTTCGGCTATCTCACAGGCAGTGGCCCAGAAGCAAGTGCCAATGCACTCAATTTAATCTACAACTTGGCCGACGTACTTAATAAAATTGCATTTGGCCTGATCATCTGGAGCGTCGCAGTCAGCGAGACAGAGGCAAACGCTAAGAAGTAACTCTTCTCGTTAATAATAAGCACTCTGAGACTCGCGTCCAGAGTGCTTTTTTGTGAGCTTTTTTCGCAACAAGCTTGATTCTTGGCGCCCGCAAGCGGCGCGCAGCACAAAGGAAGACGAATGAAGGCAGTGGTAATCGGTGCTGGTTTTGGTGGGTTGGCTGCCGCACTTCGTCTGGCCGCTAGGGACTACCAAGTCAACGTGTTTGATCGCTTGCCCGGCCCAGGCGGGCGCGGACGCGAGTTTGTCTGTGATGTGGATGGCCAGCTTTTTAAGTACGATGCCGGCCCGACTGTGCTTACAGCGCCGGTGTTGTTTGAAGAGTTGTTTGCACTGTTTGGCGAAAAGCTCAGCGATCATGTGGAGTTGCTGCCCGTCAAGCCGTGGTATCAAATGCGCTTTGCCGACGGCACGCAGATGGATTACGGCGGCAGCACAGCGCAAATCCAAGCGGAGATTTCAAAATTCAATTCACGCGATGCACTCCATTACCCAGCCTTTTTAGAGCATTCGCGCAAGCTCTTTGAAAAAGGTTATGAAGAATTGGGCACGCAGCCTTTCCTCGATTGGCGCTCGATGCTGCCTGTGATGCCCGCCATGATGCGCTTGCGTGCAGATCGCTCGGTTTATCAGCTTACGGCGCGTTATTTTTCTGATGAGCGCGTGCGACGAGCGTTCAGTATTCAGCCCTTGTTGGTGGGCGGCAATCCGTTCGACACCACCAGTATCTACAGCTTGATTCACTACCTAGAGCGCAAATGGGGTGTCTGGTTTCCGCGAGGCGGCATGGCGGCGCTGGTTCGATCTTTGGTGGCTCTCGGTGAGCGCCATGGCGTGGCCTTCGAGTGGGGCGCGCAGGCGCAAAGTATCGAGGCGGGTGATGGCTTCGTGCAGGCCGTGTGCTTAGAAGATGGCCGGCGATTGGCATGCGATGCGTTGGTGTGCAATGCAGATCCGGGCTATGTGCTGTCGCAGCTGTTGCCAAAGCCTTTGCGCCAAGCCAGAGCCGTTTCACAAAAAAAATACTCGATGGGTTTGTTTGTTTGGTATTTCAGCACCAATAAAATATTTGGCGACGTACCGCATCACACCATTCTTTTTGGGCAAACCTACCGCGAGGTATTGGCAAAGATTTTTGACACCTTGGAGTTGCCAGAAGATCTGAGTATTTATCTGCATCGCCCCAGCGCCACTGATGCAAACTACGCGCCCGCCGGCCACGATAGCTTTTACGCGCTTGTGCCCGTGCCAAATTTGTCCGCGGCGATTGGTTGGCCAGCCGTGCAAGAGCGCTTTAAACAATCGTTAATGCAGGCTTTGCAGGAGCGCATCTTGCCGGGATTGTCACAGTGCATCGTGCATGATTTTTTCCTCACGCCGCAGTATTTCCGCGATGAGTTGCTCTCGCCACACGGTAGCGGCTTTTCTATCACACCAAACTTAATGCAGTCTGCTGGTTTTCGCTTCCCCAATCGCTCACCTGTATTGAGCAATCTTTATTTTGTCGGAGCGGGCACGCATCCTGGTGCGGGTGTGCCGGGCGTAGTCACATCAGCAAAAGTGGTGGAGCGCCTGATGTTTGGATCCGTGGCCACATTGAAGGGCGTCGCATGAGAGATCACCATGCGGATCCGCAAGCCATCATGAATGCGCATGCTCAATCCTTCTCGTGGGCTGCACGGTTTCTCTCACGTGACGCACGGCCGCAGGCAGCGCAGCTCTACGCATTTGCGCGATTGATGGACGATTTGGTGGATGAGCCGGCGATGGGCTCCATCAACGAGCGCATGGCGCAGTTTGAGCTCAATCGAAGCCACGTGCTGGGTGAGGTGAGTGCGACCAGCCGCAGCCATCAGGTCGGCGCGATGCTGCAATCACTTGGCGTGGACACGCAGGTGCTTCAGTCTTTTTTAGACGCTTTGCAAGCCGACGCCCAGCCACGCCAACTGCAAAGCATGGCAGATGTGCTTGGCTTTGCTTATGGCGTAGCAGGCACAGTGGGGCAAATGATGCGCCCCATTCTTGGTGCAAGCGTGCATGCTGAGCGCTATGCGGTGGCGCTGGGCATGGGGATGCAGTTGACCAATATCGCACGCGATGTGATGGAGGATGCCCAGCGTGGGCGCTGCTATTTGCCGGCGCAATGGTTGCCTTGCGATTGGCAGCTCGCCAAGCTTTTGGAAGACTGCCCCAACACGCGCAGCCAAGCCTTTGAAGCGATCCGTCGCCTGCTGAAAGAAGCCGAGTTTTTCTACGCGATGGGCGAGCAAGGCTTTAATGCGATTCCCATGCCCAATCGCCGTGCAGTGCAGATAGCGTGCGCGCTGTATCGCGGCATCGGGCGCAAAATCATGCTTACGCCTGAGCCACATTACTGGCGGCAACGCACGCAGATTGGCGCAGGTGTGAAGGTGCTCCGTGTGCTGCAAGTGTTGCTCGGCATGCATGGCGAGCCGGCGCGAGCTGTGCCATCTGCGATGCAAGAGCATCAAGGGCAATTGAAGTTGATCCCAGGCTTTCCTCAAGTTTGGCCATAGCATGAAAGCATCCTCGGCTGATTGGGACGTAGTGATCGCGGGTGCTGGCCTAGCGGGTTTGTCTTTGGCCGTTGAACTTGCTGCGCCGCAGTTTGCTCATCTGCGTGTGCTTGTGATTGAGCCGCGCGCCGAGCATGTCAGGGATCGCACTTGGAGCTATTGGGCCTTGCCGCAGGCATTGCCCGAGCGCTGGGCGTGCGTGGCAACAGAGCAATGGCCCCGCTGGCGCGTGAGCCTTGGTGGTCTTAGCGTGATGTCAAAAGGCATCGTGCCCTATGCGAGTGTGCGAGCAGATGCGTTTTATAAGGCGGCTTTAAACATCATTGCTCAAGCGTCGCATATTGAGCTGCGCCGTGAAACTTCGCTTGCGCAAGTCAAGTCTACCGCGAGCGGTGTTGAATTGGTCACGCACATTGGCGAAAAGCTGAGCAGTCAACTGCTGTTTGATTCTCGGCCACCGCAGCTGCAAGCGCCCAGCGATTGGGTGCAGCATTTCACAGGCTGGGAAGTACAAGCCAGCGCACCTTGCTTTGATCTGGAGTGCGTGGATTTGATGGCGTTTGAGCCGCGTCCAAACGGGTTGCATTTTATTTATTGTTTGCCCTACAGCAGTACACAGGCGCTGGTGGAAAGCACTTGGATTTCTCGCGCCACCGTGCACGCGGATTCGCAAGTTGAGATGCGCCATGCTTTGGCGCAGCGCTGGGGCTGCACCGACTACGCGATTACGTTCCGCGAACAAGGCGCGTTGCCATTGCTGCCTTCTCAGAGCAACGCACAGCCCCGCGTGGTTCGTATTGGCAGAGCGGGCGGTATGTTGCGAGCGGCTACCGGCTATGCCTTTTGCATGAGTTTGCAGCAAACGGCTGGTTTAGCGGCATCACTTGCAAAACATCTGAGTCGGGGCCATGCATTGGCAGATTGGCAGGCGCCGGTCTTTAAAACAAACCCAGCCGATGCGTGGATGGATGCGGTGCTTTTTCGCGTTCTGGAGAGCAATTGGTTGGCTGCACCGCATTACTTTTTATCGCTTTTTGAGCGCGTGCCAGAGCGCCAGCTCATTCGTTTCTTACAAGGCTCAGCCACTTGGCAAGATCGTGTGGCCGTGATGCGGGCGCTGCCTGCATGGCCTTTTGTGCGCTCGGCGCTGGGCTAGGGCGTATGCGATCTGCATCTCTCGTTCATCTGCTCTGGCTAGCGCCAAGTTTGTTGCTCCTGTCTTGGATTGAGACGCGATGGCCGTCTTTGGCGGTGGTCGTGTTTGTCGTGTTGAGCTTGAGTCTGGGCTTCGTACATGGCGCGATGGATATTTTTTTGCTGCGTGATTCGCAAGGCAAGCTGGAGGTGAAGACATGCGCGGCATACGCTTTGGCTACTGGCGTGTTGGCGGCAGCCCTTGCTGCTTGGCCGGGCGTGGCTTTGATTGCGCTGATCGCTGTCTCGCTGTGGCATTTTGGTGAACAAGCACACTTCGAGCATCTGGAGCAGAGCGTGGCGTGGCTGTCGCGAATCGTGCAGGGCGGCGCCAGCGTGATGTTGCCGGTTTTGCTGTCGCCGCATGCGCTGCAGCCATGGGTCAAGGCGATTGCGGGCTTGGATGCTGCGTGGGTGTGGCCGCTTTGGGTCGGAATGGCTGGGCTGTGGTGTGCTTGTCTGCTGGCAGCTGCGGTGGTGATGAAGCCTTGGCAAGCGGATACACACAAAACGCTTTGGCTGGAGCTGATCGCGCTGATCGCGCTCAATCTTGCGCTGTCGCCACTATTGGCTTTCGCATTGTTTTTTGGCCTGTATCACGCAGGAACACATGTTTGCCGGATGCGGCGCTTGCAGCTGCGCGATGGCAGGGCGTGGCTTGATCCGCTCCTCGTGGCCACCTTAGCAATCACATGGCTTGCATTGGCTGCGCTGTTTTGGTGGATGTCTGACTCATCTTTTGTCACGCTTGATGCAGGACTGTGGCTGCGATGGCTTGTGGTGGCGCTGGCCGCTGTCACATTGCCGCATCTGATCTTGATCTCCCGCAGCCGGCAGCGCTTGTTTGCATAGACCCAAGCTTTGGTACGATGCTGGCATTCAACAGCGCAGATTCAAATGATCATCACCAGCCTGCTCGACACCGATTTGTATAAATTCACCATGATGCAGGTGGTGCTGCATCAGTTTCCTAGCGCGCAAGTGGAATACAAATTCAAATGCCGCAATGCGGGTGTGAATTTGGCGCAATATGCCGATGAGATTCGCGCGGAGATCAAATCGCTTTGCGGTTTGACGTTTACCGAAGAAGAGCTGGATTTTTTGCGAGACTTGCGCTTCATAAAAAGTGATTTTGTCGATTTTCTAGGACTGTTTCGGCTGAATGAAAAATGTATTCAGGTCAAACCGCAGTCCAATGGTGAACTAGAGATTTCCGTCAAAGGGCCGTGGCTGCACACGATCCTCTTTGAGATTCCAGTGCTGGCGATTGTCAATGAGGTTTACTTTAAAAATCATAGCACTCCGAGCAGCATCCATGCCGGCGAAGCGCGACTTTTGCATAAAATTTCGTTGTTAAAGACATCTGAGCTACGAGAATTGAAAATTGCAGACTATGGAACGCGCAGGCGCTTTTCGAAAGTTTGGCAAGAGCATGTGTTGCGCACATTGGCAACCGGTTTAGGCACAAGCAGTACAGGCCAATTCGCGGGCACGAGCAATGTGCATTTCGCCCGCACACTTGGCCTCACGCCGCTAGGCACGATGGCGCATGAATACCTACAGGCTGCACAGGCGCTGGGCCCGCGTTTGCGTGATAGCCAAACCTATGCGTTTGAAAGCTGGGCCAAAGAGTATCGCGGCGATTTGGGCATTGCACTGTCTGACGTGTATGGCATGAGCGCTTTTCTGCGCGATTTTGATATGTATTTTTGCAAGTTGTTTGATGGCGCACGGCACGACAGTGGCGATCCGTTTTTGTGGGGTGAGCGCATGCTCGATCATTACCGGTTGAACCGTGTTGATCCGCGCACCAAGACGCTGATCTTCTCTGACGGTTTGACGGTGCCGCGCACGATTGAGCTGTACCAGCGCTTCAAGGGCCGCTGTTTGTTGGCCTTTGGCATCGGCACCAATCTCACGAATGATCTGGGCGATCCGCCCGAACACGTGCCATTGCAAATCGTCATAAAAATGATTCGCTGCAATGATCAACCTGTCGCCAAACTCTCCGACTCGCCGGGTAAGGGCATGTGTGATGATGAGAAATACTTGGCGTATCTGCGCCAAGTATTTGAGATTCCCGGCGTTTAAATTTGCGTTGAATTCTGAAATTTTGCTGACACCGATTCTTTGGGTTTACCCGCGCACCCAACTGCGTATCGGTTTCTAAGCCTTTGATTTGATTGATGATTCGCTGATGGAATCACCTGCCTGATGATTATTCATTAGCCAATCGATAAGCGTCTGCCTACAGTCCAGATCGCGTACCAACTGGGTACGGATTTTTTGGAGACTGTGATGGAAAAACGTTCGACCCTGCGTCATTTAACTGCTGCTGCCCTTTTAGCCACGTTGGGTGGCCTAAGCACTGCCTCATTTGCGCAAACTAAAACAATCAAGCTAGGCCATCCCCAATCGGCTACCTCGGCCTTTCACGCAGGTGCAGAAGCGTTTGCACAAGAAGTTGAAAAACTCAGCAAAGGCGCATTGAAGGTGCAGTTGTTCCCGGGCGGCGTCTTGGGTGGCGAGCGCGAGATGGTCGAGGCGGTGCAGTTGGGCACGCTGGAAATAGTGGTCACATCCACTGGCCCGGTAGGCAACTTTGTGCCCGAGACTTTGATCACTGACATTCCCTTTTTGTTTCGTGATTACGACCATGCCCGCAAGACCTTGGATGGCTCGATTGGCCAAGACATTTTGGCAAAGTTTCCTGCCAAAGGGATCATCGGTTTGGCGTGGGCGGAAAATGGTTTTCGCCATGTGACCAACAGCAAACGCGCGGTCAATCAGCCTGATGATTTGAAAGGTCTGAAGCTGCGCACGATGGAAAATCCCGTGCATATGTTGGCCTTCAAAACCATGGGTGCGCAGCCTACGCCCATGGCATTTCCTGAGGTGTTTGGTGCGTTACAGCAAGGCACTGTGGATGGCCAAGAGAACCCTATTCCCGTCATCGTGTCGTCTAAATTTGGACAGGTGCAAAAGAACCTCACCTTGACCGGGCATGTGTATTCGCCAGCACTCTTCATCACCTCTACCTCGTTTTTTGGCACGCTTTCTCCTGAGCTGAAAAAAGCTTTG
Organism: Variovorax sp.; assembly: GCA_043755865.1. Taxonomy (GTDB): domain Bacteria; phylum Pseudomonadota; class Gammaproteobacteria; order Burkholderiales; family Burkholderiaceae_C; genus JANMDU01. Next base: position 2,929 of record JAYUSD010000206.1, on the reverse strand, counting down.
CAAGATGCCGCAAAGGTGGGCGCAACGGCGATGCGCCGCAAAGTTAATGAAATCGAAAACAGAGGCATTGATGAGCTCAAAGCGCAAGGGGTGAATGTCGTGACCAATGTAGACAAAGCCCGCTTCCAAGCTGCGCTGGCGCCCGCTTACGCAGAGTATGCCAAGCGATTTGGTGCAGAGGCTATCGACAAAATCAAGGCCGTGAAGTAAGTGACAAGGCCGCCATGAAAACTTTTGAATCTGTATTTCTGGCGGTCAATCGCTGGGTGCTGATCATGTTGTTGGGCGCGATGTCTGTCATCGTGTTTGCCAACGTGCTTGGCCGCTACATCACGGGTGATTCCATTCCTTGGGCTGAAGAAGTGGCGCGCCACATGATGATTTGGCTCACTTTTTTAGGCTGCGGCTTGGTGCTTCGCGCGGGCGGGCACATTGCGGTGGATAACTTGCAAGATGGTGTTTCTGCCAAAGCGGGCTACTGGATTCGCGGCACGATTGTGGCGCTGATCTTTGGATTTTTTGCAGTGTTGTTTTGGGTGGGCATCTTGTATGCGCAACGCACGATGACGCAGATCACTGCAGGCACGCAAATCCCCTTTGGCTACATCTACATGGCTATGCCGATCGGCATGGCACTGAGCATGGTGCATCTGTTGCTGGTGGCTCGCCATTGGATTGTGGAGCGCAGCTTTTTGGGCGATGACGATTTTGATGCGAATGCGAGTGCCACGCTATGACGATGAGTATTGTTCTTCTGATTTCTGTCTGCGGCTTATTGGCCTTGGGTGTGCCTGTGGCATTTTCGTTGGGCATGGCTTCCTTGCTTGCCGTGGTGGTGCAAGGCAGCTTTCCGCTGCTGGTATTGCTTAAAGAAACCTTCACTGGCATTGACAGCTTCCCATTGATGGCTGTGCCCTTCTTCATTTTGGCCGCAGAGCTGATGAGTGGTGGCTCGCTGACTGAGGTCTTGCTGCGCTTTGCCGGCCAATTTGTAGGGCATAAAAGGGGCGGCTTGGGATACACCAATGTGATCTCGCTCACCTTCTTTTCTGGCATCTCGGGCTCAGCCATGGCGGATGCCGCCGGGCCAGGCTCAATGCTGATCAAGATGATGGATAAAGCAGGTTATGACAGAGCCTATTCAGGCGCACTCACAGCCTCGACTGCGATTGTGGGGCCCATCATTCCGCCCTCCATCATCATGATCGTGTATGCCTTGCAAGATGACAATGTGTCCGCAGGCGCATTATTTTTAGCAGGCTTTCTGCCCGGCCTGTTGATTGCCGTGGCGATGTGTTGCGTCAATTGGTATGTCAGTAAGCAACGCAACTATCGCAGCAATGATGTCTTCCCGCCGTGGCGCGTGGTGGCGCTGAACACTTGGAAGGCCATCCCCGCGATATTGTTGCCGGTGTTGATCTTGGGCGGTATGCGTGCGGGTTGGTTCACGCCCACCGAAGCGTCGGTGGTGGCGGTGTTTTATGCATTGCTCTGTGGAAAATATGTCTATGGCACTTTGCAATGGAAGAGTGTGCCGAATATTCTGATGCGATCGGCCTTGCTCACAGCATCGGTGCTCATCATCATTGGTTTTTCGGCAGCCTTCGCTTGGATTTTGACGATTGAACGCGTGCCGCAAACCATGGCCGAGATCATCATTCAGTGGAATTTAAGTCCATTGCTTTTGCTGTTGGTGATCAATGTCTTTTTGCTGTTGTTTGGCATTTTTATTGAGCCTTTGCCTGCTGTGATGGTGCTCACGCCCATCTTGGCGCCTGTGGCGTTTGCTGCTGGCATTGATCCCATCCACTTTGCCATGATCGTGATCTACAACCTCACTCTAGGCATGATCACGCCACCCGTGGGAGGGCTTCTTTTCGTGACGTCCAATGTGGCCAAGATACCGATGCCGGCGCTCACGCGAGAGCTCAAGCCCTTTCTCGTTGCTCATGCCGTGGTGCTTGTGTTGCTCACGATGTTTCCCGCAATTTCTACCAGTTTGCCCAAGTACTTTGGGTTTTGAAGGTGCTTATGAATTCATCTAATTTTCGCGCCACCAAGATTCTTGCCACACTTGGGCCCGCCAGCTCGCGGCGTGAGCAGATTCTTTTCCTCGCGCAGGCTGGCGTGAATGTGTTTCGTCTGAATTTCAGTCACGGCACGCATGCAGATCATCAGCAGCGTTATACCGATATCCGCAGCATCGAAAAAGAATTGGGCAGGCCGCTGGGTATTTTGCAAGATCTGCAAGGCCCGAAGATTCGCATCGGCGTGATGCCGCAAGGCGCGCGAGAAATCAAAGCGGGCGAGTTGCTGCGATTTAATGCCGATGTGCTCGGCCAGCTCAAAGCAGGAGACATACCTTTTCCGCATGCAGACATTGCGGTGGAGTTGCAAGTGGGGCATGTGCTCTTGGTGGACGATGGCAAGCTCAAGCTGCGTGTAAAAGCCAAGCACGATCTGGCGTTTGAAGCTGAGGTGCTCGCGGGCGGGATGTTGTCTGATCGCAAGGGTGTGAATCTGCCGGATACACCGCTCTCGCTCTCATCGCTCACGCGCAAAGACCGCGAAGATTTGGCTTTTGGTTTGGCGCTCGGCGTAGATTGGATTGCGTTGTCGTTCGTGCAACGCGCAGCAGATGTTCATGAGCTGCGAGAGCTGGTGGGCAATCGCGCGGGCATCATGGCAAAAATCGAAAAGCCGCAGGCGCTGCAAGATTTGCCCGCCATTGCAGCAGCCTCCGATGCGCTCATGGTGGCGCGCGGAGATTTGGGTGTGGAGTTGCCCGCAGAGGATGTGCCTGCATGGCAGCGCAAGATCATTGAGATCAGCCGCCGCTATGGCAAACCGGTGGTGGTGGCCACGCAGATGCTGGAATCAATGATCAACACACCCACGCCCACCCGTGCAGAAGCCTCGGATGTGGCCA
>JAYUSD010000205.1:0-2717 GCA_043755865.1 Variovorax sp. | reverse complement strand
GCGAACTGCGTGAAGTGTCATGGCGATTCGGCGCTGGGTGATGGCCAACAGACCGACTACGACGATTGGACCAAGGAACTGGAACCGACTAAAACCAGCTGTAGGCTAGCAGATGCAGCACGACGTAGAAATACATGAAGAGGCCGAGCATGCGGCGAAAGCGGGCGAGCTGGGGGGTTTTGCTCATCGTACGCAGCGGTGTGACGAGCAGCACGAGGCAGAGCATCCGCAGCGTCCAGTCGCCAGTGAAACGGGTGATGTACTCGGTGGGGTTGGCGCCAAGATTGTTGGTGATGATGCCGTAAATCAACCAAGCAAACGGGATGAGGCATGCTATGAAAAGAATAGCTTTCGCCGCGGGTTTTAAAAGGCTTTGGCGCGGACTTGGCATGGAGAATTAGCGAGGAGAGATGACTAGATAACGCGAAAATCGCAAAAGGATGCATGGAAAAACGCCAAATCTATTTGGATTTTCTTTTTCGCGTTTTTTGCGTACTTTTAGCGTTTTTCGCGATACCTAGTTCTAAGCCCGCAGCTTAATAAAACTTCTTCAAATCCATGCCCGCATACAACTGCCCAACCTGTGCTTCATAGCCGTTAAACATCAACGTTTTGCGCTTCTTGGCGAAGATGCCGCCTTCTTCGCCCAAGCGGCGCTCGCTGGCTTGGCTCCAGCGGGGGTGATCAACGCTGGGATTCACGTTGCTGTAAAAACCGTATTCTTGCGGCCCGGCTTTGTTCCACGATGTCTTCGGCTCTTTTTCTGTGAAGCGGATTTGTACGATGCTTTTGCCGCCTTTGAAGCCGTATTTCCACGGCGACATCAGGCGCAGCGGCGCGCCATTTTGATTGGGCAGCACTTCGCCATACATGCCGAAGACGAGCATGGTGAGCGGATGCATGGCTTCATCTAAGCGAAGCGCTTCGACGTACGGGAAATCGAGCGAGCCATTGCGCAAACCATTCATTTGCTTGGGGTCTGCCAGCGTGATGAATTCGACGTATTTCGCATTGCCCATGGGCTCAACTTTCTTGATCAGCTCAGCGAGCGAATAGCCCACCCACGGCACGACGATGCTCCAGCCTTCAACGCAGCGCATGCGGTAGATGCGCTCTTCCATGGCAGAGAGCTTGAGCAAGTCTTCGATGCCCATCTTGCCGGGCTTTTTTACGAGGCCACTGATCTCCACCGTCCATGGCTTGGTGATCAACGTGCTCGCGTTCTTTGCCGGATCGGCTTTGTCTGTGCCGAATTCGTAGAAATTGTTATACGTCGATGAATCTTTGTAATCGGTGACTTTTTCCATGACATTCGCGCCGCTCACCGCGCTTTTACCGCCGGGCAACTTAGCCAAACCACCCATGGCTCGCGCGTTACGCGCTGCAAACGAGGCTAAGGCGGTGCCGGCTGCACCCGTGCCCCACAGCTTCAATAGATCTCGCCGGCCTTCAAACGCAGCACGCGGTGTGATCTCGCTAGATACTTGATGATTGAAGCCATTGGAATTCGTTTTGATCAACATGGAAACTCTCCTGATGAATGTGTAGTCGGCTGGCAAATCAGAGTATTACAACGTACCGTAGCTGTGCAAGCCTGAAAGGAACATGTTCACGCCCAAGAAAGCGAAGGTAGTGACGGCCAAGCCTACAAGCGCCCACCAAGCGGCTACCGTGCCGCGCAGGCCTTTCATGAGGCGCATGTGCAGCCAAGCAGCGTAGTTGAGCCACACAATCAGCGCCCAAGTCTCTTTCGGATCCCAGCTCCAGTAGCCGCCCCAAGCCTCTGCCGCCCAAAGCGCACCGAGCACAGTGGCTATCGTGAAAAAAGCAAAGCCCACTGCGATGGATTTGTACATCACATCATCAAGAATTTCAAAGCTAGGAAGCTGCGCCGCAATCCGCTTGCGAGCCATCAAAATGCCCGCCATGATCAGAGCTGAAACGCCGAAATACACGAGCCAATAGCTTGATCCGCCCGCCGCCTTTGATGTGCGAAACACGATCGGCTCAAAACAGAGGACAACGCCCAGCAGCCAAAGCGGCGCAAGCTTGTACCATTTCGTCTCAGCGGCTTGTTGCTTGATCAGATAAGCAAAAGCCACCATCGCCGCCAAGGCAAATGTGCCATAGCCCACAAAATTGGCGGGTACATGTAGCTTCATCCACCAGCTCTTGAGCGCAGGCACCAGCGGCTGAATCTCATGCGCACCTTTAACCAGCGCATACCAAAGCAAAAAGCCCACTGCAGCGCTGATCACCAGCATCACGAAAGCGCCGAGCGCTTTGGTTTTGTATTGCTCTTCAAAATACAAATAAAACAACGTTGTCATCCAGCAAAACAGCACAAACACTTCATACAAATTGCTCACGGGAATGTGACCAATATCAGGCCCGAGCAAATGACTTTCATGCCAGCGCACCATCGTGCCAATGAGTGCCATCGTTACACCGGCCCAAGCGAGCTTTGAACCGAGGCCGGAGAATGCTGCCGTTTGCGCTTTGCTAAACACGCCAATCCAATAAAAAGCGGTACTCATAAAGAAGAGCACGCTCATCCACAAAATTGCCGATTGGCTAGAGAGAAAATATTTAAGCCAAAAGACCGTCTCGGCGCGCGCTAAATCTTTTGAATAGCTCGCGATGGCCAAGATTGAGAAAAATCCTACGATCACAGCCAGCAAACGAAGCGGCCGCCAAAACCAAGCGAGCCAAACGAC
>JAYUSD010000204.1:0-6340 GCA_043755865.1 Variovorax sp. | reverse complement strand
GGCGCGATCAATCGTGTCTTTGGGCATCGACACTTTGCGCGCTTGATCAAGCGCCATGCGCAGCTTGGAGTTGGCCGCAGGATCTGCGCCGCCGCGTGCGGCCATCATGATGTCTTTTGCCAAGCGGCCAAAGATCTTGCCTCGGGCGTTGGCCGCCTGCTCTTTGCCTTTTGCTTTCCATTGCGCGCCCATGGGTGTGCTCCTCGTGTGTATGTCAGAAATTCAAGAAAATAAATGCGATGTGGTATTGCCATCCTGCCCGAAAAACTGCCGCACCGCTTTGAAATGCCCGCAGCCGATAAAGGGCTCGGGCGGACGCAATGCAGACAAGGGGGAAGGATGATTGGCTGTGAGTATCAGATGCCTTTGGTCGGTATTGTGCAACGAGATCAGAGACTTTTTGGCCTGCGCGTGCCCGCCCCAGAGCATGAAGGCGACTGGCGAAGTCTTTTTTGCGCAGGCTTCAATCAATTGATCCGTGAGCTGCTCCCAGCCGCGTTTGGCGTGCGCGGCAGGCTGGCCATCTTCCACCGTAAGCGTGGTGTTGAGCAACAAAATACCTTGCGCCGCCCAGGCTCTCAGCGAGCCATGCGCGGCAGGCGGGATGCCTAAATCGCGTTGGCGTTCTTTGAATATGTTGCGCAGGCTGGGCGGAATGCGTGTGCCCGGGGCCACCGAGAAAGCCAAACCCTCGGCCTGCTCAGCCCCATGATACGGATCCTGCCCAAGAATCACCACACGCACATCTTTTAGAGCTGTGAGCTCCAAAGCTTTGAAGGGCTGGGGAGGGTAGATCACGACGCCTTCTGCAATGCGTTTTTGCAAAAAAACTTGCAGTGATTCGCCGGCGGTGCTCCGCAAAAACTTTTGCACAGTTGCCCTCCAATCTGGCTGTATTTTTGCGGTGTTTAAAGTACCTTGCCAGCTGGCGTGTGTGAATAAATCGGTCATCGTGGTGTGCAGAGTTTTTTAAATATCCGTAGCGCGAAAGACGCGAAAAAATTCAAAGAAAAAAGACACGATGAACCGATAAACGCTCGTCACCCGAGTTCACAATAAATAGCTTTTTGCATTCCTTTCGCGTCTTTCGCGTAACGGAAACTTGTATTCTTTCTCACCTAGCCTAAGTTAGCCAAACAACTCAGCCAACGCCAGCCCTGGATCGTCTGCGCGCATGAATGTCTCTCCCACGAGGAAGGCATGTACGCCAGCACTGCGCATACGTTGCACATCGGCTTTAGACGTGATGCCGCTCTCAGTGATGAGCAAAATGTCTTTTGGTACGTCAGAAATCATGGATAACGTGGTGTCAAGCGTCACGTCAAAGGTGCGCAAATTGCGGTTGTTGATACCGAGCATGGTTTTGGCGGGCACGGATTTGAGGCTCAATGCGCGATCCATCTCCGCTTTGTTATGCACCTCCACCAGCACAGCCATATCCAAGCTCAGAGCGCAGGCTTGCAGATCAGCCATTTGCGCATCATCCAAACAAGCAGCAATCAGCAAAATGCAATCGGCTCCCATCGCACGAGATTCATAAATTTGATACGGCTCGATCATGAAATCTTTGCGCAACACGGGCAACTCACACGAGGCGCGAGCGAGTTTTAAAAAATCTGGCTCGCCTTGAAAAAACTGTCGATCTGTGAGCACAGAAAGGCAAGCGGCAGAAATAATCTTTGCTTTGGCGGCATCACTCAGTTTGCTCGATTTCTCTGCCTTCATCACGGCGGCGGTGTTGCCCAGTGCGTAGCTCTGCGCAATATCTGCCGCATCAAAATCACCCCGGATCACGCCTTTTGAGGGCGAGGCCTTTTTTACCTCGGCAATCACGGCGGCGTGGCCAAGGCCTATTTTTGCGCGCATCGCGCCCACAAAATCGCGCACGATCACGCGGCCAAAAGCATCCGCACGAATGGCTTCAAGAGAGATTTTTTGCTTGGCGGCAGCAATCTCGTTGCGCTTAACTTCAATGATTTTTTGCAATATGTCTGACATGTGGTGATTATCGCTGCTGGGCTGAGCCGCTGGGTCTTCTCGTGTTCCTCTAACCCTTAGATCAATGAGACGACTTTTAGACCCGCAGCGGCATGATGTGCGCGGCATCGGTGGGTACGCGTAGTGTGAGGTCGTCACCTGTGGCTAGGCCCATGAGTGCGAGTTGGGCGGTGGGCAAATTGAGCACGATGGTGTCTGGCGTGCCGCTCACGGCCAATCGGCACAGGCTGATTTCGCCAAGCGGCAGCATTTCGGTCAGGCGGCAACGCAATAAATTCGCGTCGTCTTTGAGGCTGGTATGTGCGGCATGTGCGGTCGGCGCAGTGCCCTGGGCTATCACTTGCACGGCCTCGCCCGCGAGCACCCAAGTCACTGCCGTTCCGCTCTCAATTTTGCCCTTGTCGCGCACGCGCAGGCGAAGCTCTCCCCAGTGCAGCAGCGCGGCGCCATTACCATCGCTATTGCCATCGCCATTTCTATCGCTATCGCCATTGCTATCGTCTGCGCTGTCAAACTGCGCAGAGAAATGATTGTGGATGCCCACCAGAGCTGCCACGCGCGCATTGCGCGGGCTGCGCATCACCTGCGCCGGCGGGCCGCTTTGTAGGCTACTGCCCGCATCAATGATCACCATGCGGTCGGCCAAGCGGCGCGCCTCGTGTAGATCATGCGTTACCAAAATGATCGGCACATGCAAAGCTTGCCGCAATTGCGCCAGCTCCCGGTAAAGGATCTGACGCATCGGCGCATCGACCGCTGAAAACGGCTCATCAAGCAACAGCACGCCACGTGTGCTTTCGTTGTGCACGCCAATTGCGTTTTCACTGTGCGCGTCATGTGTGCTTTTGCCATGCACGCCACCGGTATTTTGAATCCGCACCGCAGCGCGAGCCAGCGCCACACGCTGCTGCTGGCCGCCCGAGAGCTCGTGGGGCATGCGCTCTGCGAGGTCGGCCATGCCCAGCCGAGAAAGCCAATCACGGGCAATGTTTTTTGCATCATTTATGCCCCTAGCCGGCATAGAATATGCGCACAATGCTATGTTATTCATAGCATTTAAATGCGGAAACAAAGCGTAGTGTTGAAACACCAAACCGGCGCGGCGCTGCTGTGGCTGCAGAAAAATCCCCTCTGCGCTGTCCATCCACTTCTGCCCACCCAAGTGCACCGAGCCCGTCAGATCGCGGCTCATGTGCAGGCCCGCAATCGTGCGCAGCAGTGTGGTTTTGCCGCTGCCGGATGCACCCACCAGTGCCACCAATTCGCCCGGGGCGCAATCAAACTTTGCGCTCAAGCGCACGGGGCTGCTGCTTTGCACGTCGACATACAGGCCGCTGTGAGGCTTTGATGGCAAGGCGGGTGTGGGCATCTGAGCTCGCGTGAGTGCTGATTGGGTTGCATGCAACACAGCGAACTGTGGCTTGTTATTGCCCAGTGGCCGAGACGCCGCAGGTCACATTGAATGTGAGGCTGGAATTCGCGGGCAAGCTACTCAGGATGAGCCCACTGGGTGTAAATAAGTTCGGCCAGAAAGCGGCCGCTGGGCAAACGGCTGCCGGTGAGCCGCTGCCTGCGCACGCTGTGGCAGTGCAACTTGATAAGCCAGCGCTGGCCGTGTCTTGCGCAACAGCGTTGTTTGCCGATGTGGGGCCTGCGTTGCTGAACGTGAGGGTGTAGTTGGTGGTGCTGCCCGCGACCAGCGTGGTGGTGGTGTTGGTTTTGGTCACCGCTAGGGCGGTGGAGCACGCTAGGCTGAGTGGTGTGCCTGAGCCTAAGCTGTTGCCTGAGCCTGAAGTGGCAAACCAAGGCTCGGCCACGCCATCGCCTTGCGTGCCAGCGGCCAAGTTACCTGCATCCACACCACGAATTCCCGCTGCGGCGCTGATCGTGGGCGCGCCTGCGGCATTGAAATACACCACACCGCCGCCTGCGCCGCCACCTGGCCCGTGGCGATCGTAGGAGGAGTTGGCGCCGTTGCCGCCATTGGCAGAGAGCGTGCGACCGGCCAAGCTGCCATTTGTGGCGACAAGGATGGAGCCGCCCGCGCCACCGCCGCCAGCCGCATCGGTGCAAGCGCCTGCCGTGTTGGGCGCAATGCCGTCGCGGCCATTGGCCAGCAGATTGCCAGCGCCCGAGATGCTGCCGACGCGGGCGATGATGATGCCGCCTCCACCGCCGCCCCAGCCGCCTAAATCGCAATTTGTGCCGCCGCCATCGACATGCCCTGCACCGCCGCCGCCGCCCATGATCAGACGCGTGCTGCTCAAATTTAAGTTGTTGCCGATACGACTCGCACCATCGCCGCCGTGGCCGCCGCAGTCGCCGATTATTGTGGGGCGAGAAACATCATTCCAGCAGCCGCCGCCTTGGCCGCCTTGCCCGCCATTGCCACCGCCGCCGCCACCGCCGTTTTGATTGTTGCCGCCGCCGCCGGCGTTGCCCGGTGCGCCGCGTGCGCGTGAGCCACCGGGGTAGTCGTCGGTCACAAGCCCGGTTTGCGTGATGCCGTTGTACACGAGGCGCGGCGTGCCGGCGATGCCTTCGCCTTTAAAGCTGCCTTCGCGCTCGCCGCCCGGGCCTGCGCCGGTGATCGTGCCGGCTGGGGCAGTGTAGTAAAAGCTACCGTTGACGGGATCAAGAAAAGAAGGGCCGTAATTCGGCAAAAACGTCACGCCACCTCCCCGAAAGCCGCGCTCGCTGGCATCCAAATTAAATCCCGCCAATGTCACCGTGCCGATGGCTTGCATGCCCAGCACGCCGCCTGTGGCGCCATTCCAAAAGGCGGGCTGCACATTGCCAGCGAGCGACACGTTGGCATATTGCGGCACGCGAATCACTTGGTAGCGGTATGCGCCTACGCTGGCCGTGGCCGCACTCGCGGCATAGCTGTTCACTGTGCCGCCAGCCGCGCTACCGCAAACCACTGCGACGTTTGCACCGGCTGCTGAGGTGGCGGTGCAATATTCCCAAAGCCCTGCGCGGTAATTGCTGGGCAGATTGCCACCCGCATACTCTGCGCCCGTCGTGAAAGTGACGGTGGTGCAGCCACCAACACCATCACCATAGCAATCTGTGTTGCTCGAATTGATCTCCGCGCCCTGCATCTGCATGACAATCACCAGATCGCCCGCTGCGATCGGCGTGGCAGCGCCGCCGCCCAAGGTGTCAATGCCGCCCAAAGGAATACTGGTGCTGCCAACTGCAACGTTTGGGCCGGTGCCGGGATAGTAAGAATTCACGACGCCGCTGATGCTGCTCGCCGCCGCGTCTAGCCCGGGGCTGGCGCACACTTGCGCCAAAGCGATGCTGCCAGCGAGTGTGCTGGCCACTGCTAGGGCGTGCAGCCATGTGCGCGGCTTAAGCAAGTTGTTAAAAAAACGGGGACAAAAATTCATGTGGTGTTGCTCAAAAATCCAATGCGCTTGCGCCGCTCACTGGCAAAAACAGCCACCAGCGCAGCGAGTGAGCAGAGCACCAAAGTAGCTGCCATCCAATGGGCGGCAGTCTCGTCAAAGGATTGCACGCGATCATAAATGGCAATCGAGAGCGTGCGCGTCTCGCCTGCGATGGAGCCGCCCACCATCAGCACCACGCCAAATTCGCCCAACGTATGCGCCAGCGTGAGCGCGATGCCAGCGAGCACGCCGGGTGCGGCCAGTGGCAGTTCAATTTTGCGAAAAGTTTGCCAAGATGACAGCCCGCCGACCCAAGCTGCCTCGCGCACGCTGGGCGCAATGCTGGCAAAAGCGCGCTGAATCGGCTGCACCATAAAGGGCAGATTGATCAGTAGCGAGGCCACAAGCAAGCCCTCGAAGCTAAAGACCAAGCGCAAGCCAAGCGTGCCCAGCAGCCATGCGCCCACGGCGCTGCCTTGGCCAAACGTGATCAACAGATAAAAGCCGATCACCGTCGGCGGCAAAAGCAGAGGCAGCAAAAGCAGGGCTTCGATCCAAGGCTTGGCGCGGTACGACGTAAAGGCGAGCCAGCGGCCCAGCCACAAACCCAGCGGCAAGAGCAAAGCAGCCGTGGCCACAGCCAAAACGAGGGAGATGCGAGCAGCTTGCCAATCCATACGCCGATGATACCGGGCGATGCTTGGGCCGTTGAGCATTGCACCCCGCAATGCGCATCACAAAACAAGACTTAAAGCAATATTTATGCCGCCGTGAAGTACACTTAAGGTCATCGATTTGAGGCTGTTGTCATGCTGAATATTTCATCTACTTTTTCGCTTCGCGGCTTGGTCGCAACTGTGATGGCTTGCTGCTGTGTGTTGGCTGGCGGCGCAGCATGGGCCGAAAAAGCGGATCGCACTAAGCCCATGAATGCCGAGGCCGATTCG
>JAYUSD010000203.1:0-16046 GCA_043755865.1 Variovorax sp. | reverse complement strand
AGATTCCAGCAGGTGGAGTCAGTGGCATGCTCTGCAAATCTATTGTGGACGGGCGCATCACATTCTTCTTAAGAGTCAAGGTCGCAAATGGCGAGTTCGAAGACTTTGACTTGCGACACGACGACTTGAGCATCACCATTGCTAAGGATGAGTTGGCCTCTTTTTATCGGCTAGAGAGTGGGCGGCAAATTTTGGATCATCCATCAAGTGTTTTGGGATTGACTAAACTTGGCATTGACGCTGAGTTGCCTCAGAAGGAGAGTCTGTGATGCAAGCAAATCAACTTTACGACCAAGATACTGCCGCATGGGCTGCCGCAAACGCAGACCTGCTGCGCCAGCGACGCTTCGGTGAACTGGATGTTCCGCATTTGATAGAGGAGTTAGAAGACATGGGAAAAAGTGAGCGCCGTGCTTTGGAAAGTCATTTGTCTGTGTTGTTGATGCATCTTCTCAAATGGGAGCACCAACCTTCGATGCGCAGCAACAGTTGGAAGCTCTCGATTGAGAATGCAAGGCAGTCTATTGAAGATAGTATTGAGGACAGTCCAAGCTTGAAGCCTAGGCTTGAAGATGATGCATTTGTCGCGCGTGCTTATACGAAAGCGCGCAGAACTGCAGCAATTGAAACAGGTTTGGATTTGGCTGTGTTTCAAGAGCATTGCGCTTATACGTTAGACCAAATCTTGTCTTATCGCTCAAACTTATAAAGTCAACTCATCTAAAAAAGTACAGCCAATGATTCAGCAAAACAACATTGGATTTGAACAAGTGGCAGTTCAAAGATTAATTGACAACGCCGCTGAGTATTTTGAAAACAGTTTGATGGCGATCAACGGTAGGATTGTGCTTTGGGGCTCTTTTGAGGACAGTAATCAGTTATCAAAACGGTACTTAAGTCGCCAAGTAAAAGTCCAGCCAAGTGTTCATAGAACAAAAACTGATCAAGCTGCATATAAAAGCACATTGACGCAAGCAGCAGAAGATGCAGCTAGCTACCGCGATTGGGCAAAACAGCATGGAACTCAACCTATCCTTCGTGAGTGCTTGGTCAGCTACTGTACGGCGCTTGAAAACTTCCTAAAAGCTCTCGCTATCGCGTTCAATATTGCATCTAGCGGCGCTAATGTGCTCGGGTTTAATAAATTGATATTTATTCCCGGGACTGAATTCAGAAACGCCACAAAGTTGATCAAAGATGCTTGGGAAAAGAGACTCGAATCTCGCACCGATATTCGAGCAGAGATTTTTCACAATGCTCACATATACGGAAAACATCCAATATCCTGCGGGTATGTTGTGGAGTCAATCGATAAAGAGATTTGGAAAATTTGTGCCGCCGCATTCCAGATACGAAATGCAATCGTTCACGGCATGGCACGGCATCACGAAAGAATCGAGCTTGGTGAGTATCAATTTGAAGCAGGACAAGGGATTGATCTCGAAGCTAATCATTTGCAGCATATCCAACGTGCTTTTAAAACTTTCCTGAGTCCGTTTCAAGAGCAGCTTGTGATTTGATTGACTTGAGCTCTCTATTATGAATTTTGAACATCCCTACACGCGATCCGATCGCCGCAAACTGATCATCCAAATTATGAAAAACTAAAGAAAGCATTTGATTGCGCATTCTTGCAGGCGATACACGTCGCTAAGCAAACCAATACCTAGCTGGTCGTTTAACGCAACGGCCAATTACTAAAACTGAAAGTGAATGAACTATGAGCAAACAATTCGACGTTATCGTCATCGGTGGTGGCCCGGGGGGCTACATTGCGGCTATTCGGGCTGCACAATTGGGTTTCAATACGGCTTGTATTGATGAGTGGAAGAACGAGAAGGGCGGGCCGGCTCCTGGGGGCACTTGTACCAATGTGGGGTGCATTCCCTCGAAGGCGCTGCTGCAAAGCTCGGAGCATTTTGAGCAGGCGGGGCATCATTTTGCGGATCATGGGATTGGGTTGAAAGATCTCACGATTGATATCGCCAAGATGCTGGGGCGCAAAGATACTGTCGTGAAGCAAAACAACGATGGAATTTTGTATTTGCTGAAGAAGAACAAAGTGACGTTTTTCCACGGGCGGGGTTCGTTTGTGGCAGCCGCCGCGCCCGGTGCGGCTGGTCAGGCTAATGGCGTGTATGAAATCAACGTGGCGGGCGCGGCGAGCGAAGTGATTTCTGGCAAACACATCATTGTGGCCACGGGCTCAAATGCTCGCTCGTTGCCGGGTGTGCCGTTTGATGAAGTGAACATTTTGTCGAATGATGGCGCGCTGCGCATGCCGGCTGTGCCGAAAAAGCTGGGTGTGATTGGTGCGGGCGTGATTGGGCTTGAGATGGGTTCAGTGTGGCGGCGTCTTGGTTCTGAAGTTACTGTGCTTGAAGGCTTACCTACATTCTTGGGCGCTGTGGATGAGCAGATTGCGAAGGAAGCGAAGAAAGCTTTTGACAAGCAAGGTTTGAAGTTTGAGATGGGCGTGAAGATTGGTGAGATCAAGAACGCTAAGAAAGGTGTGAGCGTTACTTACACAAACGCGAAAGGCGAAGCGCAAACTTTGGAAGTTGACAAGCTGATCATCTCGATTGGCCGCACGGCCAATACGATTGGTCTGAACGTAGATGCTGTAGGCCTTAAGCTCGATGAGCGCGGCATGGTGATCGTGGACGACCATTGCAAAACGAATTTGCCCAATGTGTGGGCAGTGGGTGATGTGGTGCGCGGGCCGATGCTGGCGCACAAGGCAGAAGAAGAGGGTGTGGCCGTGGCTGAGCGCATTGCGGGCCAGCATGGCCATGTGAACTTCAACACCGTGCCTTGGGTGATCTACACCTCGCCTGAGATCGCTTGGGTGGGGCAGACGGAGCAGCAGCTCAAGGCCGCTGGCCGCGCGTTTCGCTCAGGTACATTCCCCTTCATGGCCAATGGCCGCGCGCGGGCTTTGGGCGATACGACGGGTATGGTGAAGATGCTGGCCGATGCGGCTACGGATGAAATTCTGGGCGTGCATATCGTGGGGCCGATGGCATCTGAGCTCATCGCTGAATGCGTCGTGGCGATGGAATTCCGGGCTTCTTCTGAAGATATCGCTCGTATTTGTCATGCGCATCCTTCGCTGTCTGAGGCAACGAAAGAGGCTGCTTTGGCGGTGGATAAGCGGACTTTGAATTTTTAAGTTTTAAAGACAAGTTTCCGGACGCGAAGACGCGAAAGTTGCGCGAAAGACGCAAAAAAGAAAAACAAGAAAATGATGAGAAACTGTTCAAAAAGCCCTTTTCTTCAGCAATTTAATGATAGTTTTTTGAATCTCTTTTCGGTATTTTTCGAGTCTCTCGCGTAACCTTCGCGCTTTTCGCGTCCGGCTGTTGAATTCCTCTCCTAACCCATGTCCGTCACCCAAGCCTACGAAGCTGAGCTAAAAAAGCGCGGGTACACCAGCGACCCGGCTCAGCTCAGGGCTGTTGAAGCACTGCAAAGATGCGCCGATGAATGGGCAGCGTTCAAAGAAAAGCGCTCGAATGCTTTTAAGAAATTGATCAACCGGCCAGATATCCCCAAAGGCGTGTACATGTACGGCGGCGTTGGCCGGGGCAAGAGCTTTTTGATGGATTGCTTTTTCAACTCTGTGCCATTGACGAGAAAAACGCGGCTGCATTTTCATGAATTCATGCGCGAGGTGCATCGCGAGCTTGCTGATTTGCAAGGCACAGTAAACCCGCTGGATGAGCTGGGCAAGCGCATGGCTAAGCGCTATCGGTTGATTTGCTTTGACGAATTCCATGTGGCCGACATCACGGACGCGATGATCTTGCATCGCTTACTTGATGCGTTGTTTAAAAATGGCGTGGGCATGGTGACCACGAGTAACTTTACGCCTGATGGCCTCTATCCAAATGGTCTGCACCGTGACCGCATCTTGCCGGCCATTGCGCTGCTGAAAAGCCATATGCAAGTTATTAGCGTCGATAACGGCACGGATTACCGCCGCCGCACGATGGAAAAAGTGCAGATGTATCACACGCCGCTGGGCGAAGCGGCAGACGCAGCGATGGATCAAGCATTTAGTGAGCTGGCCGAGGCAAAGGACGAAAGCCCTGTGCTTAACATTGAAGCGCGCGAGATCAAGGCTCGGCGCAAAGCGGGCGGTGTGGTGTGGTTTGATTTCAAAACGCTCTGCGGTGGCCCGCGCAGCCAGAATGATTATTTGGAGCTGGCCACACAGTTCCATACCGTGATGCTGTCTGACGTGCCGCAAATGTTTATCCGGCACGCTTCTGAGGCAAGGCGTTTTACTTGGCTGATTGATGTCTTATACGACAGGCGCTGCAAGCTCATCATGAGCGCAGCTGTGGCGCCTGAGTTGCTCTACACCGAAGGGCCGCTGGCGCACGAATTTCCGCGCACAGCTTCGCGTTTGAACGAAATGCAAAGCGCTGAGTTTTTGGCGCAGGAGAGGCGCATGGTAGATACACGGCTGACGTGATGTGTATCCCGTGATACATTGAACCATGCGTTCGTCTTTATTTGCCCGATCACTGCGATTCTCTGTTGCTTCTCATTTGATAGCACTCTGCGCATTATCTATGCCGGCTACAGCCCAAAATGCACCTAAAAATGCTATGCAAACTGGCTCTGAAGATACGCTGACAACCATGCAAGCAGAGCACAACGAGCGTGAGCGTATTAAACGCGAACGAACGGCTGCAACGCGAGAGCTGGATCAGCAGCGCCAAGCCTGTTACCAAAAGCTGGCCGTGACGCCTTGCCTAAACGATGCACGCGATGCACACAACGAAAAAACACGCGATCTCAAGCGCCAAGAGGTGGCACTCAATGATGCGCAGCGCAAACGAGCAGCCGCGGATCGCGTGAGTGCATTGGATCAGCGCAATTCTCCCGAAGCGCAATTAAAACGCGCACAAGACCGCGGCAAGGCGTTGGAAGCCACAACGCGGCGAGAAGAGAGCCAAGCGACGCGCCAAAAAAGCCGCGAATCTCAGCAAATGGCTGCGGCTTCAGCGCCAAGCGAGCCTGCCACTTCAAAGCGAGCTGATGCAAAGCCGCCCGAGCCTTCTCGTAAAATTGAACCTCAGCCCAGCGTCACGTCACGCCCGCAGAGCGCCCCAAAAGTCGCGCCCGAGCAGCGAGCCGGCCAAGCCGCCAAGATGCAGAAAAGCCGCCAGCAAGCGTTGGAGAGGGAGAAAGCTGCCGAGCTGCGCCGCGCAGAAGCTGTGCAGCGCGAAGCCAAGCGGAAAAAGCCGGCCGCTGCCGGCTTACCCATACAAGATTAAGTGCAAGATGAAGCGCCGATCAAATCTTTGCGGCGTGAAGATGGTGAGCGCAAATAGACCAAGCTGCCTTGCTCGCTGCGCACTTCATGATGCACAGAGCCGGGCAGTGCGATTTGAAAATCGCCCGCAAAGAAATCTTCGCCATTGATGCGCAACTGGCCTTCAAGAATCATGCATTCTTCCGCGCCATCGGCATGGTCATGTACGGGCAGGCCGCCGCCTGGCAGGAGCCGGAGCAACCAAGACAGGCTCACGCCATCGTCATTCAATACTTTAGCCTGTACGCGCTTGCTTAAATTCACCCACCCATCATCGCGGCGCACATTGCGCACGTAAGAGCTGGAGGCAATTTTTTGCATCAGCGATTGCCTGATGCGTGCATTTGCCTCAGGGCTCAGCGCATGCTCAGCGCTCAGGTTTTGCGCGAGCTGGCCTGCCCAAGCGGGATGGAGCGTGCTGTGGGTGGTTGGATCGTTCGTCATGGTGTGTCCTCAAGCGCGAGAGCGTCGAGATGGGTGGCGGGCAAGCCGCTACTTTGCAAATACTCTCGCAGACTGAGCAGGGCTCGGCGCAAGGTACTTTTGACAGTGCCTAGCGGCATGGTCAGATGCGCACTGATCTCGGCATGGCTCATGTCTTGGAAAAAAGCCAAACTGAGCATTTGCCGCGTGGCCGCAGGCAGGGCTTGCAAAGCGGCATACAGCAAAGCTTGCTGGTCGGCGGCTTCTAAAAAGTCGATGGGTTGAAATGCATCAGCGACATCGCTTGACGCAAGATCTGCCACTTCACTGTTGATCAAAATCGGCCTGCTGGCTGCTTTGCGCCATGCATCAAGTGCGCGGCTGCGGGCAAGATTGAGCAGCCAAGCGATGGCCACGCCGCGCTCAGCATCAAAGCGCGCAGCTTGCTGCCAAGCTTGTAAATACACTTCTTGCGTGACATCTTCGGCGCTCGCATCATCAGGCGCGAAGCGACGCACCAAGCTGTAAACACGCCGAACAGTTGCGTCATACAGCGCGTTCATGGCCTCTCCCTGGCTACTGCCTTGGCCTTGTGAGATGGTCGCAATCAAGCCTTGCAGTGCAGCTTGCTCACTGACTTCCCAGCGAACGAGGCTTTGCGTTTGAGTTTCAAGGGTGTTAAAGCTATTCACCCATGGATTGTGCCCTGAACGCACCTGCGTAGAACACGCGAGGGCTCTTGCGAAGAAGGCCCTCTGCGCGAGAGCGCGACGAGGGCGCGCCATCGGCAATAGGGCGGGGCAAGCTGGCATCATGGGAGTTGATACGGGTGCAAGGCGCATTCAGATGCAAGCGGCTCACCACTAGAGCACGGTTTGCAGCAAAGCGCCTTTGAACAATACCGGTCCAGTGGGCCCCGTGCTGCTGGGCACGCCGCCTTTGGGCTCTAGGCTGATCGCCAGCGTGGGCACATTCTTGATCTGATCTGGCGCAGCAGTCAGCCTGAGCACCTTGTCGCCACCAACCACACCAAGCGATTGCGGTGCTTGGCCTGCCGGCAACGCCCATAGTTGCAAAGATTTATCAGCCGCTTCTTGGTAGCTTCCAACACGTTGGAGCACCAAGCGTTTTTTCTCAGGATCAAATGTGACGAGCACCGAAGCATCAGATTTTTCATCAGAGAGCACGGCCACATATTGCACCTGCTGTTGCGCGGCCTGCCGCTGAAGCTTCTTCTCAAGCTGTGCGATTTGCTGGCCACGTCCTTCCAAAGTTTGCGACGATTGCAAGGCAAACAAAGTGACCATCACAGCGGCGATGCTTGCACATGCCGCGCCGGCTTGCCACCATCCAAGCTGCTGGCGTATGCTTGCCAGCGCGCTTTGCATGTGTTGCAAAGCAGGTGAGGCTTGCATGATGCGATGCGGCATGCCCTGCAAACTGTTTTCGATGCGCTTCCAGACATTGGGGCTGGGGTGAGCGGACAGACTTGAAGCTTGGGGCAGTTCCATCAAAGAAGACATCCTTTCTTGCCAAAGCAAGATGCTGGTGCGCGCGGTGGCGCTCTGGCGCGCATAGGCTTCTAGGCGGCGGCGAGCGCCACCGCGCATCACGCCCACGGCGTAGCGCAAGGCTAATTTGTCGAGTAATTCAGGGTATTGAGAGATATTCATAACAAGTACATGCGAAGCGGTTTAGGCAAAGCGGTTCATGCAGGTGCGCAGCTGATCGAGGCCTCTGCGCATCCAAGTCTTCACTGTGCCCAGCGGCAATTTGAGTTGCTCTGCCAGCTCGCTGTGGCTCAAATCCCGAAAGTAAGCCATCGTGACCACTTGGCGCTGCTTGACCTCGATTTTGCGCAAGCATTCATGCAGCGCCCACGCTTGCTCGCTGGCGCCAGCTGTATCCATCGGGCTAATCTGGTCAGAGGCCAGCGTATCGGCCATGTCTTCCACGCTCTGGCCAGCCAAGGCACGCTCAGCTTTGCGGCGGCGCAAAAAATCCAAGCCCCGGCTGCGCACGATCACGCCCAGCCACACCATGGGCGGGCTGAGCGGCGCTTTGTAATCTCCCGCCACGCGCCAGATCGTGAGAAAGGCCTCTTGCAACACGTCTTCGGCATGCTCCACATTGCCCACCACGCGCATCGCAATCGCATAGAGCTTGCTGCTGGTCGCGTCATAGAGCTCGCGCAAGGCAGCGCTGTCTTGCGCGGCGATGCGATTAAGACAGGTGATGAGTTGATCGTCAGTAAGGGAGGGGTTCATGGTGCTTTGCTTACATTGAAGAGAGTTATCTTAGTGGGGGCAGAGTTAAAGTCAACGTCAGCGTGGCCAAATAGGCCACCACATCTGAGCGCTCTTGGGGCAGCGAAAGGCGATAGCCCATGCGCTGGCCAGAAATCACTTTTTCTGGATCGATAAGCCAACGCTCCAAATTAGCGCGGCTCCACACCAGTTTGCTTTTGGCCAATGCCTCGGAGTATTCATACTCCTTTGCTTTGCCAGCTACTCGCCCAAGCACGCCCGCATGCGCGGGGCCTACGCCATGCTCGCTGGCGCTGTGGCATGCGCTGCATTTGGCAGTGTAGATTTGCTTGCCGCGCTCAATGCTTGCAAGACCTGGCTTAAAAGTTTGGGCATGCGCCATGCCAAAAACAGCACTGAGTGCCATCACAAAAAGTGATCGGCTCCGTGCCAAGCTTGGCTTGGTGGCAAATAGATTCATAAAGACATTCCTCAAACCATAGAGACAAGCGTTTGTTGCTCAGACACATCCAATACGTGGGTGATCGGCGTTTGGATTCAAAAATCAAAGTCACAGAGATGCATCCAAAGATGCCTTCGCAGCGTATCAACTACACCAATACAACGAAGGAAGCGCCATGCATCACCCCCCG
This sequence comes from Variovorax sp., assembly GCA_043755865.1. Classification (GTDB taxonomy): domain Bacteria; phylum Pseudomonadota; class Gammaproteobacteria; order Burkholderiales; family Burkholderiaceae_C; genus JANMDU01. The sequence goes on along the minus strand of JAYUSD010000203.1, from coordinate 7,398 downwards.
CACGCTATGTGCAAGCTAGTCACTACTATTTTTGTAGCATTCGGCGCAGCATTGATACCGGCGATAGCCCATTGCGAAACTGGAAAGCTGTTGCTGACAGGCGGCGTAAGCACAGTCGAAGGCGCAGCCGGCGGCGGGCTCACGCCATGGGCGGTGATTGGCAGCTTGGCAACTGTTGGCGAGATCGGCTTCACAGCGCATGTCACGCGCGTAAATACGCGTGATTACGGCTTGTCTACCTACGGCGCAGCGGTAGGCTGGAATGAGCGCGTAGAAGTCTCTTTTGCACGGCAAGATTTAGATACCGGCATCACTGGCGTATTGCTCGGCGCGCCCGGCTTGCGCTTAAAGCAAGATATTCTTGGCATCAAAGTACGTGTAGCAGGCGATGCCGTGCTGGACAGCGATTCGCTGATGCCAGCCATTGCCGTAGGTATGCAAAGCAAGAGCCTCGGCTCTGGTGCGCTAGATCCCACGCTTTCTGCACTCGGCGCCAAGCGCAGCGGCACAGATTTTTATGTGAGCGCCACCAAGCTTTTTCTTGCGCAAGGCATTTTGCTGAACGGCACATTGCGTGCCACCAAGGCCAATCAAAATGGTTTGCTCGGTTTTGGCGCGACGTTGGGTGGTGCTCGCAACAGCTATGAAATTTTGCCTGAAATCTCGGTGGCTTTCCTGCTGCGCAAAGATTTAGCAATCGGTGTTGAATACCGAAAAATGTCAAACCGCCTTGAGGTGGCAGGTAACGCTGCGGGGCTGCTCGATGGCCTGAAATCGAGCGACTGGAAAGACATTTTTATCGCTTGGCAACCTACGAAAAACGTCTCCCTCACCTTGGCCTATGTTGATCTCGGCTTGATCGTGCCGGCGACCACTGCTAAACGCCGACAAACTGGTACGTATCTCTCTGCTCAAGTGGCTTTTTAAGGATTGACGATGAAAAAATTTCTATGCGCATGGATCGCTGCGATCTCACTAGTCGCACTCCCCGCCAAAGCCGACGACGCCCTCTATAAAGCCTTCGGCGAGCAAGCCGGCATGTCTGCACTCATGGATGAATTTTTCAAAGATCTGCAAGCCGATAAGCGCATGCAGTCTTTCTTTGAAAAAACCAATCCTTCGCAATTCAAGAGTGGCCTCGGCAATCAAATGTGCCAGCTCTCAGGTGGCCCTTGCCAATACAAAGGCCCTGATATGAAGCTCGCCCACAAAGAGATGGATATCAACAAAGCCAATTTCAACGCGCTGGTTGAAGTGCTGCAAAAAAGTATGGCCACGCGCGGCATCCCGTTCAGCGCTCAAAACCGCATGCTGGCCTTGCTCGCGCCGATGCACCGCGATATCATTAACGTGAAGTGATCAATCCATCATGAAAAATACGATGAAAGAATTTACTATGAAATCAATAGCACTCCGCGCATATTCTATGCCGGCTAAAGGCCTATTTGGCTTAATTTTTGCTGCAACTGCTGCTTTTGCAGCGCATGCTGGCACGGTGCAAGTCAGTGTGGTGGATCGCGATGGCAAGCCCGCGCAGGATGCGGTGGTGGTGCTCGTGCACGCCACCGTGCGCAACGTGACCACCAGCCTGCCTGTCATGGCGACGATTGCCAACGAGAAGATGCAATTCATCCCTGCTGTCACTGTGGTTGCACGTGGCGCGAAAGTGCGTTTCGTCAACAACGATCCATGGGATCACCATGTACGCGGCGCTCCGGTAGCCTCTGTATTTGCCAACACACCAGAGGCTTATGCCGCGGGCCGCAACGCGGGCGGTTTTGAGCTGCGTTTGCAAGGCAAAGACGATGGCAAACCCGCCAAATTCCAAGAAGTGACGATGAATCAAGCCGGTGCGCAAACTGCGGTTGGCTTAGGCTGCTTCTTACATGGCTCCATGCGCGGCAGCGTGTATGTAAGCGATTCGCCGTGGGCTGCAAAGACAAATGAGCAAGGCATAGTAAGCTTTGACAACGTGCCCGATGGTGCGGTGCAAGTGCGCGTTTGGCATGCTGATCAATTGGTGGATTTGCCTTTGCAAGCCGTCAATGTGACGACTGCGCCGCTGCAAGTGAAATCGCAATTGCAAGTCACGCCGCGTCGTCGCAGGAATTAGCCAAATAAACGTTATTCGGGCTGAAAATTCTGCCGGCGTTTGCCGGCATCACTGCCTTGCAGACCGCACATTCATAGGCAGCGCCTGCGGATAGCTGGTGCGAAATGGGTTGATATCCACGCCGCCGCGCCGTGTGTAACGCGCGAAGACGGAGAGGGTGGTGGGTTTGCAGCGTGTCCAGATATCGGTGTAGATGCGTTCGACGCATTGCTCGTGAAACTCATTGTGATTGCGGAAGCTCACGATGTATTGCAAGAGGCTGCCCTGATCGATTTGAGGGCCGCTGTAATTGATCTGGACGCTGCCCCAATCGGGCTGACCGGTGACGAGGCAATTGCTTTTGAGCAGGTGACTCACCAAGGTTTCACTGACGGGCTGCTCGTGAGTTGCCGCGTGCAAGAGTTGCGGTGCAGGCGTGTAATGCGTGCATTCCACATCGAGGCGATCTAGCAACACGCCATCGAGCTCTTGCACATGCTCGTTGGAGAAAGCATCGACGTTGATCATGCGCACGCCGACTCTTCGCTCACCGCGTGGCGTGCCGAAGACGGCTGCGCCGATATCCAAGGCAATCGCTTCGCGCACCTCGTCTGCGCCATGGCTGCTGCCCGCAAAGCGTGTGTTGTTGAAGCTGTTGAAATAGAGCTTGACGCTTTTGCTTTCTGCGATAAACGGCGATTCGCAGGGAATGGTGACATGGCAAATCGCCACTTGTGGGCGGCCTTTGCTGTTGAGCCATGAGAGCTCAAACGCTGTCCATAAATCTGCGCCCATAAAAGGTAATGCGCCTGTGATACCGATCTCGCTGCGCTTTTCCGAGCGAGCGATCGGGAAGAGTAAGCCAGCGTCGTATTGGTCGGTGTAGGCGCTTATCTTGCCGAGTTGGGATTGTTCAGGTGTGTTCATGCTTCAAGTGCTTTAAGAAATCAGGCAACCATTGCGCAACAGCACCGGGCGCAAGATCGTGCCCCATGCCTTCGATGCCTACAAAGCGTGAGCCGGGAATGCGCTGAGCGGTGTCTCGCCCATGCGCGGGCGGCACGAGCACATCAGCCAAGCCGTGAACCACCAGCGTGGGCGCGGTAATGCGTTTGATTAATTCGTGGCGCTGCGTATCTGCTGCAATGGCTACCATTTGCCGCAGCGTGCCATCGGGGTGATGACTGCGCTCAATGCCCATTGTGATGCGATCACGCAGCAGTTGCTGCTCGATGGGAAATGCGGGGCTGCCGATCACGCCAAAAAGCTTGACGTAATGCGCCGTGATGTCATTGACGTTTTGACTCTTTGGGCGATTGAGCAAAGCGCGAAGCACTGCTGGCTTGGCATCTGGCAGGCCGGGCGCGCCGCTGCTGCTCATGATGCTGGTGAGCGAGAGCATACGCTCGGGCGCAAGAGCAGACACGTGTTGTGCGATCATGCCTCCCATGCTCGCGCCGACGATGTGCGCTTGTTGGATCCCGATCGCATCGAGCACGCCGAGCGCGTCTCGCGCCATGTCTTCCAAGCTGTAGGGCGCAGAGATTTTCCAACCGAGCTTGCGCTTAATACTTGCCCAGACAATGTTGGGTTTACCGCAGTGATCAAAATGTTGAGACAGGCCGATATCGCGGTTGTCAAACGTGATCACGCGAAATCCTGCATTCACCAAAGGCTCTATTACGGTTGGCGGCCACGCGATCAGCTGCATGCCCAAGCCCATGATAAGCAACACGGCTGGATGCCCAGGTAAGCCATGCTCCTCGACTTCAATGGAAATACCATTTGCTCTATATTTCATAGCACTCCGCGCATATTCTATGCCGGCTACATGCCGCTTTTGCTTCAAAAATCATGCAAATTTGCCTTCGCGCAGCCATTTGGTGGCAATCCACTTCTCGCCCTCAATCACGGGCGCGCCGCCATGCAAACTTCGGCTACTCTGGTGAGGGCGGTCGTAGCTGAAAAACACGGCATTGCCGCGCTTGGGAGCGATTTCGAGTTTCACATCTGGGAAGGTGGTGCCGCCGCCTTTGGTGGGCTCATGCAAATACATCAAAATCGTGGCGACGCGCTGGCCACCGCGCTTCAGTATGGTGGGCGTGCCGGGCTCATCGGGATCAAAATAATCGTAATGCGGCTTGTATTGAGCGCCGGGCAAGTAGTGCAAAATTTGTAAGCCTTCGCCATTTTCCACAGGCCAGCGCGTGAGCTGCGCCAGCCGTCGCTCAATGCGGGCAATCAGCTCATTTTCTGCGCGAGCATAAAACATGCCGTTGCTCGTGCGGTCTGCATTCAGCTCTTCGCCGCCCGTCTCCAGAGCCACCGTGAGCGAGCGGGCCATGCGCGGCTTGGCGCCTTCGATCAGGCCATCGCATTCCTCATCAGACAAAAAGTCCCCGATTACCACAATGCTTGGATCGCTCATGCAAGACAGCACCGTCACGCGCCGGTCTTCAAGCTGCAAATACAAAGGCGAATCGTCAATGGCCAGCTTAGGCACTTGCATGGCTGGAGGCAGCGCCGCTGCGAGCTGCGTGCTTTGCAGATGCTCTTGCAGCGTAGATTCCAGCGCAGCAATGGCCACATCCTCACTCCAGCCCGAGTCAAGCATAGATTTCAAAACGGCATCCGCAGCAAAGCCGGCTTGCGCTTGCGAGATGATCCATTCGCGCAGCTCGGACGTAATGGTTTGCGGTGTGATGGCTTGGCTCATGCTTTCCTCCGAAATACCAGTCGATCCGCTGTGCTGGCGGATCCATTGAATGCATAGCCTTCGGCGCAGAAGGCTTCGAGTATTTTCACATCTTCGATGCGCTTTTGAATCGCGTATCGCGCCATCAAGCCACGCGCACGCTTGGCGAAAAAGCTGATCACTTTGTATTGCCCATTTTTGTATTCTTCAAATACGCATTCGACCACGCGCGCTTTGAGCGCCTTGCGATCCACAGCTTTGAAATACTCTTGGCTTGCGAGATTAATGATGACTGGCGACTTTTCACGGGCCTGCACGTCGTTCAAATGCAGTGCAATCGATGCGCCCCAAAATTTATACAAGTTGCCACCCAAAGGATTGGCCAAGGCGGTGCCCATCTCCAAGCGATAGGGCTGCATCCAATCGAGCGGGCGAAGCAGGCCATACAAGCCGCTGAGAGAGGCGACGTGATCTTGTGCCCATTGCAAATCCGCAGCTTTGAGCGATTTCGCATCAAGCCCTTCGTACACATCGCCATTGAAAGCAAGAATCGCTTGCTTGGCATTTTTCGCGGTGAATTTTTGCTTCCATGCTTGATATCGCGCTACATTGAGCGCTGAAAGCGCATCGCTTAAATCCATGAGCTCGGCGATTTGGTTGGGGCTTTTGAGCCGCAGCAGCGCAATCAATTGTGCTGATTGCGGGATGAATTGCGGCAAGGTGTGCGGCAGTTCGGGCGGCGCAGGCGTTTCGTAATCCAATGATTTGGCGGGGGACAGGAGCAAGAGCATGGTTAAGGATTCGTTCAATAAGTCTTCCCGAGAATCAAGTTCGCTTTCGGGCGAGCTGCGTTGTTACAAAGCCTCGCCTTAGCACCGCTAAAGCTACGTTTTGCACCTAGCATCTCATCCCGAAATCAAATTTGCTTCATCGGGGAGACTCATTCAACGCATCCTTAAATTATGCTGGAATTCATGGCCTGTTAGCGGCAGTCGGGCTATGTGCGAGGCGCTTTTCAAAAAGTGCTATAGTTTCAGTACTGCGGGATTCAAGTCAATCAGACACCGCCTAAATTTTCCGGCCTCGGCATGTGCTGTTTTCCGGTCACTCACCTCCCTCAAAAAATTTTTCTTAGCTCCTCATTTGGAGTTCCCTATTCGGAGTTTTTATGCACTTAAATGACCTTAAAGTCCAACACGTCTCGGCGCTTGTCAATGAAGCCGAGGGCCTTGGCATTGAAAATCCCGGCCGCTTGCGCAAGCAAGAGCTGATGTTTGCCATCATCAAAGCACGCGCCAAAACGGGCGAATTGGTCGAGGCCGACGGTGTGCTTGAAGTGTTGCCCGACGGTTTTGGCTTTCTGCGCAACCCGGAAGCCGATTACACCGCCAGCACCGACGATATTTACATTTCCCCCAGTCAAGTGCGCCGCTTTAATCTGCACACGGGCGACATGATCGAAGGCGAAGTGCGCATTCCGAAAGAGGGCGAGCGCTACTTTGCACTCAATAAGCTCGACAAGATCAACGGCGATTTGCCTGAGAAAAACAAACACAAGGTGATGTTTGAAAACCTGACGCCGCTGTTTCCTAACGAGCAAATGAAGCTTGAGCGCGACATTAAAAGTGAAGAAAACATCACAGGCCGTGTGATTGATTTGATTGCGCCATTTGGCCGTGGCCAGCGTGCGCTGCTGGTAGCTTCGCCCAAGAGCGGCAAGACGGTGATGATGCAGCATATCGCGCATGCCATCACGGCCAATTATCCCGATGTGCATTTGATGGTTCTGCTGGTTGATGAGCGCCCAGAAGAGGTGACCGAGATGCAGCGCAGCGTGCGCGGCGAGGTGATTGCTTCTACGTTTGATGAGCCCGCCGCGCGCCACGTGCATGTGGCTGAAATGGTGATTGAACGCGCCAAACGCTTGGTCGAGCTGAAAAAAGACGTGGTGATTTTGCTCGATTCGATCACGCGATTGGCTCGCGCTTATAACAACGTGGTGCAAAGCTCTGGCAAAGTGCTCTCGGGCGGTGTGGATGCAAATGCCTTGCAGCGCCCCAAGCGCTTCTTCGGCGCGGCGCGAAACATTGAAGAAGGTGGCTCGCTCACGATCATCGCGACTGCTTTGGTCGATACCGGCTCGAAGATGGATGAAGTGATTTTTGAAGAATTCAAAGGCACAGGTAACTCAGAGGTGCATCTGTCGCGTCGCCTGTATGAAAAGCGTGTGTTTCCAGCGATTGATCTTTCCAAATCCGGCACACGCCGCGAAGAGCTTTTGCTTTCGCCTGAAATATTGCAAAAGACGCGGATCTTGCGCTCGTTCCTCTTCAATATGGATGAGATCGAGAGCATGGAGCTGATTCAGAAGAAGATGAAGGCGACGAAGAATAACTCTGAGTTTTTTGAGGAAATGCGGCGCGGGGGATGACGCTACGCTTTTTGTAGTGGTCTGCGCATATTCTGTGCCGGCTAACTGCATGTTTTCTCTTGGTTTTGTGGTGCGGCTTTGGCCTGTGGAAGCCGTATTCGGGCGGGCTCATGTACCCTGCTCGCGAGTATGGCGACACCTGTCGCCGTAAGAGACGAAAAGCGCAAGCGCTTTAATCGC
>JAYUSD010000202.1:0-16104 GCA_043755865.1 Variovorax sp. | reverse complement strand
AACACTCATGCAAGCGACAAGTGTGATGAAATCACGAGATGATCGGAAATTTATCCCAAGCTGCTATCGCCATCACGCCCGGAGACCCTGCGGGTATTGGCCCAGAAATCGTGGCCAAAGCCTTTCGCGATGCACCTGAATATCTGGCGGGATGCTTTGTATTGGGCGATTTGCCGATGATGAAAAAAGCGGCGGATTTGATCGGCGGCTTGCATGCTTTTCCAATTGCTGATGCATCACAAGGTTTGCCACGAGATTTGCAAGGCATGCCTGTGCTCGCTTTGCAAGATTCCGATCCACTCCTAAAAAGTGAGCATCTCGCTCAGATTCCATGCCGGCAAGTGAGCGATTTGGCTGGAAAATTCTCTTTTGCATGCGTGCGCGAGGCTACGCGCATGGCGCTGCGTGGTGAGGTGGCCGCTGTCGTCACCGCGCCGATTCACAAAGAAGCTTGGAGCGCGGCAGGCGTGAAGTTTCCGGGGCATACCGAGTTGCTGCAATTAGAAGCTGCAGCGCATGCCGGCGTTGCGCCAGAGCATATGCCAGTGCGCATGATGCTGGCCAATGATGAGCTGCGCACGGTGCTGGTGAGCATTCATGTGAGCTTGCGTGAAGCGCTGAATCGCGTGACGTTTGACAACGTACTGGAAACCTTGCGTATCACGCATGCGTCGCTCTCGCAAAGCCTCGGGCGCGCGCCGCGCATCGCCGTGGCGGCCTTGAATCCGCATGCGGGCGAAGGCGGCTTGTTTGGGCGGGAAGAAATTGAGGTGATCCACCCTGCAATTGCTGCTGCGCAAGCTGAGGGTATCAATGCGCAAGGCAGCTTCCCGCCAGATACGATTTTTATGCAGGCGCGCGGATTCAAAAAATACGATGCGGTGATTGCGATGTATCACGATCAAGGTTTGATCCCGGTCAAATACCTGGGCGTAGAAAAGGGCGTGAACGTGACGCTTGGCCTGCACAACGGGCGCGGCAAAGCTTTGGTGCGCACGAGCCCTGATCATGGGACGGCGTTTGATATCGCTGGGCTTGGGGTTGCGGATGCTTCGAGTTTGATTGAAGCTGTGAGACAGGCTCGGGCGTTGATCTAGCTTAATTGGTTTTCTTTTTTAACTTCCGGACGCGAAAGGCGCGAAAGTTACGCGAAAGACGCGAAAGACGCGAAAGAAATCCAGAAAATAAAACCAAATAAATTGGTTGTCCTGAAATTTATTAGATTTTCTTTCTTGTTTTTGTATTTCTTTTTCGCGCCTTTCGCGTAACTTTCGCGTCTTTCGCGTCCGGATATTTCTCTCCGTCTCAAGCCTTTAGAAAATCCACCTTCCCGCCCATCCATCTCTCAATATGCAGCGCCGCTAATTCAGCATGATCACGCAGCATCTCAGGCGCAACTGTTCTCACGCGCTCTAGTAAAGCCGCATCCTCCACCAAATCTGCAAAGCGCAATAAAGCAGCCCCGCTCTGCCGTGCGCCTAGAAATTCTCCCGGCCCGCGAATTTCTAAATCAAGCCGCGCAATTTCAAAGCCATCATTTGTCTCGGCCATCGCCTTGAGCCGCGCCTTCGCCGTGTCGCCCAATCGCCCACTCTCGCCGGTGGCAAACAGCAGCACGCAAGCCGATGCAGCCGCCCCGCGCCCTACCCTGCCGCGCAATTGATGCAGCTGAGAAAGCCCAAATCGCTCCGCATGCTCAATCACCATGAGAGATGCATTAGGCACATCCACGCCCACCTCAATCACTGTGGTGCTCACCAGTAGCTTCATCTCGCCTCTGTTAAATAGCCCCATAACGGCTTTTTTCTCCGCAGGCGGCATGCGTGAATGCAAGAGGCCAATCAACATGCCGGGAAAAGCCTCGGTCAAATCGGCATGCGTTTGCGTCGCATTGCTGAGGTCGAGCATTTCAGATTCTTCGATCAGCGGGCATACCCAATAAACTTGCCTGCCTTGTGCAATTTGGTCTGCGATACGCTCCACCACCTGCGCCTTGCGGCCATCCGAGAGCACTTTCGTGACAATCGGCGTGCGGCCGGGTGGCAGCTCATCAATGGTGGACACATTCAAATCCGCGTAATAGCTCATCGCCAGCGTGCGTGGGATCGGCGTGGCCGTCATCATCAGCAAATGCGGCTCATGGCCCGGTGCATTCATCTTGGCGCGCAAGGCCAGCCGCTGCGCTACGCCAAAGCGATGCTGCTCATCGACGATGGCGAGTGCGAGATTTTTGAAAATCACTTTGTCTTGAATGATCGCATGCGTGCCGACCACCAAAGCAGCTTGCCCGCTCTCAATCAGCGCCAAAGCTTCGCGCCGCTGCTTCGCAGTTTGGCTGCCTGTGAGCCATGCCACTTTCAAATTCAAAGGCTCAAACAATGGCGTGAGCAGCTCCACAAGTTTGCGGAAATGCTGCTCAGCAAGAATCTCCGTGGGCACCATAAGCGCGCATTGAAAGCCCGCATCCACGCAGATCGCCGCAGCCAGCGCAGCCACAATCGTTTTGCCTGAGCCCACATCGCCTTGCAGCAAGCGATGCATTGGGCGCTTGATATCCAAATCTTGCGCAATCTCCTCGCTCACGCGGCGCTGCGCTTTGGTGAGCGCGAAAGGCAGCGCGGCGAGCAGCTTTTCATGCAAGCCGTCTTTCTTCGCTTTGAGTTGTGGCGCGAGCAGCGCATCGCGCTCCAGACGCGAGGTGAGCTGCGAGAGCTGCTGCGCCAGTAGCTCTTCAATTTTTAGGCGCTGCCAGGCCGGATGCGTGTGGTCTTCAAACTGGGCGAGCGTCACATCGGGCGCAGGATAGTGCAAAAATGATAGCGCATCACGCAGATTCCATGCCGGCGAACTGCCTATTTTGCTTAAAATTTCAGGAGGAATGGTCTCTTGCAGTGCTCCGCTGCTCTCAGCGCGCGCTAGGCCATTTACGACAGCCTTGCGAAGGTAAGGCTGCGGCAACCCAGCCACGGTGGAATACACCGGCGTGAGCGATGCAGGCAGGGCGTTGCCAGCAGTCTTGCACACCGGATGCACCATTGAGAAACCAAACATCCCGCCGCGCAGCTCGCCGCGTGCACGAATTTTGTTGCCGACAGCAAGCTGCTTTTGCTGTGATGGATAAAAATTTAAAAAACGAAGCTGGCAAGAATCTGTGCCGTCATTGAGCACAGCCACCAACTGCCGGCGGCCACGAATCACAATCTCGCAACTTGTGATCTCGCCTTCTACTTGCGCTAAATCGCCATTCAGAGCATCTTCTAGCTTAGTGATCTTCGTCTCGTCTTCATAGCGAATCGGCAAGTGCAAAGCGAAGTCAATCGGGCGGTGCAGGCGCAGTTTATCGAGCGCTTTTTCTGTGGCGGATTTGGGTGGCGCTTTCACTGGCGCTGACACGAGCGCTTTGACCGGCGCTTTGGTCGGTGCGTTGTTGGGCGCTCTTTGACTCAGCTCGACAGATGCACTCTTGCGCGGCGGCTTGGCTTGAGGCGTTGGCACGAGCAAAGCCCTCATCAAAGCAGCGGGCTGCTCTCAGGGCACACCACACGCAGCTTAGGGAAATACGTGCGATAGCGCTTGGCATCGCGCGTGAGAAGGCGCATGCCGCCGAGCAGCGCATGCGCACCGATATAAAAATCAGGCATTGGTGAGCGCTGCATGCCTTTCGATTGGCGATACACCTTGAAGGCTTGGCCGGCGAGAAATGCGGCATCCCAAGGCAAGGCTTGTTTTTGCAGCGGCAACGCATCCAACGCAGCCTCTAAATCGCGCGCGCAGGCAAAGCGCGGGCTGATTTCGGCCAAAATCAACGGGTTGATCACCAACGGCGCTTGGCCGCCGAGCGCTTCAAGTTTTTGCATCGACCAATCGGCCCACTGAGGATCATCGGCCAACAGATCAATCAACACGCAACTGTCTACCAATGTGGCAGGCATCAAAAATCGCGCATCCGGCTCGCGAACTCCGTTGGCAGAGTTGGGCGCTTGAGACATCTCTTCTTAGATCCTTTCAAATCAAGCGCGCAGAAAGCGCATGAATTCATCCGTGCCCATGCCCTTAAACTCGGTCGCATTCGCACTGCCGCGCACTTTTTGCAATGCTGCGCGCAACGAGGAAATGGGCTTGACCACAGGCCGTATGATGACTTCATTGCCCCCCGTTTTAAGAGGCCGCAGCTCAAACGCCACCTCGGAATTCGCAGGCATGCCCGCTTGTTCACGAATATCCTGCGGAATCGTGACTTGGCCTTTACTGGTGACTTTGTGAATGATTTCCATAATTCTTACCTTGGTGCGTAAGAATCTTACTACAAAGACTATTCGTGAATCAAGCCAACGGAGCAAAAAAAAGATCGCTCAGGGATAATTGAGATTTCCTCAACCGGCATCCACATCACTTGGCACGGATGTGTCCAGTCCTCAAGACACTATGAATTTAATAGCGCCTCACGCAGATTCTATGCCGGCTACCGGCACATTTCGGCATTATTCCACGCAAGATTTCGATTTTGAGCTCCCTCCAGAGCTGATTGCTCAACACCCCGCCGCTGAGCGCACAGCATCCCGTTTGCTTGATGGCCGCAGCACGCAGCCAGTGCATCGCATCTTCAACATGCTGCCCGATTTGCTGCAATCGGGCGATTTGCTGGTATTCAACGACACCAAAGTCGTCAAAGCCCGGCTCTTTGGCGAGAAGGCCACAGGCGGCAAGCTGGAGCTTCTGATTGAGCGCGTGGTCTCAGGCCGCGAAGTGGTGGCTCACATGAAGGTGAGCAAGAAGCCACGCATCGGTGATTGGGTGCATCTCTACGGCGACGGTCAAAACATCATCAAAGCGCAACTGATTGGCCGCTGGCCAGACGAGAATGGCGGCTTGTTTCGCTTCGAGTTATCCCATGATCCCTACGTTGTGATGGAAAAATTCGGTCATGTGCCGCTACCGCACTACATCACGCATGAAGACGAACAAGCTGACGAGCAACGCTACCAAACCGTCTTCGCCAAACACCCGGGCGCTGTTGCTGCGCCGACAGCTGCCTTGCATTTTGATGAGGCGTTGTTGATTCAGCTCAAAGCAAAAGGCATCGACCAAGGCTTCATCACGCTGCACGTCGGTGCAGGGACATTTCAGCCCGTCAAATCCGCAAACATTGCCGATCACACCATGCATTTCGAACGCTACAGCATCCCCCCCGAAACATTAGATGCGATTCAAAAATGCAAAGTAAGCGGCGGCCGCGTGATCGCCGTCGGCACAACAACTGTGCGCACGCTCGAGAGCTACGCAAAAAACCAACAAACCAGCGGCGACACCAACATCTTCATCACGCCCGGCTTCAACTTTCAAATGGTCGACATGCTGATCACCAATTTCCACCTCCCCAAAAGCACGCTCATGATGCTGGTAAGCGCCTTTGCCGGTTACGAGCACATCATGGATTTGTACAAAACAGCCGTGCAAGAGAAATACCGATTTTTCAGCTATGGCGACTCAATGCTGCTAGCTCGCACACCGATGAACTGATCGACAGCTGAATCGTTCAACGATACAATCATCGATATGAATACCCAATTCGTCACCGTCTCCTCCAAATACCAAGTCGTCATACCGTTGGATGTGCGCGAGCGTCATCAGATCAAACCCGGCGCAAAAATGGCGTGGGTTGATTTCGGCAATGATCTGCGCTTGATTGAGATTAAAAAACCGCAGTCCTATCGCGGCATCGCTCGCGGCATCTCCACTGCCGAGATCGAAAACGATCCTGAGCTCTGAAATGGCCGCTGCTAAATCCGCCAAAGAAATCGTCGTGCTCGACAGCTCATGCTGGATCGAATATTTTGACAATTCAGAGCGTGCGGCTTTGTTTGCCAAGCAAATTGAAAAGCCGCAAAACCTGATCGTCCCCATGATCGTGCTGTATGAGGTGTACAAGAAAGTATCCCGACTCATGAGCCCAGAGACCGGGCACACCGTCGTCAGCTTGATGTATCAATGTCAATTGGTTGAAGCCAATATCCCCATCACGCTATCTGCCGCAAGCAATGGCCTACCCATGGCCGACAGCTTGATCTACGCCACTGCCCAGCTTCACCGCGCTACGCTCTGGACGCAAGACGCACACTTCGAAGGCTTGCCCGGCGTGAAGTACTTTCCTCAGTAATTCAACGCACGCAAGCCAATGGCAGGCAGCACGCATGCACCTGCGCCAGCTGCAATTTGATGCACATTGATGGGACCAATGCGCAGTTCGTCGATGAGGCCAAATTTGTTTTGCTTCGACATCGCACATAAGCAATCTATCGTGCCGTGGTGCAGGTTCATCAGGTTAAACACGTCATCGAAGGCGCTCCACGCCACCCTTGCCGACAGGAAAGTGCGGCGCTCTCCTACAGACTGATTGCTGATGAAACGCGATGCTATCTGACATCATTTAAAAAAGCCAGATTGCAAGGAATGTCATGAATTTGGAACCGCGTTTCGCGCCAGTATGTGGCGATGCTAGGCTGCCGCTGAAGCAGAAATTTATGAAGCCCGCCATCAATGCAGTTGCTAAAAAAACAGCAGGACACACTAAGGATTGGGATGAAACGGCATTGCGGCACATCCTCGGTTCGACGCTCAAAGGTGATCAGGTTATTGTCGTCTCGAACCGACAACCCTTCTCCCATGAAGTATCAAATGGAAAAGTGACGCTGAAGCAACCTGCGAGCGGATTGGTGACAGCGCTGGAGCCGGTCGTTCGTGCATGCAATGGCACATGGATCGCAACAGGTAGCGGGCAAGCTGACAAAGACTTTGTTGATGCCTCCGACCGCTGGCGGGTGCCAGCCAACGATGGCTCTTACAAACTGCGTCGCATCTGGCTCACGCCGCAGGAGCAAAAAGCCTACTACGATGGGTTTTCCAACTCTGGCCTGTGGCCTTTGTGCCATATGGCGCACGTTCGCCCGACGTTTGACGAAATCGACTGGCAGCATTACCAAGCAGTCAACATCAAGTTTGCCAATGCGCTCGTTCGCGAGGCGCGGGGGCATGATCCGGTTGTATTGATACAGGATTATCACTTGGCGCTTGTACCTGCGCTTGTACGCGCCCAACTTCCAAAGGCCACCATCGTGAGTTTTTGGCACATCCCATGGCCGCATGCGCAACAAATGAGGATGTGCCCATGGCTGGGCGATCTGATGCGTGGCCTGTTGGGCAGCGACATAGTTGGATTGCAGACGCACCAAGATGCGCACAACTTTTCTGATCTGGCTAGTGACTTTGGCCAAAACATTGCTAAGGGTGATTCTGTCCAGATCTTCCACGGCGGACGCGTCACCCGTGTTCGTAACTATCCAATCTCTATCGCGTGGCCAAAGCCCGACAATTTAACAGCCACACCGAGTGTGAAATCCTCTCGCGCAAAGGTGCAAAACCAACTGTCAATGGCGCCTGCCTGTCGGTTAATTATTGGAGTAGATCGCTTTGACTATACAAAAGGCATCATCGAGCGGCTGCACGCATTCGAGAAAATGCTGTTGCGTTATCCGCAATGGCAGGGCCTAGCGCGCCTTGTTCAAATTGCCGCACCAAGCCGTCAAGGAATAAAACAATACACAGATTTTCAATTGCAAGTACGCACCGAAGTCACACGAATCAACGCTGCCTTTGAATCGTTGGGTGCGCCACCGATTGTGTTGCTGGACTCCCAACACGACCGGGCTGCGCTGGATAACTTGTACCGCGCCGCGGATGTATGCCTCGTCACAAGTTTGCATGATGGCATGAATTTGGTGTGCAAAGAGTTTGTTGCTGCGCGCGACGATGAGCAAGGTGTGCTGGTTTTGAGCCAATTTGCTGGCGCCTCTCATGAACTTGACGCCGCACTGATTGTCAATCCGTATCACACGACCCAAGTCGCCAATGCTCTGCATCAAGCGCTATGCATGCCGCTTGCGCAGCAGCAAGAGCGCATGCGCGCTCTCAGGCGCATTGTCAAAAGTGCCAATGTTTATCGGTGGGCTGGCACAATTTTGACGGATGCCGCAGCGATTCGTTCGACGACTCACGCACCCACTGCAAATGCATGGCGAAAGCCGCTTTCCTACAACGCCCCGCAGCGCGCATCCGCGCATAACGTTTTTCAAAGCGCGTAATGTCTGGCCTTTTTTCTCCTCACGGAATGCTTTCGATGCACCGTTTATCTAAAGCGCCGTCATTGTTGACATTTGACTTGGATGGTACGTTGGCGCCACTGGCGCCGCTCGCCTGCGACGCTCGGGTGCCACCGAAAACAGTTGCATATTTGAAAGCGTTATCTAATGCATGGCCGCTGGGTGTGATTACGGGCCGCGCTATAGAAGACGCAAAGACCAGACTCGGATTTGAACCACGTTATTTGTTTGGTAACCATGGCGCTGAGCGCGAGCATGTGAGAGCGTCGGCAGTGCTGATCGCAAAGCTCAATCCTTGCCGCGAGCATTTGCACAGGCACAGAGCCGCTATGCAGGCTCGCTGGATTGCTCTTGAAGACAAGGAATTATCACTTGCACTGCACTATCCCCATTGTCCTAATGTGCCGATAGTTCGGACTTGGCTAGATGCTTTGTTAGAACCGATCAAACAACACATGTGCGCAAGCCACGGGCACAACGTGACGAACATCGTGCCCAAAGACTCACCGGACAAAGGCGATGCATTGCTGGAGATCATGCACGATTGCAAAGCCTCCAAAGCATTGGTGGTAGGCGATGATGTCAATGATGAAGCGGCATTTGCAAAAGCGCCTGCTGGATCAGTCACGGTGAAAATTGGCCCTAGCCATGTGTCTACCCAAGCGCGGTTTAGGCTTTCGGCACAATCACACGTTGATCGTTTGTTGGAGACTCTGCTGGCATTGCGAGCTTAAGCAAAGCCTTCGCGCTGCGCTACCGAGCGTGCATCACGACACCACACGTCCAGGCGCAGGTCAGGCTCTAGCACTTGACAGACCTGCGTGAGTGCGGTGGATTTCAACATGCGTTGCAACAAACGATCATGGACTTCATCGCCACTGAACGCGCAGCCCTCTATCGGCCTTCGCCAATGGCACGCAAGCACCGTTGCACCGCCTCGCAGTGATGCGGCGGTTTTATCAGCCAACCCATCAATATCCTCGGCGGCCAAATAAAAGCCATATTCGCTGTGGACAATCAAGTCAAACGTTTCATCTGGCCACTGCTGCGGCACCCAAAGTTGTCTCACTTTGACATGGGACAAATCGGCCAGCCGCGCGGTGGCACGTGCGCACGCTTGCGAAGAGCCATCAGACACCAGCAGCTGCTCACAGCGTGATGCCAGCGCCGCTGAAAGCTCCCCATTGGCGCAGCACGGCTCGTAAGCGCTCGCATAGCGACTTTGCGGCAAACAAGCCAGCGTGAGCGCTCGTTTGCGCGCCTCATACCAGCGCGATTTAAACCGCCATGGATCATCGTCGCGCGAGAAAAGCGAATCAAAATATTCTGCGGTGTGTTGCATGGGCGGGCTCAGAGGGAAAGAAGAAATACTCGCAGTCACGCTGCGCCCTCGCTAGGATCGCAGGGCCGAGCACTGCGCCATCAGCACGCGTGTGTTGCTCCAGTTGGCTGGCGTGCGCGGCCAATGCTGCTTGTTTGCGTTTGCGTGCATCAGATGTTAATTGCAGCCGCCTTAGACGGCTCCAAGGTACAAACGGATCTCTAGGCCTTGCCCAATGCCACATCCAGACCGGAGCTTCAATCATGCAGCAGCCCAAAGCAGAACATGCCATAGCAGCGGCCACAGCCGTGGCTTCGTGGTCGGGGTGGCCGTCAAACCGCCAAGTGGTCAGTACTCGGTCTGAGGGCCTTAACAACGTTTGCAACAACAGCGCAAGGCGCAGAATGTGCTGCGCCACAGCGCCGTCGGGCAGAGCCACACGCTTAACGGCAGAGTCCATGATGCCCAGATGATGCAGCCCATTTAGGCTTTCACTGCGCCGCACAGCGGCCAATGTTTGCGGCTCCCAAAGGGAAGAACCCGCGTGGCTGGCCTCACCATCAGTAACTGCGACAACCAACACAGAGCCGCCTTGATCGCAGTGCGTCGCTAGCAAGCCGCCGCAGGCCAACACTTCATCGTCAGGATGGGGCGCAATCACAACGAGGCGCTGATGTCCCGGCAGCCAATCTTGCAGAGCGCAGGGTGCAACCACATCTGACGCAAGCCACGCGAGCCAAGCTGCCTCGGCCGTGCCGCTGCCTTTTATAAGCCGCTTGCGCTC
Organism: Variovorax sp.; assembly: GCA_043755865.1. GTDB lineage: Bacteria > Pseudomonadota > Gammaproteobacteria > Burkholderiales > Burkholderiaceae_C > JANMDU01. The sequence goes on along the minus strand of JAYUSD010000202.1, from coordinate 5,843 downwards.
TACAGACACCACGGTTGACTCACGCTAGCAACGATCCGTTCAGCCAGCGCCGCGAAGTCGCGCTCTGCATGGCTTTGCCGAATGAATACCGGCAAATCCGCCGCCGCTCGCGCGAAACGCCCGTTTCGACAAAAGGCTGTAGCGCCTAACGCTCTACCCGCCTCGTCCAGCACGGTCACCGCACAAGCCTCGGCCGCTAAACGGCAGCGCAGAGCCACGACGCTGGCATCCTCCGAGGGATTATCGTCAATCCATTGCGCCGCATGATGCAGCAATGCGGCTGTACCGCAAAGCGCAACATCGATCTTGCCTAGCGCAGCGAGCTTAAAAGGGCCGCGCTGCGCTGGCACGGCATCAGACAGCGTCTGGCGCAAAACGCTAGCTATTGCCACTGCTCCGCCATACCAACAAGCCGCGACGCCTGCGCCTCCCTGCCAAAAGCCAGGGCGAGACAAATAATCACCCATATCGCCCACCCGATAAGCTCGCGCCTGCGTGAATGTCACGTCCACGCTCGCGCTGCCCGCCATGCCCACCGCCCGCCATTCCGTAACAGATATTTCGACGCCGCTTTGATCCATGACAACGCGCACCAATTGTGGCCCTTGCTCATCGGCATACCATGCGGTCAACAATCCGTGGCTCAGCGTTTGGGCACCAGAACACCAGCATTTTTTGCCATCGAGCACAACCTCATCCCCAGCCACCGGCGTTATCTTGACACGCGCATGCGCCGCCTCTGCGGCCCACACGCCCCAACTGTCGCCAGCTGATGCGATAGGCGCACTTCCCAGCTTGGCAAGCTCAGCCAATATCGCCAATGCATCGGTGTGCCCTTCATAGAGCTTAGCCAAAGACAGGCTGTGCTGAGCTACTTGAGCCAGTGCCTGCCAACGCTTGAGCGTGGCACCAGACCCGGGCAAAGGCAACGCATTTATGCCAGAAGCCAAGATTGTGTGCAGTTGGCTGCTCGCATCTGCGAGTGGGTCTAGCCGATTTAAAACAGCGGTTAAGTCGTGCGACGCACGTGGCTTAGCCTCACCATTCATGCACGCTGCTCACTCGCGCTTTGCTGATGGCTTTGCTGCTCCACGCGCGCCAATGTTTCTCCAAAACCGCCCGGAGCTCGGTAGACGCGCCGTGCGCTTGTGAAGACGCGTGGCGCGGCCGACCAAGCAATGGTTGCGCCATTGGCTTGCAAGGCGTGTACCAAGGCCACATCCTCACTGCTTTGCAGCGGCAAGAAGCCACCCGCCCGAATGTAAGCTTGCGAGCTCGCGCCCAAGTTGGCGCCGTGGATATGCCGATGGCCGTCGGCATCGTTATAGGTGGCATCGTAGTGAGTGCGCATGGCGCCGCCGTAGCTGCCCCAATCGCGCACAGCCACCGTACCGCAAACCACATCGGCGCGCTGAGCAAGCTGCGCAGAAATCCAGTCGGGTGCAACTTGTGAGTCCGCATCAGTAAACGCCAGCCAGCGGGCGCCAGCCGCCAGCGCCAAATCTGCCCCGGCTGCTCGCGCTGCGCCGACGTTACGGGCATTGATAGCAATGGTCGTTGCGCCCTGAAGTTGCGCGATGCGGCGCGTATGGTCGGTGCACGCATCAAGAACCACCAGCACAATGGTTTGCTCGCCGCGCAAACTCGGATCACGCGCAGCCACACGCAGCGCCTCCAAGCAGGAAAGAATCTGCGCCTCTTCGTTGTGTGCGGGTACTATTGCTGCAATCAAATTTTCCTCCGTATCGGGTTTGAAATAATGATTCAAACTTGCGTAAGGATATTTCACAACAACCAAATGGGTGTCGGTGCACACCGCAACTTCGTGTAGGACAAGACTGATTTGCTGACTTCAATGCGGCACTGCCGGCGGCAGCAAACCTCTAGTTTTTCGGCAGCTCCAGCCTCATCCAGCCCTCACCTCGTGTGACGGCCACGCCGAATGGTCTGGCCATGGCTTGTATATCCAGCCAATCTATGAGGCGATCTTTGTGCACGACATCTTGAAATTGCGACACGTTACTAACATCACCAGAGTGCAATTGCAATAACAACTGGCTGGCGGCATGGCGGTCGTTACCTGCTTCAAAGGAAACGTGCAGAGTGCCACCGCCAGTGCACTGGTCACAAAATGCCAACAGCGCACCCACGAACACAGTGCGACAAAAGCCCTGCGAGGCGTTTGCCTTGTCATCTGCAATACCGTTAACAAGCGCCATCGCATGCGCCGACAGCTCTATAGCCAGCAGCTTGACTGCCTCGTCCACACTGCTGCGCAGACTGACCAAAGTGTCCTGAGATGAATCTAGCCACTCGAGTGCGTTCATGCAATCGGCAGTACCCTGTTTCGTCAGAGCGCTGGCCGACACAACGCTTTTGCTAATCGCCTGCATGTCAGGCTCTGGCGCATGCACGCGCCGCTCCAGCACCAGCATCAACATGCGCACAGGTTGCATCGCGCCCGCCACATCGTGGCGCAATACCGGCATCATGCGCCGAAGTACCGCGTAACACGCAGCCTCGGTCAGTCTGCTGTTGCCAACTTCTAAGCTTAAAGGTTTTGCGTCTGATACGAATGGCAAATTTGAAGGTTGTGTCGTAGTCATGGTTGTATCGTTTGAAAGCGCACGAAAATTTAACACAGAGTGTTCGTAGGACAACACCTTGCTTTTATGTAAGACAAAGCGCAAGAAAATTTGCAGAAGAAAACATGCATGGGCTTAATAAACAAGTGTAAGTTCGCAAGCGAATGGCAACCTACAATCAAACGTTGCCCCGGCTTGCGCAACCGTTTGACGCACGTCCTGTCAGCACACAAATTGACCCACCGCAGCCATCGTTTGTCAGGGACTTTATGCCTTCAACTCTTCATAAGTCAACCGCACTTGTCAATGAATTGACGGTTGAACAAAGGACGCTGAGCACCCTTCAAGCTCGGCTACAGCTGGCGGTCGAGCTTGCTGGATTAGGCGTCTTATCCATCGACTACGCGACCGACACAGCCACACCGGACGCCGTAGCCGCGGCCTTGTTTGGGTTGAAGCCTCAGGTGCCCGTCCCGTGCTCGGTCATCCACTCCCGCTTCCACCCCGACGACCGTGCCGAAGTGTTGGGCATGATCGAACGGTCCGTCGATCCAGCCGGCGACGGTACGTTGGTGATGGATCATCGGGTCGTCCGCCCAGATGGCTCGACGAAGTGGTTGAGTGTCAAGAAGCAGATCGTATTTGGAGATTTCGCGGGTATGCGTCGTCCAGTGTCGGGCGTACTTGTGACCATCGACATCACTGAACGCAAGAAACTGGAGCAGGTGCAGCATGAAATTGAGCAAAACTATCGCGCCTTGGCCGCTGCAAGCTCCGAAGTCGCGTATCGCATGTCAGCCGACTGGTCAACCATGCTGCCGCTGGACGGCCGTGATTTGGTCGCCAGTTCGGCCGAGCCGCTCGCCGATTGGGCGTGGCTGGATCAAAACATCCCGCAGGACGAGCATCCCCGTGTTCGCCAAGCGATCAGCGAAGCCGTTGCAGGGAAAACTCTTTTTGAGCTAGAGCATCGCGTTTGGCGTCCCGACGCATCCATCGGTTGGGTGTTCTCCCGCGCATTGCCGATCTGCAACCCAAACAATGAAGTGATCGCGTGGTTCGGTGCGGCCAGTGACATCACCCATCGCAAGCATGCCGAGCAGACACTGGCTGAGCATACGGAGCTATTGAACGGCGTGTTGGAGGGGACGACCGACGTGATCTATGCGAAGGATTTGAACGGCCGGCTCGTCGTTGTGAATGGCGCTTGCGCTGCAATTGCCAACTCCACCCCCGAGCAGACCGTGGGGATGACGACGGAGGAGATATTCCCGCCGGACGTGGCGGTTGCGGTACGGCAGCACGACAATGCCGTGATTGCCAGACAATCGCCGGTGCAGCTTGAGGAGCTGATTCCGGTATCGGGTGAGTTGCGAACATTCCTTACGCTCAAGGCGCCACTGCGCGATAGCGGCGGTCGCGTCGTGGGCGTCCTAGGCATCAGCCGCGACATTACCGAGCGCAAGCGGGCGGAAGCCCTGTTGCGGCGAGGCGAAGCACGTTTTCGCGCCGCGATCAACGCGGTCAGCGACATCGTCTGGACCAACGACGCCCAAGGCCTCATGGTTGGCGAGCAAACCGCTTGGGGCAATTTCACCGGCCAAGACTTGGAAAGCTATCAAGGCTACGGCTGGGCAAATGCTATCCATCCCGACGATGCCCAGCCAACGATCAACGCTTGGAATACCGCTGTCGCCGAAAAGAAGAACTTCGCATTTAAGCACCGAGTTCGCCGCTACGACGGCCAATGGCGGCTGTGTAACGTGCGTGCCGTGCCTGTGCTTGATGAACGTGGCGACGTCAGCGAATGGGTGGGCGTGCACGACGACATCACCGACGAAACAGCGGCCACTGCGGTATTGCGGGTGAGCGAAGAACGGCGGGCTCTGGCCTTGGAAGCGGGCGAACTTGGAACGTGGCATGTGGTGGATTTGGCAACCCGACGCACACAAACCGATGAGCGCTTTCGCGCTATTTTTGGCGTCACGCAAGAGTGGATTGACTACCAAGAGGCGTTCGCCGTGATACACCCGGATGACGTTGCGGCGATCGAAGCCGCAGTGGCGGCTGCAACCCGAGCTGAAAACCCTGTGCGTTACGCCATCGAGTACCGCATTTTCCGCCCAGACGGTGGCATGCGATGGGTGCTTGCCAAAGGGCGGGCAACATTTGAGGAGCGGGCGTCAGGGCGGCATGCCATCAGCTTCGACGGCACCGTGCTGGACATCACAGAACGCAAGAATTCCGAGTTGGCGCTGCGCGAAAGCGAAGCTCGCCTTGGCGGCATCTTGCGGCGGTCGCCGGCTGGTATTGTTCAAACCGACGCCGCAGGCTGCATGACGCTGGTCAACCCGCGCTGGTGCGAAATGCTAGGCCAATCAGAAGCCGAATTGTTGGGCCGCAACATCTTGGACATCACCCACCCGTCGTCAGTGGCTTCAAGCACTGTCGCTTTTGAGCGCCTCGCTGCTGGCGGGCCAGACTTCCAAATCGAAAAGGCCTTCATTTGCAAAGATAGCTTCGCGCTCCACGCGCAGGTTAACGTCGCCGCCATTCGGTCTACGTCTGGCGAATTTTGCGGGCTTGTTGCGGTGATCCTAGACATCTCGGATCGCCTTCGTTCCGAGGAAGAGTTGCACCGGCTTGCCGCCCAACTGTACGAAGCGGATCGCCGCAAAGACGAGTTTCTGGCAACTCTGGCCCACGAATTGCGCAACCCATTGGCCCCAATCCGCAACGGTTTGCACGTGATGCGCAAAGCACAAGCCCGACCCGACTTGGTCAAGAAAACCCTTGACATGATGGAGCGACAAGTCGGCCAATTGGTTCACCTGATTGATGACTTGATGGACTTGTCCCGCATCAACGCGGGCAAGATCGTGTTGCAAAAGGCTAAGTTAAGGATATCTGACGTCATACAGGATGCGGTGGACACCAGCCGCCCGCAAATTGACCTGCGCAGACACACACTCATCTTAGACGTTCCGCCTGAACCCATCTGCATTGATGCTGATCGCACACGGCTGATTCAAATGTTTGGCAACCTTTTGAACAACGCCGCCAAATACACGAAACCGGGCGGTCGTATCCGCATCGCTGTACAACGCCACGACGGCATTGTTGAGGTGGCTATTGAAGACAATGGCGTGGGCATTGCGCCAGAGCTGCTCGGGCGTGTTTTCGACATGTTTGCTCAAGTTGATAGTTCACTGGAAGATTCTCAGGATGGGTTGGGTATCGGATTAAACATCACCAAGG
>JAYUSD010000201.1:0-38304 GCA_043755865.1 Variovorax sp. | reverse complement strand
CATGACCTATCGGAGCGCTTGCTATCCTCAGTTTGTCGTGATGTAGCCCGCCGTTAATGTGCCCGGCGCGGTAAGACGAGTCAGAAAGCAAAGAAGCCGCACTAAGCGACTTCTTTGAAAACTGATCACACTGAATTTTGGTGCCGGAGAGATGAATCGAACACCCGACCTTCTCATTACGAATGAGCTGCTCTACCGACTGAGCTACACCGGCTAAGCTTCGAATTATAGCGTTTGAAGTTGATGCTCAAACGCAAAAGCTTCTTTTGAAGGCAAGCAAAGCAGGTTCATTCCCCAGTCAAGCACAGTGTAATTGCGATGCTTGAAATACTGCACGAGGTCGGCTTTGTCGGATTTGATCCACTCGACGAGGCAGAGTGGTCGATCTCGCTCGATGGTTGCTTTTGCGCCCTCCAGTGCGGCTTCTTCCATGCCTTCGATGTCAATTTTCATGAGGCGCACGTTGGCAAGATTCATGCTGTCAAGGCTGACTTGGCGAACTTTTTCTGTGCTGACTTGGCGGGATTGACCAATGAATTCTTTTTGTTCGGCGCCGAATTCCACGCTGCCGTAACTGGAGACCTCGCGGTAGTTGAATTTTGGGATGTCGATTTCGCCCACCGCTTCTCCCACGGCAAGGTGATGCACCACAGCATTTTCTACAGAGTTCAAGGCGAGCGTGCCGCAGACCATGTAGGCGATCACGCGCTGGGCCTCGAAAGCATGCACGGTGCATTGATTAGCAGAGCTGGCGCGGGCCATGGCCAAGGTATACAAGCCGAAATTTGCGCCCATATCGATGATTGTGCTGCCCGCTGGCAATTGGCTGGCCAGCTGCGCCATCACGGCAATTTCATTCGTATCAATGGCACTGCTGGTTTTGAGCAGGGCGTTAGTTTGATTGGTATCAAAGCGATTAACCATGACTTGCCCATACACGCTGGGCAGGATGATGGTGTAGCTCACATCGTCTGTTGGCAAAATAACGGGTTGCATGATGTATCCCTCTGACACTATGAATTAAATAGCACTCTGCGCATATTTCATGCCGGCTACAGGGCGATTTTGCTTAAAAATCATGCTTCTGCATGGTATTGCGTGACTCTTTCGACTTCATGTTTGCTGCCCAAGATCACGCTCACTCGCTCATGCAGCTTGGTGGGCTGAATGTCCATAATGCGCTGTTTGCCGTTCGTGGCTGCGCCGCCGGCTTGCTCAACGAGCCAGCTCATCGGGTTGGCCTCATACATGAGGCGCAGCTTGCCGGCTTTGCCCGGTTCGCGTTTGTCCCAAGGGTATAAAAACACGCCGCCGCGCGTCAAGATGCGGTGCACATCAGCCACCATCGCTGCGATCCAGCGCATGTTGAAATCTTTGCCGCGCACACCGTCTTTGCCAGCCAAGCATTCGTCAATGTAACGGCTTACAGGAGGCGCCCAGTGGCGCATATTGCTCATGTTGATGGCGAATTCTTGGGTATCTTCGGGGATGCGCATGTTGCTCTCCGTCATCACGAAGCTGCCTTGTTCACGGTCTAGCGTGAACATCACCACGCCATCGCCAACAGTGAGCACAAGCGTGGTTTGCGGGCCGTAGATGCAGTAGCCGGCGGCGACTTGTTTGCTTCCTGCTTGTAGAAAATCCGCTTCGGTTACGGCATCGGAGCCTTCTGGCTTTTTCAAGACGCTGAAGATTGTGCCAATGCTGACGTTGATATCAATATTCGATGAGCCATCAAGCGGGTCAAACAGCAGAAGGTATTCGCCTTGAGGATAGCGATTGGGCACAACGTAGATGCTGTCCATTTCCTCACTAGCCATAGCGGCTAAATGGCCGCCCCATTCGTTGGCTTCGATCAGCACTTCATTGGCGATGATGTCCAGCTTTTTCTGCATCTCGCCTTGGACGTTTTCTGTATTGTTATCTGCCGCGCCGAGCACGCCACCTAAAGCGCCTTTGTTCACAGCATGGCTGATGCTTTTGCAGGCACGTGCGACGATTTCTAGGAGCAGGCGAAGCTTGGGAGGAATGTTGCCACTTGGTGCTACGTCGCTTTTGCTTTCGCGTTGCTTTTCTAGGAGATATCTGGAGAGGGAGATGGGTTTATTGGACATATTATTGCTTGGGTAGACTTTTAACTTCCGGTACGCGAAAGACGCGAAAGTTACGCGAAAGAAGCGAAAAAGAAAAACAAAAAATACAAAAAGATTTGAAAAAATAGATCAAAAAAGAGAATTCACTTTGGTATTTCTTTCGCGCTTTTCGCGTAACTTTCGCGTCTTTCGCGTACCGGAAGTTCAACCTCGCTTAACTAAGCTGCCAAAGCACGCGAGACGACTTCGCGCACATCATTGCTCAAATCGCCTTTTGCTGCCACACGCTCAATTGCATGCTTGGCGGCATCTTGATAAGGCTGCGCCAATTTCTTCCAGCGATCAAGTGCGCGGGCTAGGCGGGCGGCGACTTGGGGATTCAGCGCATCCAAAGCCAACACTTGATCGGCCCAATACACATAGCCTGCGGCATCTGCGCGATGGAAGGCCGCAGGGTTGGCGCTGCAGTAGCTGAAGATCAAGCTGCGGGCGCGGTTAGGGTTTTTGATGTTGAAATCGGCATGTTGCATCAGCTGGCGCACTTGAGGCAAGATGCTGCCGCGGCGATCTGAGCTGCCGGCTTGCAGGGCAAACCATTTATCGATCACCAAGGCTTCGTGTTGAAACATCGCATGGAATGCAGCGAGTGCCGCAACGGCGTGAGAGCTGCCGCTGCCCACCAGAGCGGCGAGTGCACCAAATCGATCGGTCATGTTGCTACTGTCTTTAAAGCGCTGATAGGCTTTGCTATGCCAAACCTCACTGGCGCTTCCTTGGCCACCTAGGCAAAGCATGTGCAGGGCAAGATTGGCCAACGAGCGGCGGCCCGAGCTGACTGCATCGGGCAAGTAAGCGCCGGTGTCTTTGTTGGCCTCGTAAGCTGCCGCCCAATCATCATGCAACGCAATTGCCAGCGCTTGGCGCATGCCTTCGCGCACGGCATGGATGGCTTGTGGGTCGACGCTATCGAGCTGCTCTGCGATGTAAGTCTCTGAGGGCAGGGTGAGCACAAGTTCTTTGAAGGCAGCATCTAGCGAGGCATCGCTCAGCACATGCCGCAACGCCGCTACAAAGCGGCTTTCCATGAAGTTTTTAGCATCAAATAAGCCGGTAGCCGGCATAGAATCTGCATAGTTTGCTATGGAATTACTAGCGTTTTGTGTCAAAGCAGAGAGCGCTGCTTGCATCGCCAATCTCTGCGCGGCTTCCCAGCGGTTGAAGGGATCAGTATCGTGTGCGAGAAGGCTAAGCAGTTGATCTTCGCTGTAGTCAAAGTCCAAAATCACGGGCGCAGAAAAGCCGCGAAACAGCGAGGGCACGGGCTGCGCGGGCACATGGATAAACTGCAACACCTCATGCACCTGTGTGAGTACGATGGTGCGCGCGCCTTGCACGGCCTGCGTTTCGTGCGCGAGTTGTAGCGGCATATCGTGCCCGGTGGCGGGGTTCACAAGGCCAAGCGCCAGCGGGATCACAAACGGCTCTTTGCTGGCTTGGCCTGGCGTGGGAGGGCAGCTTTGCGAGAGCGAAAGCGTGTAGGTTTGCGCCGCTGCGTCATACACGCCACTTGCTGCAATGCGCGGCGTGCCAGAGTGCGAATACCAGCGCAAAAACTGTGGCAGCAGCACTTGCAGCGCAGAGCCCGGATTGGCTGCGGCTATGGCATTGGCAAAATCATCGCAAGTCACAGCTTGGCCGTCATGCCGTTTGAAATATTCGGCCATGCCTTTGGTAAAGCCAGTGCGGCCCACCAAGCTTTGCATCATGCGCACGACTTCTGCGCCTTTTTCATAAATGGTGACGGTGTAGAAATTATTGATCTCGGCGTATTGATCGGGGCGCACCGGATGAGCCATCGGGCCGGCATCTTCGGGAAATTGCGCTTGGCGCAGCACGCGCACATCTTCAATGCGCTTCACAGCTCTGGCCGAAGGATTGGGGCAAAGGTCTTGGCTGAATTCTTGATCGCGGAAGACAGTAAGTCCTTCTTTTAAAGAGAGCTGAAACCAATCTCGGCAGGTAATTCGGTTGCCCGTCCAGTTGTGAAAATACTCGTGGCCCACCACGCTTTCGATGTTGGCGTAATCTACATCGGTGGCTGTGGCTGGGTTGGCCAACACATACTTGGTGTTAAAGATATTAAGGCCCTTATTCTCCATCGCGCCCATATTGAAATCGCTGGTGGCCACAATCATGAAGCGCTCCAGATCGAGCGGCAGATTAAAGCGCGCTTCATCCCAAGCCACAGAGGCCATCAGGCAATTCATGGCATGTTCGGTTTTGTCTAAATCACCGGGGCGCACGAAGACTTGCAGCACATGATCTGTGCCAGAGCGCGAGGTAATGCGCTGCTCTCTAGCAACGAGCTTGCCGGCCACCAGTGCGAAAAGATAGCAAGGCTTCTTGTGCGGATCCACCCATTTGGCGAAATGTTTGCCATCTGGCAGATCACCGCTGTCCACCAAATTGCCATTGGAGAGCAACACGGGATAAAGCACTTTATCTGCCCGCAAAGTGACCGTGTAGCTGGCCATTACGTCGGGCCGGTCTAGGAAATATGTGATGCGGCGAAAGCCCTCCGCCTCACACTGCGTAAAAAAGGTCTCTTGGCTCACATACAGGCCAGTTAGCGACGTGTTTTTTGCGGGATTGCAGGTGGTGAAAATCTCTAAATCGCATTCAGCCGGAAGGCCATCGAGCACCAGCGTCTCGCCATCCATTTTGAACGAGCATCCAGCGCCATCAACGAGCACGCGAGCCAGATTCAGCTCCACGCCTTCAAGGCGCAGAGGTGCATCTTGCGCAGCAGTCGCGTTTCTGCGCAGATGCATTTTGCTGAGCACGCGCGTTTTGGTTTGATCGAGATCAAATGTGAGATCGACGGTGTCAATCCAGAAAGGCGGGGGCGCGTAATCTTCGCGGCGGATGACGGTGGGGGAAGTGGCTTGGCCATCCTTGAACATAGTGATCTTCTCTCTAAATTTTTAAACGTCGAGCGACAAGCTTTGCAAAAAGCCCTGCGCCATCAATTCTTCATAATTTTTGACCGCAGCGATCACATGATCGCCTGCCAATTCGGCCTCGGAATGCGTGCTGCAAATGGCCACAGCCCGCATACCCGCCCGCCGCGCTGCCTCAATGCCCAGTGGCGCATCTTCAAACACAATGGCATGGCTAGCCGGCACAGATAATACGCGGGCTGCTTCCAAAAAGATAGCGGGCTGGGGCTTGCCGGGCAGCCCCATGTCGCCGCGAATGACAGCCTGCGGGGCAACGGCAAGCTTCAAGTGAGACAAAGCGAATTCAACATTGTGAATGTCTCCCGCCGTGCCCACTGCAATCTTCAGACCCAGCGCTCGAGCCTGCGACTCAAACGCTTTGAACCCGCGCACCTCGGCAAATATCGGCGCAAACAAATCGCGATAAATCTGCTCTTTTTCCTTTACCAAGGGCAGCGCCTCAGCTGCACTCATGCTGCGGCCAAACAGCTCGCCCATACATTCTGTGCCCGTGCGCCCCGTCGTGCGGTGCATCAGCTCGGCCAAATCCATGGTCACGCCATGGCGCTTTGCAAACACCTCCCACGAGCGGGCATGCGAAGGCATGGAATCAATCATGGTGCCATCCATGTCAAAGATCAGGGCGGAGGTGGGCGAAACAAAGGGTTTTGAGTAAGAAATCACACGATGATTTTACTGGCTTGCCTAGCAGGGGCTAGGCAAGCATCCAACACATCATGTCGATTAAGCCGATGATGCATGCTGAGCGCGAATCAGGAAGTTACCTATTAAGTGCAGCTAATTGAGTGGCAGGCTGCCTTAATAAAAAGAATTTAGGCTCAAACGCATGAGCAACCTTGCACAACGAATCAGCCAGCGCCTAGGCGATCTGAGCCTCACGCAGAAAGAGCTTGCCGATGTTTGCGGCGTGAGCGCTCCTGCGGTCAATGATTGGGTCTCTGGCAAAACCAAAAGCCTCAAAGCCAGCACCTTGCTGCGTGCCGCCAAAGCACTCAGCGTGAGCCCGCAGTGGCTTGAGAGTGGCTTGGGCGTGAAATCGCTGCGCAGCGATAACCGCGTTGCAGAATACAGCCAGATTCAAGACCCCTTGGCGCAGCAATTGCAACGCGTGATCGAACATATGCTGCCCGAAGATCAGAAAAAATTGCTCGAGTATGCTGAAATGCTCAGCTTAAAACGCCTGCATGATCAAAAGAAATTGCGCAGCTTGCCCGCTGCAAAGAAATAGCCTACGCTGGCGGTTTTTTTTCTTCTCTCTGCTGTTTGCCCGCCTTGGCCAACAGCGCAGCAGCCGCCAACTGATGTGAGTTGGTTGGAATGCTTAAGGCCACCTATTGATGCCGCATCAAGTTTGCCTAATAATCGAGCCCATTCCAATACCTTATCAAGGATTCAGTCATGGCCAGCCTTCCAACCACCCGAGCCATTCGCGGCATCCCCATAAGCGGTGGAGGCAGCTTAGCCGAGGCCGAAATCCGCATGTTCCAAGCCAGCAGCGCCTTCGTCAGCGCCTGCCAAGAAGCCACCGTGGCCATGCACGCGCTCACTGCGAAGATCAAAGAGATGGAGAAAAAGGCCGAGCCGGTGCGCATGGGAAATACAAAAACAAAGGCTTGATTTACCTGATGACGCGCGACATCAGGCTTGATGCGTACTAAAAGCCTTCGGTTAAATTGCAATTTATCTAAATAACCTGAGATAAGTTATCTGAATTGCCAAAATACCGTCATGACAAAGAGGCAACTAACGGCCGCCGAGCAATTTCAGCTCCGCCAAGCCTTGCACATCGCCACGTTATCTGCCTTGCTGTCTGCGCAGCGTTGGGCGCCCCATGACTTGATTTTTCGGGGCGACACGAGCCTTCATCTTTCGCATGGCTCGCCAAGGTACAGCGAGGATTTGGATTTCTTAGTCAAAAAGTCAATTGACGTGGCAAGCATCGACAGCTACATAGAGTCGCAATTGAAGTATCTGCCGTGGATTCCAGCTGAGGGCGTGTTAAGCGTCACGCACACAAAATCTGGCAGAAACCCTCACGCCTTTCATGTGGTCATTGGTGGCGAAAATTTGATCCCCTCGGTCAGGGTAAAAGTAGAGCTTTGGAAAACACCAGATCAAGCGATGACCCCCTTGGACGTGCAAGTCTCGTCTGTGCAGGCCGCGGCAGGCTTAACTGCGGGCATGCGCGTGGCTGTGCCAACTGCCACGCAGTTTGAAATTTATGTCGACAAGGTGTTCGCTTTGGCAGCGCGCGATTTTCTTAAGCCTCGCGATATCTTTGATTTGCATTGGCTTAAAGAACAAGACGGCAGCCATCGGGCGTGGCTTGCATGCGCGAAATTCCCCATGCACCAGCCGCGCACGATGAGGCCAGCAAACGATGAGCCAAGTTTCTGCCATTGAGCGGCTGCAAGGGTTGCCCCCAGTCTTTCGAGGCTCTGAGCTCACCATCAAGTTTCATTGGACCTCCAAAACGGCTTCGCACTATCTTTATCTTTGGAAGAAACGCAAGCTCGTGGCGCCATTGGGCGGGCACAGCGATGAATTTGTCAACCTGCTGCGCTCAGACTCACCCGATTGGGAGCGCGCGCTCATGCTGGTGCATCCATCGGCAGTGCTGATGGGCTTAGAAGCATTGCGTCAATGTGGATGGAGCACACAAATCCCCGCTCGCCCAACTGTTGCCGTTGACGAAGGCGAACCGCACATGGCCATTGAGCACTTTGCTATTGTGCGCAAACCACAGCGTTGGATGCGCGCCGCCAGACAGGGGCTGTGCCATCAAAAAACCACAGGCATTCCCGTGCTGCGGCCTGCATGGGCCTTGGCAGATCTCATTAAAAGTGAAGGCTGGGGAGCTTGCGGCTTGCAACCCGACGACATCGACTGGGATGCCGTAACGAGTGAAGATAAGAAAGAGTGGATGCAAGCGAGCGCCGCGTTCGGCCTACCTGCAACTTTACTAGCTGACTTGCATTAAGCCGCGATGCGCTGCGGGAATGAGTTGTCATGTCAAGGCATTGACACACAGGACATCCGCCGCCGTTATGACGAAGAGACAGAAACTTGGTGGTTTTCAGTGATTGATGTTGTGTAGGTGTTGACGGAAAGTGAAAAGGCCCGTGACGACTGCTTCAAAATGAAGCTGCGCGTTAAGTCATATGACGGTGCTGAACTGTCGACAAATTGTCGACAGTTGAAATTGTTAGCCGCTGATGGCAAATCGCGCCTCACGGACTGCGCCAGCGCAGAAAACCTGTTGCGCATCGTGCAATCTATCCCCAGCCCCAAAGCCGAGCCCATCAAGCTCTGGCTAGCCAAAGTCGGCTATGAGCACATGCAAGAAATGGCTAACCCAGCACTGTCGCTTGATCGCGCCCGCCAGACTTGGCAGCAGCGCGGCCGCAGCGATAAGTGGATTTAGCAGCGCATGACCTTTCAGATTCGCACGCCGGTTCGCCCGCCAGCGATGGCGGGCGTGGCTTGAAATATATTTTGGGGCGAACAATGACTGTTTTAGCGCGAGCGAAACGGCGCTTTCAAAAACCCGCGAAACCTTGCTCTGCCGCCGCGCACGGGTGCTTGGGTGAGCTGGTAGTTGGGGAAGCGCTGCAAAAAGAGTTGCAATGCGATTCTTCCTTCTAAGCGGGCGAGCTGCATGCCGGCGCATTGGTGGATGCCGTAGCCGAAGGCGAGGTGTTTATTGGGGGTTCTGCTGAGTTGTAGTTCGTTTGGGTTGTCGAAGACGGCTGGGTCGCGGTTGGCGGCGCCGATGCACAGCGTGAGCAGGGTGCCGGCGGCGAAATGCTGGCCGCCGAGTTCAAAATCACGCACGGCGCGGCGGTTGCTGAGCTGGTTACTGGATTCGAAGCGGAGGAATTCATCGATAGCGGTCTCCCAAATAGCGGCTGCGTCGGCGGCTGAGCTGCGCGCTGGGACGGCGGTGGATGTGAGGATAGGTGTGCTGAGCCTGTGAGATGTCATGGAGTCATCTGCTGCGCCTGTTTTTAAGGATAAATCAGCCGATAGCCGGCGTATTTGTTTCGTGGAGTGCTCATGTATTGATAGCGCGTGTTGCAGGGCGCGGGGATGCTCTTGCAGGGCAATGAGGGCGTTGCCAATGAGGTTGGTGGTGGTCTCGTGGCCGGCGTTCAGGATGAAGATGCAGTTTTGCAGAAGCTCGGTCTCGGTGAGCTCACTCTCACTTTCAATAAGGCGGGTGAGCACGTCGTGCTCGGGGTTGCCGGGGTGCTTTCTGCGCTCAATGACCAAACTTTGCAAATAGGCTTTGAATTCGTGCACGGATTGGTTTCCAAGCTGTTCCTGCGCCGGGCTGAGCTTGGGCTCCAATGCGCCGAGGATGCTCAAGCTCCAGCCGCGCAACGGGGCGCGCTCTGCGTGCGGGATGCCGAGTAGATTGCCGATGATCTCGATGGGGATAGCGCTGGCAAAGTCTTCGATCAAATCGCCGCCGCCATTTTTTTCCATGCGGTCAAGTAGGCCGTTGACCAACTCAATCAAGCTCGTCTCTAGCTCAGCGATGGCGCGGCGCGAGAGCGCGCCCATGAGTATTTTTCTGACCCGCGTGTGCAGCGGCGGATCGTTGAAGACGAGGCTGCTGGTGTGGTGTTCGTAGAGCGGGCTGTTTGCGCCATCGCTGCCGAAGGGGAGTTTGTTAAATTTTGGCGCAAACTCGGCTTTTTTGTCAGAGCTGAAGGTGTGCGCATCTCGATAGACGCTCACCAGATCTGCGTGGCGCGTGAGAAACAAGCTGCCATCACTCATGCGGCGAATCGGCTCATGCTCGCGCAGCCAATCGTAGATGGGGTAGGGATTGGCGTAGAACTCTTGCGGCAGTTCGTGCAGGTCAAGGCTTTGCGCGATTTCGCGGGCGCGTTGGGCGCTGATGGACGTTGTGGTTTGCATAAAGGCATCTAGGTAACGCGAAAAAGGCGAAAAACGCAAAAAGAATACGAAAAACGCAAAAAATTTTTCTTGGTCTTTTCTTTCGCGCTTTTAGCGTCCTTTTGGCGTTTTTCGCGTTACCTAGTCTAGGCCTTAATCTGCTTTGACGCGCCCTGATGTCATCACTGGCTTCCAGCGCGCAATCTCGCTTGCGATCAGTTGGCCATAGACCTCTGGCGTAGTCGGTGTGGCTATGGCGCCTTCGGAATTTAAGCGAGCTTTGAGCGCATCGGAGCTGAGCGCGGTATTGATCTGAGCGTTGAGCTTGATCACCACATCGCGCGGCGTACCAGTAGGCGCAACCACGCCATACCATTGGTCTGCTTCAAAGTTTTTGATGGCCAAAGCTTCGTTGACTGTTGGCAGATCGGGCAGGGCATCTAAGCGCTTAGAGCTGGAGACGGCCAGTGCCCGCAGTGCGCCAGATTTAATGTGTGGCAGCAGCGCCGGTGCGCCAGTAAACATCACTTGAATTTGCCCAGCCAGTAGATCATTCACAGCAGGTGCGGTGCCGCGATAGGGGATGTGGACGAGGCTGGTGCCCGTTTGCATTTTGAAATATTCCGTGGCGAGATTCGCGGCGCTGCCATTGCCGCCGGAGCCGTAATTCAGGCGGCCTGGATTGGCTTTGAGATACATCACCAGCTCCCGCAAATTCTTAGCTGGCACGCTCGGATGCACCACCAGCACATTGGGCACACGCGCGACCCAAGCCACGGGCGCAAAATCTCGCGTAGGGTCGTACGGCAGCTTGGGGTAAAGAGACGGATTGACGGCCAACGTGCCGATATGGCCCATCATGAGTGTGTAGCCATCGGGCGCGGCTTTGGCGGCGCGCTCTGCGCCGATGCTGCCGCCCGCGCCGGGCACGTTGTCTACCACCACAGCCTGCCCCCAAGCTTTCGTGAGCTCTAGGCCGATGGCGCGCGCCAGAATATCGGTGGTGCCACCGGGTGTGAACGGAACGATCATGCGCATCGGTTTACTTGGGTAGGTCACCGCTTGCGAGAAGATTTGAGAGCAAAAGAGCAGCATAGCCGGCAAGAATAGGGCGTAGCGTGCTATTGATTTGATAGTGTGGTTCATTTGGGGCTCATGTTGGCGTGACAAACAGCGGCGCAGCCAAGCTGCCAATCAACTCTTGCATGGCGCGTTGTGTGAGCGTGCTAGGGCGCTGGGCGCTGGTGGCGATTGATAAACGAGATACCAAACTGTCGATCTGCGTGATTTCAAAGCGCTGCATAGCGGTCGCTCCGCTCGGCACAAATATCACGGCGCTTTGCGGCAATACCGCGCAGCCTGCGCCATCGGCGACCAGCTCCAAAATAGCCGACACACCATCAATTTCCAGTGCAATCGTAGGGCGAAGACCAAGAGCGCTCAGGTGAGATTCCACCAAATTGCGGATGGCATTAGGCCGAGTGGGGATCACCAGCGGCAGGGGCGCGATGTCGGCAAGGGAAATTTTTTGGAGCTTGGCCTGATGTGCGGCGCGTACGGTGCTCTTTGCTTTGGATTTAGCTTTGGCCCCAGCTTGCGCTGCAGGCTTGACCAAATACAACGCCTCTTCCAAGAGCGGCGCAAGCTCCACCTCGGGCGAAGGCATCGCGTTATACAGCAGCGCAATATCAAGGCGGCCGTTGACCAGCGCCTCTTGCATGGCCACCGACAAACCTTCGCTGATTGAAATGGTGGCTTCGGGCAATTGCTTGCGAAATTCCCGCGTGAGCGGCACCGCGAGTACCCGCGCCACGCTGGTAGGCATGCCCACAGCGACACGACCGGAGAGAGAGCCGCGCACCCGGCCTAATTCTTCCTTCGCTCTTTCCACCTGATGCAAAATGCCGCGCCCATGCGCCATCAGCAGCTTGCCCGCCTCGGTGGGCAGCGCGCCGCGCCCATTGCGCGTTAAGAGGTTTTGCCGCAACTCCACTTCGAGCAAGCGCACTTGGCGCGAGAGCGCAGGCTGGGCAATGCGCAGCTGCTGTGCGGCGCGCGTGAAGCTGCCCAGCTCGGCGACGCGGACGAAATATTCAAGTTGACGCAAGTCCATGCGCAAAGGATGCTCTGATATGCGCATTTTAGGCATGGGGCAACTACTGATATTTCGATATTCAATAACTGCTAGCTTTTTTACCTCTTCGTGCAGTACCCAAAAGCTGAAAAAATACGACTACGAAATTTATGCAGTGCTTCATGATTTCACAACTTACTTTCACCCCAAAAGACAACCATGAATCACACGACACGCAGCCGCAAACGCTGCTGTCATGACAGGCACCAATAGCAAAAATGACAATTCAAGGCATATCCTCCATGGCCACGCGCCAGCTGCTGGCGCAATTGACGGCACTGTTTGAGCAGCAGTCTGGCACGCGCGTGGAGATTGAATCGGTGGGCGGCGTGGATGCTGCCAGGCGCGTGCAATCGGGCGAAGCATTTGACGCAGTGATCCTCGCAACGGACGCGATTGATCAGCTGATAGCGGGCGGATATCTGCTCGCGGGCAGCCGCGTCGATTGGGTGCGCTCTGAGATTGCAGTTGCTATTAAAAGAGGAGCGCTCCACGTAGATATCATGCCGGCTACTGCCCTAAAAGCATCATTAATTGCTGCGAAAAGCATCGGTTACTCTACGGGCCCGAGCGGGGTGTATCTCGCGCGGCTGTTTGAGAGCATGGGCATTGCTGATCAGCTTAGAGGCAAAACAGTGATACCGCCCCCCGGCGTACCTGTTGGAAGCCTCGTAGCGAGTGGCGACGTCGCATTGGGCTTTCAGCAGCTTTCAGAGTTGATGCATGTTGATGGCATCGAAGTGTTGGGCACGCTGCCCTCGGAGGTGGCTTACATCACCACATTTAGTGCAGGTATTTCATCTCAAGCCAACCCACAAGCGCAGCAGGCCGTGCGCCAATTTTTAAACTTCCTCAATTCCCCTCAAATCGCCCCCATCAAACAATTGTCAGGCATGACACCCGCAAATTAAATGGGGTCAGATAATTAAATGGGGTCAGATCACATTTAATTTTCTCAATCTAAAAAAACCATGAGCCTCATCATCGACTGTCACGGCCACTACACCACCGCTCCAAAAGCGCTGGAGATGTGGCGCAACGCGCAAATTGCGGGTATCCAAGACGCAGCTCTCATGCCAAAAGTGGCGGAGCTAAAAATCTCGGACGACGACATCAAAGAAACGATCCTTGCTAATCAACTGAGGCTTATGAAAGAGCGCGGCAACGACCTGACGCTTTTCTCGCCCCGCGCGAGCTTTATGGCGCATCACATTGGCGATTTGCAGGTCTCGAGCACATGGGCCGCGATATGCAATGAGCTGTGTTTTCGCGTCTCGCAACTCTTCCCGGATCATTTCGTACCCGTGGCGATGCTGCCGCAATCGCCCGGCGTGGATCCGCGCAGTTGCATTGCTGAGCTGGAAAAATGCGTCAATGAGTATGGTGCAGTCGGCATCAATTTAAATCCTGATCCCAGTGGCGGCCATTGGACATCTCCGCCTTTGACCGATAAGCATTGGTATCCGATCTACGAGAAGATGGTCGAATATGATCTGCCGGCCATGATCCATGTGAGCACCAGTTGCAATGCATGTTTTCACACCACGGGAGCGCATTATTTGAATGCAGACACCACGGCTTTTATGCAATGCCTCTCCGGCGATCTTTTCAAAGACTTCCCAACACTCAAATTCCTCATTCCCCACGGCGGCGGCGCTGTGCCCTATCACTGGGGGCGCTTTCGCGGCCTCGCGCAAGAGATGAAAAAGCCTTTGCTCGAAGATCATTTACTCAACAATATTTTCTTCGATACCTGCGTTTATCACCAGCCGGGCATAGATTTGCTCAATAAAGTGATTCCCGTGAAAAACGTGCTTTTTGCCAGCGAGATGATCGGCGCCGTGCGCGGCATTGATCCGCAAACGGGGCATTACTACGACGACACAAAGCGCTATATTGACAACTCGACGCAGCTAAGCGCATCAGACAAAGCTGCGATCTTTGAGGGCAATACGCGCCGCGTGTTTTCTCGCCTCGATGCGCGCTTGAAGGCGCAAGGAAAGTAGGCCCATCCGTTCGCCCTGAGTTGTGTGGAAGGGTTCTTTTTTAACTTAACCGAGATTGAAACGATGTTTGAATTAGGCGTTGTTTATCGCAACATCACACGCGCAGACCGCGCCGCCACAGATGCGCTTGCAGCACTCGGCTCAGCCACAGTGCACGAAGCTATGGCGCGCGTTGGCCTCATGAAGCCCTATATGCGCCCCATCTACAGCGGCGCGCAAATCAGCGGCACAGCCGTCACCGTATTGCTGCAACCCGGGGACAACTGGATGATGCATGTGGCAGCAGAGCAGATCCAGCTTGGCGACATTGTGGTGGCCGCTGTGACTTCTGAATGCAACGATGGCTATTTTGGCGATTTGCTTGCGAGCAGCTTCCAAGCGCGCGGCGCTCGCGGCTTGATCATTGATGCCGGTGTGCGCGATGTGAAGACATTGAAAGAAATGAATTTTCCTGTGTGGAGCAAAGCCATCAGCAGCAAAGGCACGATCAAAGCCACGCTTGGCTCAGTGAATATCCCCATCGTGTGCGCAGGCATGAGCGTGCACCCGGGTGATGCGGTGGTGGCTGATGATGATGGCATTGTTGTTGTGCCGAAAGCACTTGTGCAGAAAACGCTTGAGGCAGCGCGTGCGCGTGAAGCCAACGAAGGCGAGAAGCGCGCAAAATTAGCGAGTGGCATTCTTGGTTTAGATATGTACAACATGAGACCTGCGCTTGAAAAAGCCGGCCTGAAATATGTGGATTAGTCATGGCCCCGTGCGCCCTGAGCTTGTCGAAGGGCAGGGCGTTTCGACCCTTCGATCCTTCGATCCTTCGGCACGCTCAGGGCGGGCCAAGCTCACCGCGACGGTTTGTATTGGATTGACTGAATGAGCCAGTTACCTACCGGTGAGTTCATCAAAACCGCACTCTGGCTCGATTGGTATGCCGGCCCAGCCAAGCCGCGTTTCCAAGTGCCTGCTGGATCAGTGGATGCGCATTGCCATGTGTTTGGCCCCGGCGCGCAATTTCCCTATGCGCCAGAGCGTAAATACACGCCCTGCGATGCATCAAAGGCGCAACTCTTTGCGCTGCGCGACCATCTTGGTTTTAGCCGCAATGTGATCGTGCAAGCCACGTGCCATGGTGCAGACAATGCCGCACTCGTGGATGCTTGCCGCGCATCCGGCGGCAAAGCGCGGGGTGTGGCGACTGTGAAACGTGGCATCACAGATAACGAATTGAAAGATTTGCATGATGCCGGTATTCGCGGTGTGCGCTTCAATTTTGTCAAGCGCCTCGTTGATTTCACGCCCAAAGATGAGCTGCTAGACATCGCGCATCGCATTAAAGCGCTGGGCTGGCATGTGGTGATTTATTTTGAAGCGGTGGATCTGCCTGAGCTTTGGGATTTCTTCTGCGCGCTGCCCACTATTGTGGTGGTCGATCACATGGGCAGGCCTGATGTGAGCAAGCCGATTGACGGCACTGAATTCGCCCTCTTCATGAAATTTATGCGCGAGCATGAAAATGTGTGGAGCAAAGTCAGTTGCCCGGAGCGCTTGAGCATGACGGGCCCGAAGGCTTTGAATGGCGAGAAAGACGTGGAGTTGGGCGCTTACCAAGACGTGATCCCGTTCGCCCGCCAAGTGGTCGAGACCTTCCCCGACCGCGTGCTCTGGGGTACCGATTGGCCGCATCCCAATTTGAAAGACCATATGCCCGATGACGGGCTCTTGGTCGATTTCATCCCACACATCGCGTGTACTTCTGAGCTGCAAGGCAAGCTGCTGGTCAGCAACCCGATGCGCTTGTACTGGCCGGAGGAAAAAATATGAGTTTGAATAAACCTTACCTCGATGTCCCCGGCACGACGATTTTTGATGCCGATCAAGCGTGCAAAGGCTATTGGCTTAATCAGTTTTGCTATTCGCTCATGAAGGCGGAAAATCGCGCTGCATTCAAAGGCAACGAGCGAGCCTACATGGAACGTTACGCCATGACGGAAGATCAAAAATTGGCCACGCTGGCGCGCGATTTCAATCGCATGATCGCGCTGGGCGGCAACATTTATTTCATGGCCAAGCTTGGCTTTACCGATGAGCGCAATTTTCAACAAATGGCGGGCTCGATGACAGGCATGACCGAAGATGAATACAAAGCCATGATGATGGGCGGCGGCAGGAGCGCAGAGGGCAATCGCCGGCTAAGCGAGGGCGGCGATGCGCAGCCTGAGCGCCAGCCGCAGGGCAGCGGCAAAGGCAGCTACTGGGGGACAATTTGATGGCAAAAATTACTGCATCTGTGTACACCTCGCATGTTCCCGCGATTGGCGCAGCGATGGATTTGAAGAAGACCTTCGATCCTTATTGGCAGCCACTGTTTAAAGGCTATGAGTATTCCAAAGAATGGATCAAGGCCAACAAGCCAGATGTGATCTTTTTGGTCTATAACGACCACGCCACAGCTTTTAGCTTGGAGATGATCCCCACCTTTGCGATTGGCACGGGCGCGCATTACCCCATAGCCGATGAAGGCTGGGGCCCGCGCCCTGTGCCCTCTGTTCATGGGCATCCAAGGCTCGCCTCACACATTGCGCATAGCGTGATTCAAGACGACTTTGATCTCACAATAGTCAACGAAATGCCGGTAGATCATGGCCTGTCCGTGCCGCTCTCGCTGATGTTTGGCGAGCTTGATCCTGCCAAAGACGCTTGGCCCTGCAAAGTGATTCCGTTTGCGGTGAACGTGGTGCATTACCCGATACCGTCTGGCGAGCGCTGCTTCAAAATCGGTCAAGCGATTGCACGAGCGATTGACAGCTTTGATGAAGATTTGAATGTGCAAATTTGGGGCACAGGCGGCATGAGCCATCAGCTACAAGGGCCGCGCGCAGGCCTGATCAACAAAGAGTTTGACAACGCTTTCTTGAATGAAATGATTGCCAACCCGGCAGCGCTGGCGAAGAAATCACACATTGATTACGTGCGCGATGCGGGCAGCGAAGGCATTGAGCTGGTGATGTGGCTGATTGCGCGAGGTGCGATGTCCGATTGCTCGCGCGGTGCGATGGCAGATGTGAATGGCGGCATAGCGCCTACGCTCAAGCACCGCTTTTATCATGTGCCAGCCAGCAATACCGCGGTAGGCCATCTCATATTGGAAAACTCATGACGATCAACGTGGCTCTTGCCGGCGCAGGCGCTTTTGGCATCAAGCATTTGGATGCCTTGCGTCTTATTGATGATGTGAAAGTCATCTCTGTGATTGGTCGCGATTTGGCGAAGACGCAAGAAGTGGCCGATATTTACGGCATCGCGCATGTCACCGATGATCTCGCGCAAGCGTTGAAAATCAAAGAAGTCGATGCCGTGATCCTCGTCACGCCCACGCAAATGCATGCTTCGCAAACGCTGGCTTGCCTTGCTGCGGGCAAGCATGTGCAGGTGGAGATTCCGCTGTGCGATGTGTACGCTGAAGGTCAAGCCGTTGTCGCTGCCGCCAAGGCCTGCGGCAAGGTAGCGATGTGTGGCCACACGCGCCGCTTCAATCCATCGCATCAGTATGTGAATCAAAAGATCAAAGCGGGACAATTCAATATCCAGCAAATGGATGTGCAAACCTACTTTTTCCGCCGCACAAATATGAATGCCCTCGGCCAAGCCCGCAGCTGGACGGATCATTTGCTTTGGCATCACGCAGCGCACACGGTCGATCTCTTT
Organism: Variovorax sp.; assembly: GCA_043755865.1. Lineage (GTDB taxonomy): Bacteria > Pseudomonadota > Gammaproteobacteria > Burkholderiales > Burkholderiaceae_C > JANMDU01. Next base: position 20,444 of record JAYUSD010000201.1, on the reverse strand, counting down.
CAATACCAAACGGGCAGTCAGGTCGTTAAAGCCAATGCCATTCAAGGCCCGATCCATCCTGCTCTAGGCATTGCGATGGACATGAGCATCCAGCTTCAAGCAGCTAATGGTGCGATCTGCACACTGAGCCTTTCCTTCAACAATGAAGGCCCGCTGGGCACATTCTTCCGCTACATCGGCGATAGCGCAACCTACATCGCCCGCTACGATGATTTATTCAACGGCAAAGAAGAAAAGATCGACGTCAGCAAAGTCGCAGTTAGCATGAATGGCATCGAGCTTCAAGACCGAGAATTCATCACTGCGATTCGCGAAGGCCGAGAGCCCAACGCGTCGGTGGCGCAAGTGTTGCCTTGCTATGAGGTGCTGCACAAGCTGGAACAGCAGCTGCGCTAGAGCCTTATTAATGGTTATACTTGTATAACCATGCGAGTTGTCTTCGACACTAATATTCTTGTAGCCGCTGCACGCTCCAAGCAAGGCGCGAGCTTTGCTTTGTTGGCGATGCTACCCAGCAAGAAATTCGAATTGGCGCTGTCGATATCGCTCTATACCGAGTGGCAGGCCGTTTTAACGTGGCCAGAGAATTTACCGCTTGGCTTGTCGGGCGAGGACGCATCTTCATTCCTGCGCTACCTCGCCTCAATTTCGCATCAGCAAGATGTCTTTTACCTATGGCGGCCTCGACTGAAAGATCCAGATGACGATATGGTGCTTGAATGCGCCGTGGCGGCAGGTTGCAAATACATCGTTACGCACAATGTGCGAGATTTCGCCGGTATTGATTCTTTAGGCGTTGCAGCGATTCGCCCCGCTGATTTTTTAGCTTTGATCAGGAGTAAGCCATGACCGCATTGACGATTCGATTGCCCGATTCCGTGCATCGCAAAATTAAGGAGCTTGCCGCGAAAGATCGGATTTCTGTGAACCAATTTATTGCGAGTGCTGCCAGCGAGAAAATGGCAAGCGTGCTGACGGTTGCTCATTTACAGGCCGAGGCCAAGCTGGGCAAGCGGCAAGATTTTGAGCGTTTCCTCGGCGCTGTGGAAGATCAGCCGGATGAATTTGAAAAGCGAAAGTAAATAGAAATGAAACGTCAAATCGGAATCTTTTCGGTGCAGCCTATTGGTCTGGGCTGCATGAATTTGGATCACGCTTACGGGCCATCAGTGTCTGCAGAGCAGGGCGAGAGAGTGTTGCTAGGCGCACTCGATGCGGGCTATGATTTTTTGGATACAGCCACGTTGTATGGCGGCGGGAAAAATGAGACGCGGATTGGCGAAGTGCTCAAAAAACATCGCCATCGTTACACGCTGGCCAGCAAATGCGCGATGGCGATCATCGCGGTAGATGGCAAGCCGACGCGCGTCATTGACGGTCGACCTGAGACTGTTGTGCGCCAATGTGAAAACAGCTTGCGTCGGCTGCAAACGGATGTGATTGATCTTTATTACATGCATCGCTGGGACAAAAAAGTACCGATTGAAGACAGCGTGGGCGCTTTAAGCGACATGGTGCGCAAAGGGCATATCCGCGCGATTGGCCTCTCAGAAGTGGGTGCGGCCACGCTTCGCAAAGCGCATGCTGTGCACCCTATTGCTGCGGTGCAAAGCGAATACAGCTTGTGGACTCGCGATCCTGAGATCGCAGTGCTACAAGCCTGTAAAGAGCTCGGTGTAGGCTTCGTCGCTTTCAGCTCAGTGGCGCGCAAATTCTTCGGCGGCCTGACGGATGTGAACGCGCTGGATGCCAAAGACATCCGCCGCACCATGAGCCGCTTCTCGCCTGAGCACTTACAAAAGAATCTGGCGCTGCTGCCGCCGATGCAAATCATGGCCGATGAGTTGGGCGTGAGCATCGCGCAGCTCGCACTCGCGTGGGTGCTCGCCCAAGGCGATCACATTGTCTCTATTCCCGGCACGACGAATCCGCAGCATATGACGGAGAACTTCGCCGCGCAAAGCATCAGCTTGAGCGCTGCGCAGGTTGAACGGCTGAACAAACTCATCAATCGCCACAACGTGAGTGGCGCAAGATACGACGCGCAGTCTCAGTCTGAAGTGGATACAGAATGCTATTGATGAGATAGCGCTCTGGTTATATTTTATGCCGGCTAGCGGCCTAAAATGCTCTTATCTGACCAGTAAAACCGGTATATCACAATGCGAGACCACGCGTTGCGCGACCGAGCCCATCAAGATGCGGCCAATCACGCCGTGCCCATGGGTGCCCATGACGATCATGTGTACTTTCTCGGATTTTGCGGTTGCGACAATATCTATGGCGGGGTTGCCAATGATCCAGTCGGCTTTGTAGTTCGTGCCATGTCGATCTAGAAATTTTCGAATCGGTTGCAAAACTTTTTCGGCTTCTTTTTCGTGATAGTCCATCACCATATCTTTGCCAGCGACGGATTTCACACGCGGTGGCATGGCCAGCTGCACATGCAAGACATGCAGGTGATCGGCCTCGTTTAGCAAGGAAACATGGTTGACTAAAAAAGCCAAAGCTTTTTTAGTGTAGGTGCTGCCATCAGCTGCGAGCAAAATATTCATCGTGATTACCTCAAAACTAGAACAGGAATATGGGAATGCGTGAGGACATCCAGCGTCTCGCTACCCAGCAGCACGCGGCCAATGCCTTTACGGCCATGCGAGGCCATGACGATCAAATCGCATTTGTGCTTTTTAGCGGTTTTGATAATGCTCTCTGAAATGGAGCCAGAGTGTGCGCCAGTCACTGCTTTGGCTTTCACGCTGTGGCGATGAGCCTCATCTTGTACTGCATCTACCAAGGCTTGAGATTGCTGATGCCATTCTTTTTCAATCCGCCCGACTTCGTCAACCGACAACACGACCGCGCCTTCAAAATACATGTTTGGATAGCTCTGAACCGCACTGAAGGCGACGATCTCTGCATCGAGTGCTACAGCCAGCGAGATGCCGCTAGAGACTGCTTTTTCCGATAGCTCGCTGCCATCGGTGGCGATCAGAATGCGTTGGTACATAGTGAGACTCCTTTGATGTTAAGCCTCTAGCTTAGGCAAAGCGTGCGAGAGGCACCTTGATCTATGTCAAGCGATTTGCTTTTTTTGCGTATGGAGCAAAGTTGTGCTTGCACGCATGGGAAGTTGCTGTCGGCGCTCGTAATCGCCCTCTGCTGCGTGTTGCGCTTGTCTGTGCAGCGCAGGCAAATCTAAAATGCGTACTTCTTTAAGCTGCACAGCGATGATCTCGCTGCGAGAGAGCTTGGCTAATGTGCGGCTGACGGTTTCAATCGTGAGCCCAAGGTGGCTGCCCATCTCCTCGCGCGTCATGCGCAGATGCACAGCATCGCCGGATTGCCCGCGCGCATGCAAACGCGCGAGCAGATTGAGCAAGAAGCTGGCAACGCGAGCGTCGGCTCGCATACTGCCCAGCATCAGGAAGAGATCATGATCACGCACGATTTCGCGGCTCATGATTTTTTGCACGTGCCATTGCAGCTCAGGAATGCTGCGCCCGAGCATGTTGAGCTCATTCATGTGGAGCACGCAAATATCGGAATCTTCCAATGCAATGGCAGTGCATGTGTACTGAGCCGATCCAATGCCATCCAGCCCCATCAACTCGCCGCCCATGTAGAAGCCAGAGACTTGTTCTCGACCATCCGCTGTGGACACACAAGTTTTAAAAAATCCCGTGCGCACCACGTAGAGCGATTTGAAAACACCACCTGCACGAAACAACGTCTGGCCACGTAATGCCCTGACGCGTGTGCTCACCATGCGATCGATCATCGTCATTTGCTGCGAATTGAGTCCCATCGGCATGCACAAATCACGCAACCTGCAGGTGGCGCAATGGGTGTTCACGGTGGGAGTGCAGGCCATAAGATCTTGCATTCAGCATACGCGCAGGCCATACAAAGTACAAGCGGCGCGGTGTAGGAGATCACGCCGTTAATGCTTTGGCGAGCCAATCTTTAAAACTCACCAGCGGCGCAAGCTGGGCTTTGGATTCGGGGTAACACAGGTAATATCCGCTGTCGTCGGTATAGCCATCATCCAGCGGCGCAGATACAAGCCTTGCGGCCACATCATCTTGCACCAAGCAGCGCGGCACAAGCGCCAAGCCCATGCCTGCCATCACGGCGCGAATCAAGCTGTGGAATTGATCGAGCTGCGGGCCAGCAAGTGGATTGAAATGGCTCACACCATGCGCCTCGCACCAATGCGCCCAAGCGTGCGGCACGGTGGCATGTTGCAGCAGGGTGTGTTTGGTGATGTCTTGCGGCTTTTTGAGCAGGGGCTTGCCGCGGGGGCAAGGCGGAGCAATGAGCATCACCTCGCGGCCTGTGATGTATTGGGCTACTGCGCCGGGCCAATGGCCTTGGCCGAAAAGAATGGAGCAATCCAGATCGGCGCGCTCAAAGGTGTAGCCCTGTGCGAAGGGCACAAAATGCAGCGCGATTTGCGGATGCAGTTTTTGAAAATCTGGCAGGCGCGGGATCAGCCACTTGGCGGCGAAGGTGGGCAAGCAAGAAATATGCAATGCGCCGCCGCCATCGCCGCTTGTGATCACATCCAGCGTCGCCGCCTCCAGCTGAGCAAGCAGCACGCGCACAGCGGCTTCGTAGCGCAGCCCTGCGGGCGTGAGCACGAGGCGCTTGCGAACGCGCTCAAACAGCGCGACACCCAAGCTGCTTTCCAACTCCAAAATTTGCTTGCTCACAGCGCTTTGCGAGAGATGCAAAGCTTCGGCGGCTCGGGAGATGCTGCTCTGCCGCGCGGTCATGACGAAAGCCCTCAAGAGATGCGTTGCGGGGTGGAGTTTGCGAAGCGTCATGCACTGAATGTTGCCATTCAGAAATGGTTTGATGATGGGGATAAACCCGTAATAATTCAGTCTTCAATGGAATGTTTACGTGAGCACTCTTCGCTTTTCTTTTGTGCGTTGCCAATGAAGAATATACACATTGCAACAAACTGACGGTGAACATAATGAAGCGTAGGCATGTTTTAAATTTTGCGGCAGGCTCGGCGATGAGTCTTGGGCTCAGCCCTTTTGTGAGTCATTGCATGGCGCAGGGCAAGCCACTGCGCTTGATCGTTCCCTTCCCGCCGGGCGGCGCAACCGACATCACAGCACGCGCGCTGCAAGAGCCACTTGGCAAAGCATTGGGGCAACAAGTGATCGTAGAAAACAAAGCTGGCGCGGGCGGATCGATTGGCATGAGTGAGGTGGCCAAGGCGGCGCCGGATGGCCTCACGCTTGGCGTGGCCACGCTGTCTACGCATGGTGTGAATCCTGCGGTATATAAAAAGTTGCCCTACGATCCCACACGTGATTTCGCGCCCGTGACTGAGCTGGTCAAAGCGCCGGGCGTGTTGGTCGTGAACGCGAAATTACCGGTCAACACGTTGGAAGAATTGATCAAATACCTCAAAGCCAATCCGGGCAAAGTGAGCTACGCCTCGCCGGGTAACGGCACCATCGGCCATATGTGGGGCGAGCTGTTTAAGAGCACCACGAATACCTTCATGGTGCACATCCCGTATCGCGGCGCGGGCCCTGCGATCACGGATGTGATTGGCGGGCAGGTGCAGGTGTATTTCGATCAAGTGGCTTCTTCGCTGCCGCACATCCAAGGCGGGCGATTGAAGGCGCTGGCAGTGGCTTGGGGCACGCGCTTAGATGTGCTTAAAGAGGTGCCTACGTATGGCGAGAAAGCTTTGTTTGCAAACAACGATGCATCTTGGTTTGGCTTGGTAGCGCCCGCTGGCACGCCGGCTGCAACCGTGAGCCGCATCCAACAGGCCGTGAGCGCGGCACTTAAAGATGCGGCTTTGGTGGAGAAGCTAAAAGGGCAGGGCTTGTTTGCCTCAGGCAACAAGCCTGAAGAGTTTGCAGCTCAAATCAAAAAAGAAATCGACAAAATGCAGCGCATTGCAAAGTTTGCGAAAATTGCGCTTGATTGACGGCGCTGAGCAAGTGGCTCACAGTCACTGACTCGCCGCAGAAAAAAATTTGAGCAAACGACGCTAAGCAATACACGATTAGTTTTATGCATTTTGTGACCACTCACGGGGGCAGCTCGCCCTTGGTGCTCGATTCGCCGCACAGCGGCATAGCCTACCCGCCCGATTTCGGCTTTGCCTGTGATTTGAGCGAGCTTCGGTGCGCGGAAGATACGCACGTGGAAAAGCTCTACAGTTTTGCGGCAAGCCTAGGTTGCGCTTGGATTGAGGCGCACTTTCCGCGCAGTTATTTGGATGCGAACCGCAACCTCACCGAGGTTGACCCTGACATGATTGCGGGCAGTTGGCCACATCCTGTGGAGATGCGCGATCCAGCTGTGCTCTCCAAGCGCCGCTTGGGCAAGGGCTTGATTTGGCGTGCGACTGACGAAGGCGAGCCGCTTTATGCGCGGCAGCTTAGCGTGCGCGAAGTACAGCGGCGTATTGATCTTTGCTGGCAGCCTTATCATGCAGCCGTGAAAGCGGCCATTGATGCAGCGCATGCGCGGCACGGCTACAGCATCCACATCAATTGCCACAGCATGCCCGAGGTGGCGGGCAGCCATGCCACGGATTTTCCGGGGATCAAGCATCCAGATTTTGTGCTCGGCAATCGGGATCACAGCACATCAAGCGAAGCGGTGTTGCTATCCATTCAGAAGCAACTCGCGGGCATGGGATATAGCGCATCGCTCAATCATCCTTACAAAGGCGTCGAGCTCGTGCGACGCTATGGAGATCCTGCGCAGCATCGCCATAGCGTGCAAATTGAGATCAATCGCGCTTTGTATATGAACGAAAAGACGCTGGAACTTACAGATGGGTTCGCAGCGTTGCGCGAGAATCTAAAGCAACTCATTCTTGCGCTACAAAGCTTTGATCCAAGGTAAATCATGGATACCGTTGACACGATTGTTGTAGGCGCGGGCGTAGTCGGCCTTGCAGTTGCTCGCGCTATTGCGCTCACGGGCCGCGATGTGATGGTGATTGAAAAGGAAAGTGCCATCGGGCAAGGAGCAAGCTCGCGCAACAGCGAAGTCGTGCATGGCGGGCTGTATTACGCCACCGGCTCGCTCAAAGCCAAGCTCTGCGTGCGCGGCAAGGAGATGCTTTATGCCTATTGCGCCGAGCGCGGTTTGCCGATTCAGCAGTGTGGCAAATTGATTGTGGCTACGGATGAAAAGCAGTTGCCCAAACTTGCGCTGATTGAGGTGCAGGCAGCGGCTAATGGCGTGCCGGTGCAACGTTTGTCTCGCAATGAAGCCAGAGCCTTAGAGCCCGAGCTTGAATGCATCGAAGCCCTTCTCTCGCCCACCACGGGCATCGTGAGCAGCCATGATCTGATGATTGCGCTGCAAGGTGATGTGGAAAATGCAGGCGGTTTGGTGGTGCTGTCGACGCGGGTTGAAAAAATCCAATGGTTTGATCGAAATTCAGATCAAAATAGCTCTCTAGCCGGCGTATTATATGCGCGGAGTGCTATTAAAAACGCAGCAATTGAAGGGCGTATAGAGATTGGCTTTAAGCAGCTCATCAATGCCGCTGGCCTGTATGCGCCGCAACTTGCGCAGCGTATGCAAGGCTTAAATGCGGCTCACGTGCCGAGGGCGCATTTTGCGAAAGGCAACTACTACTCACTCAGCGGACAATCGCCCTTCAAGCGTTTGATCTATCCGATCCCCAGCGAGGCGGGCTTGGGTGTTCACATTACGATTGATTTCGGTGGGCAAGCTAAATTCGGCCCCGATGTGGAGTGGCTGGAAGGCATCAGTGATCCTGACGAAATTGACTACTCAGTTGACCCGCGCCGCGCAGATGCCTTTTATGCGGAGGTGCGTAAATACTGGCCGGGTTTGCGCGATGGGCAGCTTGCGCCGAGCTACAGCGGCGTGCGCCCGAAGATTGTAGGGAATGGGCAAGCTGCGGCAGATTTTGTGATTCAAGGCGAAGATGCAAATGGCATCAAAGGCTTGGTGAATCTCTTTGGCATCGAATCACCGGGATTGACGAGCTCATTGGCCATTGGCAAGTATGTGGTTGATATGCTACTGAATTCGTAGCGCTCTGCGCAGGTTCTATGCCGACTATCGGCTGGTTTTACATAAAAATTTGTAGAGTTCATGGCTTGAGCTTGCCGCCAGCGCTTGGGCCGTTCCCCTCCGCGACTGTCCCCCGCCGGCTTCGCCGTCTCCTCCTTTATGTCGCTGCGGTGAACAACCCAATCACTAGCGGCAAGCTCAGCCCGATTTGTACAACGCAACCAATTGCAGAGGAGGCGTATTTTCTTGTTCGAGAGCTACAAACGCGAGTTTGAGGCGCTGTGATTTGGGTATCTCCCGCAGCGACATAAAGGAGGAGCCGAAGGCGGGGGACAGTCGCGAAGGGGGATGCCCGAAGCGCAGTGCCTCAAACTCGCAGGAGCACTACGAGAGGCCGTATCAAACAGACTGAGAAGCGCTAGAGGGAACAGGCTTCAACGCTTTACCCGAGCCTTGGTGATCCAAAGCGGCTCTGATGTAAGCGTTGAACAGCGGATGTCCATCCCATGGCGTGGATTTGAATTCGGGATGGAATTGCACGCCGATGTACCAAGGATGCACATTGGCAGGCAGCTCCACAATCTCGGTGAGCTGCTCGCGCTGTGTGAGTGCAGAAATCACGAGGCCAGCTTTACGTAGCGTATCGAGGTAATTCACATTCGCCTCATATCGATGACGATGGCGCTCTGTGACCACATCTCCATAGATGCTGTGAGCGAGCGTGCCCTTCGATACATCGGAGCTTTGCGCGCCGAGGCGCATCGTGCCGCCGAGATCGGATTTTTCTGTGCGCTTTTGGATCGTGCCGTCTTTGTCTTTCCATTCAGTGATCAAAGCGATCACGGGATGCGGTGTGTCGGGCGCGAATTCTGTGCTGTTGGCATCTTTCAGGCCAGCCATATTACGGGCGTATTCGATGGTGGCCACTTGCATGCCGAGGCAAATGCCGAGATAGGGAATTTTGTTTTCTCGGGCGAATTTTGCCGCCGCGATTTTGCCTTCCACACCACGCGCACCAAAGCCGCCGGGTACGAGCACGGCATCAAATTTGGCGAGTTGCGTCACGTTCTCTGGCGTGATGGTTTCGGAGTCGATGTATTCGATGTTGACGCGAGCGGAGTTTTTAAGGCCTGCGTGTTTAAGCGCTTCATTGAGTGACTTGTAGCTGTCAGACAAATCAACATACTTGCCCACCATAGCAATGCTCACATCAACATTCGGATGCTCCACGGCATGCACCAGTGCATCCCAGCGGGCGAGCTTTGCAGGCGGTGTGTTCAGACGCAGCTTGTCGCAGATTAAACCGTCCAACCCTTGCTCATGCAGCATGCGCGGGACTTTGTAAATCGTGTCCACATCCCACATGCTGATCACACCCCAAGGCTGCACATTGGTAAACAGCGAGATTTTCTCCATCTCGTCTTCTGGGATTTTGCGATCCGCGCGGCAGAGCAGGGCATCGGGCTGGATGCCGATCTCGCGCAGCTTTTGCACGGTGTGTTGCGTCGGCTTGGTCTTCAATTCGCCTGCGGCTTTGATGAAGGGCACATAAGTTAGATGCACAAAAGCCGTATTGCCCACGCCTGCGCGCAGACTCATTTGGCGCACAGCTTCTAGGAAAGGCAGCGATTCAATATCGCCTACCGTGCCGCCGATTTCGACGATCGCTACATCAACAGCATCTGGCGTGCCGATACCCGCGCCGCGCTTGATGAATTCTTGAATCTCGTTGGTCACATGCGGAATCACCTGCACCGTCTTACCCAAATAATCGCCCCGGCGCTCTTTTTCAAGCACAGATTGATAAATTTTTCCGGTGGTGAAGTTGTTTTGCTTCTTCATCCGCGTATCAATGAAGCGCTCGTAATGGCCCAGATCGAGATCGGTCTCAGCACCGTCTTCAGTAACGTAGACCTCGCCATGCTGGAAAGGGCTCATCGTGCCAGGATCGACGTTGATATACGGATCAAGCTTGATAAGGGTGACACGCAGGCCGCGCGATTCGAGAATGGCGGCCAGTGATGCGGAAGCGATGCCTTTACCTAGGGAAGACACCACACCGCCGGTGACGAAGACGAATTTGGTCATGAGTCGCTCGGTGGAAATTCTGATTTTAACTGAGGCAAACCATGCCGCTGGCTAGCGTGCGGTTTATTTATCCGTGACGCGCAGAGATCTGCTCAAAAATATCACGGGCACCAACCCAACCAACACCAGCGCCAGCGAGGGAAGAGCCGCCTCAGCGAGGCGCTCATCTTTTGCTAGCTGATAAGCCATCACAGCCAGCGTGTCGTGGTTAAACGGGCGCAACACCAACGTGGCGGGCAACTCTTTCATCACATCGACGAAGACGAGCAGCGCCGCCACAGCCGCGCTGCGCGAGAGCAAGGGCGCATGCACGCGCGTAAGCAGGTTGACGCTGGAGCTGCCGAGCATTCGCGCTGAATCATCCAAGCTCAGCGGAATACGCGAATAGCCGCTTTGGATGCTTTGCAGCGCCACTGCTGTGAAGCGCACGAGATAGGCCCAGATCACGCCGAGGATGGTCGTGGTGACCAGGGCGCCGATGCTCCAATCAGGTTGCCATTTTTGCAGCAAGCCCACGGGAATCAGCAAGCCCACCACGACAACAGCGCCTGGCACGGCATAACCCATCGCCGTGGTTTGCGTGATGGCTTGCATGAAACGACTGGGCTTGCGGCGCAGCATGAAGGCGAGCAGCAGAGCCAGCGCTGTAGCCAAAAATGCGGCAATGCCTGCAAGCTTGAAACTGTTGAATGCCCAAGCGGCAAACGCAGCCCAGCGAATCGGCTCATCGCTGCCTGAGCCTTGAAGCAGAGGCCGCAACATCATGAGCACGGGTAGCGCAAAGCCCAGAAGGATTGGCAGAGTGCAGAGCAATTGCGCTTTGATTTGCTGGCTGCCCGAGAGAAGCACAGGCTTGGCTTCTTGGCTGCCCGCGCGTGCGCCTTTGCCCGCCGAAAAGCGCATTTTCTTTTGTGCATGGCGCTCGATTTTGAGCAACACAGCCACCACGATCAGCAGCATCGCCGCAAGTTGAGCGGCCGCAACCGGCGAGTCCATCGCAAGCCATGCTTTGTAGATGCCGGCGGTAAACGTCTGAATGCCGAAATAGCTCGACACGCCGAAATCAGCCAGCGTCTCCATCAGCGCGAGCGCTATGCCGGCGGCCACAGCGGGGCGACCGAGTGGCAGCGCCACTTTTTGGATGCGCGTTTTGAGGGGAGCGCCCAGCAGCCTAGCCGCTTCCATGAGATGTGCAGCGCGCTCCGTCAAAGCAGCGCGGGCGAGCAAGTAAACATACGGATAAAGCGTGAAAATGAAGAGAAGCGCCGCGCCCCACGTGCTGCGAATCTCGGGGAGCACGCGGCCCGTTAGTCCGAACGTTTCGCGAATCCAAGTCTGCGCAGGCCCCGCAAATTGCAAAAAATCCGTATACGCATAGGCCGACACATAAGCCGGCATAGCCAGCGGCAGCAGCAGCGCCCATTCAAAAAAGCGCCGGCCTTTGAAGTCAAACAATGTCACGGCGCATGCCGTTGCAGTGCCAATCAAGGCCACACCCGCCGCCACTGCTGCGCAGAGCGCTATGGAAGTGATAGCGTATTGCGGTAGCACCGTGCTCGCCATTTGCGCCAAGATATCGCTGCTTGCAGCATTCCATTGCAGTAGCGATGCGAACACGGCGAGCACAGGCAGGGCAACGATGAGCGCAATGATTGCAAGAGGAAATTGGAAAATGCGCCGCACGAGAGAACTTCTGAAAAGATCTTAAAACTAAATGAGAATTGTACGCATTTACAATTGCCCCATGTATTTACAACTTGACCAGCTCAGCGTTTCTTATACAGGCCTCGCTCGCGCCGCCGTGAGTGATGTGAGCTTTGGCTTGAAAGCCGGGGAGATCGGCGTGTTGATCGGGCCCTCGGGCTGCGGCAAGACGACTCTACTACGCGCCGTGGCGGGCTTAGAACCTGTCAGCGGCGGCAGCATTCAACTGGCGGGTGCAACTGTGAGCAGCGTGGGCCAGCAAATCGCGCCCGAGCATCGGCGCATTGGCATGGTGTTTCAAGATTACGCGCTGTTCCCGCATATGGATATTGGCCGCAATGTGGCTTTTGGCATCATGCATTTGAAAGATGCTGAGCGCAGAGAGCGCGTGCGCGAAGTGCTCGTGCTGGTGGGTTTGGAAGGCGAGCGCCGCCGCATGCCGCATGAGCTGTCGGGCGGGCAGCAGCAGCGTGTTGCTCTTGCTAGGGCTTTAGCTCCCAAGCCGCAATTGCTCCTGCTCGATGAGCCGTTTTCAAATCTCGATGTCGATCTGCGCGAGCGCTTGGCACATGAAGTACGCGCAATCCTTAAGGCCGCTGGCGCCACGGCGCTGATGGTCACGCATGATCAGTTAGAAGCTTTTGCCACAGGCGATGTGATTGGTGTGATGCATGAAGGCAAGCTCCATCAATGGGCCGATGCCTACACGCTCTACCACCGACCCGCCACGCGCTTCGTCGCAGATTTCATTGGGCATGGTGTGTTTGCAAAAGCACAAGTGGAGCTGCACGAAGAGCATGGCGGATTGCACAAACACGTTGTCACGCCGCTGGGCGAGCTGCACGATATCAGCCCGGCTGTGCTCGAAGGATTAGCGGTCGGCGAGGTCGATGTTTTGCTGCGAGCCGACGACATCATCCACGACGATGCCTCCCCCATACAAGCCAAAATCGTCCGCAAAGCCTTTCGCGGCAATGAATTTCTCTACACTCTTGAGCTCAAAACTGGCGAGCAAGTGATGGCGCATGTGCCCAGCCACCACGACCACAAACTTGGCGAATGGATCGGCATCCGCGCAGAAGTCGATCACGTCGTCACGTTTGCAGCTTAGTGAGAGTTTTTCAAGCGTTTTAGGCAGTTAGCCGGCATAGATACTGCGTGAGGTGCTACTAAATCAGTAGTAGCGACAAAATGGGGTCAGATCACAATTAACGACAAAATGGGGTCAGATCACAATTAATTACGCACTCAGTCCGCATTTGCCAAAAACCCATCGAATTATTTGTGCTCTGACCTCACTTTTCGCGGTGCACGCCAGCAACTTCCTTTTTCAAAGATTGCTTGCTCGCGACTGGTAGCACGCCACCATATGCACCTGCGGCCTAGCGCGACGTTATTGGCTCGGCAATATTTTTGAAAACACACGCGATAGAGGCCATTGCAATCCAACCCTCTCTCCACGCGCCTTCAAAAATTGAGCGTAACAAAAACTATGAAGCCCATCAACTTACTGTCGCGACAAGAACGCTTGTACGCAGTTTATGCAGCGTATGGCGAATCCATGATTGCTTCGCACTCCCTCGAAGGCCACTTGAAATCTCTTTTAGTAACCCATGCACATGATCAAAAACTTTCAAAATTAGATTTTGATTCGGAAAAAGTTAAGCTGGACAGGCTGACATTGGGGCAATTGATTGCTAAATTTTGTGCTGCATTCAACCCAACTGAAAGTCTGCAAGAGGAGTTGGAGAATATGCTTTTTTTCCGTAATGAACTGGCTCATCGATTTGCAGAAATTGTGCTTTCGGCTGCAACCGAGCGCAACTGGGAAGTTAAATTAGTGACACAACTGCATGAGTGGACTCAAATGTTCAAAGAGACACAGCAACTTTTGGAGCCTTACAAAGCAGCATGGCTAGCTAAGCACGAAATAGATCTGAGTAGTCTAGTTGAGCGAAGCATCGAGTTTTATCCAGGTATCCGTAAATTGCTTAAGCGCGAGGTTTGATGAAGATCATCTTGCTTGGCATGCCATTACGTTTCCAGCGGAGAGCGTAGGGTGGTTGGATCGGAAATTTTTTTGGAAGGCGCGTGGGGTGAGGGTTAGATTGCGATGATCTCTATCGCGAGTGTTTTCAAAAAAATTGTCCGAGACGACTGCCCTGCGCTAGGCCGCAGGTGAGTGGGTGGGGCGTAATGGTGCTCTAGCCAACCCTTCGACAAGCTCAGGCGAATGGGTAAACACTGTCAATTCCGCAGCATTTCACGCAATAAACATACCGGCTAGATGGCTAAATCGCCTAAAACCGCATCATTTACGTACCGTTTGCACCGGATACTGCGCAAATGCAGCGGCTACGGCTGCGTTGATGGATTCTTGTGTGTTCGTGCGTTCTTTGCGAGTGACATCGTCATCGGTCACGCGACCTTCCCAGACCAACTGCTTGCGCGCTGAATCGATGATGTCGATATTGAGCGTGCCTTCTTTGTAGCGGGTGACAATCGTTTGATCGACGTACAGAGGCCATGCTGAATAAAAGCCGCTGCGGTAACCGTAATAGCTGCCGCCGTAGTAGCCAGCGCCGAAGGCCGGCTGCACGAGTACGGGTACATGCGAGATTTGCGTTTTGTCTGTGATGGATGCGTTGAAATTGACAAGCAACTCAGGCGATTGGGCAACCAAGCGCATGCCGCGGGCTTCGAGTTGCGCTTGCACGGCGGCTTTGATTTGCTGGGAGACCAGTGTTTGGTAGCCGCTGCGGTCTGTGCCTAAGGGGCTCACAAAGCCGAAAGTTTGGTAGCTCGCAAAATTGGCATACGGGTCAGACGATGCCCGGACTTCGGGCGAATTAGCGCAGCCGCCCAGCGTGAGCAGACTTGCCGCTGTGGCTACGACCAGACAATACTTCAGACGATTTTGCTTCATGGTGTACTGCGCTCCTTGTGCGATCAATGCTGATTAATATAGCTTTGTACCAACGCAGAGCAGATGATGTCTGTACGTTGGCGCACAGTCAGTTGCAACGGTGCGTTTACTGACGCAAAACCGAAATTCATGCGCGGTACATGCTATAAATTAAGTAGCGCTCTGCGCAATATCTATGCCGGCGATCAGGCTAAAACCCTAAAATTCTAACGCTTTAAGCAATCAGAAATAATGTCTTGCAACTGAGCGGCCAAAGCGCGTCTGTCCAGTCCATCCGTGGGCATACTTGGTAAAAAATCGAGCCGCGCTGTAATGGGATGGGCGCACATCATTCGCCAGACGGAAGACAGCAGCGTGTCGTCGTCAACGTAGATCGGGCTCATACTTAACTCACCGCTTGCTTCCAAATACCGCAGCGCCACAGGCTGTACAGGGCAACTGCATGCGACAGCGGCTTGCAGAAGGTTGGCGTGGAAGGGTAGCAATTGTTTGCCATCACTCGTCGTGCCTTCCGGGAAGATGCCGATCAGGTGGCCGGCGCTCAAGTTTTCTGCGATTTGGTGCACGACGCGCAGCGCATCGCGGCGGGAGGCTCGCTCGATGTACAACGTGCCCACATTTGTGGCAAGCCAGCCAATGATGGGCCAATGGCGCACTTCGGATTTGGAGACGAAGCACACCGGCTGCGCGGCGAGCATGACCAAAATATCAAGCCACGAGACATGGTTGATCACCACCATCAATGGGCCTTTTTGAAGCGGCTGGCCGTTGACATTGACGGCGACTCCGAGCAGCTCTAGAAATCGCTTGGACCAATCGGCAACATGATGGGAGCGTTGCTCATGCGTGGCGCTAGAAAAGCGCGTGAGAATCGTCCACATGCCGTGCAGCAGATGCAGGCAGCAGCGCATGAGTTTGACCAAAGCTAGCGGGGCGCGCATAGACAAAAGAAGCTAAAGTTTAGAGAAAAACAAAGGGTAGCCGGCATAGGATATACGCAGTGTGCTATAAAAATAATAGCGTATCGTTGATGTGCAGATGCGTTTTATACGTATTCTAGGGCGAGTTTGGGCGCCACCGAGACTGCGCTGAAGCGATACACACCATCCTGCATTTTTCGTACCAGTTGGCCTTCGTGCATCAGCAAATGCAAATGTGCCAGCGCCTCGCCTTGCGCGAAAGTGAGCTGATGCAGATCAAGAGCGCGCTTGAACATGATGGCCACGATGTCGTGGGCGGTTTGCGGCTTCTCGCGGCATGCGGTCATAACCTCGGCTAAGCGATCTGCGTGATGCTGCTCTAGTTGGGCGATGCGCGTGTGCAGACCGGTGAAGGGCTTGCCGTGGCTGGGCAAAATCAGCGTGTCTTCGGGCAGCGATTTCATCTTTGCAATCGAATCTAGAAACAGTTTGAGGCAATTCGCCTCAGGCTCTAGGTCATACACGCTCACATTGGTGGAGATGCGCGGCAACATCATGTCGCCAGCAATGAGCAAACCGAGCGCAGGGCAATGCAATGCGATGTGCTCAGGTGCGTGGCCGTAGCCTGCGATGCAATGCCATGTGTTATTTGCGTCTTGGCTTCCAATGTCTATCGTCATGCCATCCATCAGGCGTACATAGCTAGATGGCACGCTGGGCACCATTTGCGAATAGTAGCCCGTGCGCTCACGGATTTGCTTCAAATAATCCGGATTGCTCATGCCATGCGAGGCCACAAATGCCGCTGCCGCTTTGCCGCCATGGCCAGCGGCCATTTCTGGTAAAGCAAGGCAGGCCATGCGGGCGGCGTTGAAATCTGTCGCGCTGATCCACAGGCGGCAGGTGTGATCAGCCGTTGTCCAGCGTTCGCAGAGCCAATGCGCTAACCCAATGTGATCAGGATGCATGTGCGTGACCATCACGCGTAGGATGGGCAAGCCTTCCAATTCGTTTTCAAAAATCTGCTGCCATTGCGCTCGGCTCTCGGCCCGATCAATGCAGCAGTCCACCACGGTCCACCCCTCACGCCCCTCCATGCAGTCGCGAAGCAGCCACAGGTTGATATGGTTCAGCGCAAAAGGCAGGGCCATCCGAATCCATTTAACACCGGAGGAGATGTGAAAGGTGCCGCCGCTTGGCGCTAGCGTTTCGCCGGATGCCGTGTCAAATGGGTAGCGCAAGGCGCTTTCTAAGGCGTTCATAGGGGTTGATTTCGATGTATATTCCATGTTGACGTTAACGTAAACGTCAACGCACTTGCATGTTAGTGGCAAACCTTAAAAGCATCTGTCTCCTTCGTTTTATGCCCACACACACCTACACGATCAGCGATCTCGCGCAAGAATTTGATTTGACCACACGCGCCATTCGCTTCTATGAAGATTTGGGGCTGCTCTCCCCTGAGCGCGCTGGCGCTGGTGGGCGTTCGCGGGTGTACAGCGCCAAGGATCGCACACGCCTCAAACTCACGCTACGCGCCAAGCGCTTAGGCTTTTCACTCACCGAGGCCAAAGACATCATCGACATGTATGACAGCCCGCGAGATACTGGGCCGCAGCTGAAAAAATTTCTCACGGTACTGAGCGCACACCGCACTGAGATGGAAGGGCAACTGGCCGAGTTGCAGGTGCAGCTAGACGAGATCAAAACGCATGAGAAAGAAGCCAAAGCGCTGCTGGCCAAGAATGAGAAGGCCAAATGAGCGCGTTAACCAACAACCAAAGCGACGATCAGCCCAACCCATTCTTTCAACGGGTTGAGATGAGCTTTAAGCGCCAAGGCATGATGGCCGCGCTGGGATGTGAGCTGGTGAGCGTGGACAAGGGACGCGTGGAATTTGCGCTGCCCATGAGCGATAAAGTCACGCAGCAGCAAGGCGCGTTTCATGGCGGCGCATTGGGCGCGCTGGCTGATATTTCCTGCGGCTATGCGGCGCTCACGGTGGCGCCCAAGGGCATGGAAGTGACCAGCGTGGAATACAAGATTAATTTCGCAGCGGCCGCTACGGGTGAACGCGTGCATTGCGTTGGGGAAGTTTTGCGAGCAGGGCGCACGCTGGCAGTATGCAAAGCGGAGATTTTTGACGTGAAAAACGGCGAGCGCAAAAGCTGCGGCTTTATGCAGGCCACGATGATCTACATCGAGAAAAAGTATTGAAACTTTGCGGGACAGACCTACAGATGCGCGCAGCGCCCCGTTGCTCTGTCCTCAACTGATTAAAGGAGTATTGATATGAGCAACCTACCCGGACTGAATTTCCAACTCGGCGAAGACATCGATGCATTGCGCGATGCGGTGCGCGAATTCGCAACCAAAGAGATCGCGCCGCTTGCGCACGATGTGGATAAAAACGATCAATTCCCGATGCATCTCTGGCGCAAGATGGGCGAGCTTGGTGTGCTCGGCATCACGGTGGAAGAGGAATATGGCGGCGCGGGCA
This sequence comes from Variovorax sp., assembly GCA_043755865.1. Classification (GTDB taxonomy): domain Bacteria; phylum Pseudomonadota; class Gammaproteobacteria; order Burkholderiales; family Burkholderiaceae_C; genus JANMDU01. Next base: position 2,269 of record JAYUSD010000201.1, on the reverse strand, counting down.
TGGGCTATTTGGCGCACATGATCGCGATGGAAGAAATCTCGCGTGCGTCTGCTTCAATCGGCCTCAGCTACGGGGCACATTCCAATCTCTGCGTCAATCAAATCCGCCGCAACGGAACGCCAGAGCAGCGCAAGAAATACTTGCCTAAATTGATCAGCGGCGAGCATATCGGCGCACTAGCCATGAGCGAGGCCGGCGCGGGGTCTGACGTGATTTCCATGAAGCTCAAAGCGGAAGAAAAGCAAGGCTACTATTTGCTCAACGGCAGCAAAATGTGGATCACCAACGGGCCGGATGCAGACACGATGATCGTCTACGCGAAGACCGAACCTGAGCTCAACGCACGCGGCATCACAGCCTTCATCGTCGAAAAAGGCATGAATGGTTTTTCCACCGCGCAAAAGCTAGACAAGCTCGGCATGCGCGGCTCACACACCGGCGAGATGGTGTTTCAAAACGTCGAAGTGCCCTCGAGCCACATCATTGGCGGCCTCAACAATGGCGCAAAAGTGCTCATGAGTGGCTTAGATTACGAGCGCGCCGTGCTCGCAGCCGGCCCGATTGGCATCATGCAAGCTGTGATGGACAACGTGATTCCGTATTTTCATGATCGCAAGCAATTCGGGCGCAGCATCGGCGAATTCCAGCTCATTCAAGGCAAGGTGGCCGATATGTACACCATCCTCCAAGCAGGCCGCGCCTTCTGCTACCAAATCGGTAAAAACCTCGACATGCTCGGCACAGAGCACGTGCGCCAAGTGCGCAAAGATTGCGCCAGCGTGATCCTCTGGTGCGCAGAAAACGCCACCAAAATGGCCGGCGACGGTATCCAAATTTTCGGCGGCAATGGCTACATCAACGAGTACCCGCTAGGCCGCCTCTGGCGCGATGCCAAACTCTATGAAATTGGCGCAGGTACGAGCGAGATTCGCAGGATGCTCATTGGGCGGGAGCTGTTTGCGGAGACGGCGTGAAGTGACTACAATGTAATTACTTTTGAGGTGGTTACATATGCAAACCCAAGTCATTCAGGTTGGTAATTCTTTAGGTGTTCGGTTACCCAAATCAATCTTGGCTACTTTTTTGTTGGAGAAAGCTGCCAAGTTGGATATCCAAACCCGAGGTGGCGCAATCGTCTTGCGCCCGATGCGAGTGCCACGCCAAGGCTGGGCCGAGGCGTTTTTAGCTGCTCCGGCTGTTGAAGAAGACTTGTGGGATGGCTTGCCGATAGCTGATGCATGGGAAGATGCCGATGCCTAAGGCTGCGCAAGCGCTTCAAGGTGAGATCTGGTGGGTGAATCTTGATCCAACGCTCGGTAGCGAGATCAACAAACGCAGACCTTGCTTGATCGTCTCTCCCGATGAAACGAATGAACAGTTGCGCACTGTGATTGCCGCGCCAATTACCAGCACGATTCGCCCTTGGCCAACTCGGCTGACGATCAAGCTGCAACGACAAAACAGCTCGGTCGCTCTGGATCAAATTCGGGCAGTAGATCGTTCTAGATTGATCAAGAAAATCGCGGCGATTGACCCAGCTCCTGCACTGGCAATTTTGTGTGAAATGTTTGAAAGCGCTTAAGTTTCAATGCCATTAAGACACCTGCTCAATCACAACAAACAATGGGCCGCTTCAATGGAGCGGGACAAGCCGGGATTTTTTACTGGCCTCTCTCAGCAGCAAAATCCGCGTTACATGTGGGTGGGTTGCTCGGATTCTCGTGTGCCGGCCAATCAGATCACGGGCTTGGAGCCGGGCGAGGTGTTTGTGCATCGCAATGTGGCCAATGTGGTGGTGCATTCGGATTTGAATGCGCTGTCAACAATTCAATACGCGGTGGATATGCTCAAAGTAGAGCATGTGATTGTGTGTGGTCATTATGGGTGCGGCGGCGTGCATGCCGCTTTAGGCAATGTGCGCATTGGTTTGGCAGACAATTGGATTCGACATATTCAAGATGTGCGAGATGTACATGCGGCGCGGCTGTTTGCTCTGCCGTCAGAGCAGCGCTTGGATGTGTTGTGCGAGATCAATGTGATCCATCAGGTGCTCAATGTGGCGCAGAGCACGGTGTTGCAAGATGCATGGGCGCGTGGCCAACAAGTGACGGTGCATGGTTGGATTTATGGCGTGCATGATGGCGTGTTGCATGATTTGTTGATGAGCTTGTCTGCTGCGGCGGATGTGTTGCCGGCTTATAAAGTGGCCATTGATGCTGTTTTTAAAGCGAAATAGGGGGTTAGCCGGCGTATTTGCTATGTTTGGCGC